>NZ_CAIKKU010000745.1 GCF_903828115.1 uncultured Thiodictyon sp. | reverse complement strand
TGTCGTAATCGTAATCGTGGTCGGATTAGTCGATTACGACAACGACAACGACAACGACAACGACAGCGTACCCGGGATCTCGGTCACAACATCAGTTCTGAGCGCACGCCAGGCGCCGATCCCATGGTGCCCGTCCCGGCAGGCACCGCTATAATCCCGCGGTTTAGCCGCACCGCGGCTGCCATGCCAGTCCCCCCCTATGAGCGACCTTCTCGATCAAACGCGCCGCCGCCGCACCTTCGCCATCATCTCCCACCCGGATGCGGGCAAGACGACACTCACCGAAAAACTGCTGCTGTTCGGCGGCGCCATCCAGATGGCCGGCACGGTCAAGGGCCGCAAGGCGGCGCGCCATGCGACCTCCGACTGGATGGAACTGGAAAAACAGCGCGGGATCTCGGTGACCTCCTCGGTCATGCAGTTCCCCTACGGCGACAGCATCGTCAACCTGCTCGACACCCCCGGGCACGAGGACTTCTCCGAGGACACCTACCGCACCCTGACCGCGGTGGACTCGGCCCTGATGGTGATCGACATCGCCAAGGGCGTGGAGGAGCGCACCATCAAGCTGATGGACGTCTGCCGCCTGCGCGACACCCCCATCCTCACCTTCGTCAACAAGCTGGACCGCGAGGGGCGCGACGCGGTGGAGGTCCTGGACGAGGTGGAGTCGATGCTCAAGATCCAGTGCGCCCCGGTCACCTGGCCGATCGGCATGGGCAAGCGCTTCAAGGGCGTCTATGACCTGCGCCACGACCGCACCCACCTCTTCAGCGCCCAGCACGGCGGGGGCATCCAGAGCGGCGAGGTGATCGAGGGGCTGCACCATCCCCGGATGGACGAACTCCTGGGCGACCAGGCTGACGAGTTGCGCCTGGAGATGGAACTGGTCCAGGGCGCCAGCCACCCGCTGGATCTCGACGCCTATCGGGCCGGGCGCCAGACCCCGGTCTTTTTCGGTTCGGCCATCAACAACTTCGGCGTCAAGGAGCTGCTCGACGCCTTCGTCGACTATGCCCCGCCGCCGCGTGCCCGCGCCACCGTGCAGCGCCGGGTGGAACCCGCGGAGATCGCCTTCAGCGGCTTCGTCTTCAAGATCCAGGCGAACATGGATCCGGCCCACCGCGACCGGATCGCCTTCCTGCGCGTCTGCTCCGGCGGCTACACCAAGGGGATGAAGATGCGCCATGTGCGGATCGGCAAAACCATCCAGGTCGCCAACGCCATCACCTTCCAGGCCGACGAGCGCCGGGTGGTGGAGGAAGCCTGGCCCGGTGACATCATCGGCCTGCACAACCACGGCACCATCCAGATCGGCGACACCTTCACCGAGGGCGAGGAACTCAAGTACGAGGGCGTTCCATACTTCGCCCCGGAGTTGTTCCGACGCATCGTGCTGCGCGACCCGCTGCGCATGAAGGCCCTGCAGAAGGGCGTGGTGCAACTCTCCGAGGAGGGTGCCACCCAGGTCTTCCGGCCGCTCAAGAACAACGACATGATCCTGGGCGCCGTGGGCGTGCTGCAATTCGACGTGGCCGCCTTCCGGTTGAAGGACGAGTACAGCGTGGACGCCGTGGTGGAGCCGGTCTCGGTCCACACCGCCCGCTGGATCGGCTGCGATGACCCCAAGATGCTGGAGCGCTTCAAGGAAAAGGCCTACGAGCACCTGGCCCTGGACGGCGACGACCAACTGGTCTACCTGGCGCCCACCAGGGTCAACCTGGGGCTGACGATCGAGCGCTGGCCGGACATCCGGTTCCTCGCCACGCGGGAACTGTAGCCGCGAGCGACAGATCGCGGTCCCAGGCTCCGCGTCACTGCCATTGAGTGAAGGCGCACCCGCCGGCCGCGGCGCCTCTGCCTGGAGTCCAAGGCTTTACCGTGAAAGTGCGTAGTCAGGCCATCCTGGCCTGACGGTGTCGGGGCTGGAACAGTCAGGGCTGGAAGCCCTGACTACGCCGCCCCGCACGCTGGCCATCGGCTAGCGGTCGAGAGGACTTTCATGTTCCGGGGTGGCGCG
>NZ_CAIKKU010000744.1 GCF_903828115.1 uncultured Thiodictyon sp. | reverse complement strand
TGTCGTTGTCGAGATTATCGTAGCACCACGGGTTCTCTCGCACCCAGATTGAATCGCTTTTCCGATTCCGATTCCGATTCCGATTCCGATTACGACAACGACAACGACAACGAAAATGACGGTTGTGTTCGTGTTTAGCTTGTCCTTGAGTCGTTACTAAACTGCTTCTTCCGGGCTCAAACATCCGCGTCCCAAGGAGACAGAGACAAGAATACCGTGAAAGTCCGGCCGGCACCCGTTGGTCAAGGTGCCAGGGTGCGCCGGCGCGGCCGGTCTTACCAGCGTCGGCCGGCGGGGCGCGGGCCCCATGACCCCGGATGCCGTGGGCCAGGGAGATCGGAGCCGTTTATTTTTCCGCGTTTCTGCGCGTTTGCGACGGACAACTGCGCTCTTGACCCGGTTGACCCGCTGTTAGGGTCCTTGCGCTGGTAGAATCGCCGGACGGTTATCAGCGGCCGTCGCGGTTGCGGACCTCAAGCCACCCGGTGCGCCGCTACCCGACCCTCGCACCCCGGGGGAGCAGAAAAATACGCGAGCCGTCACCACCCATGATCGCCCCGGACCACGCACAGCACCTCCGCACCCGCATCCTCTGGCCGCTCGCCCTGGCCCTGGGGCTCGTGCTGCTCGCCGCCGTGCTGGGGTTCTACCGGCACACTCAGGCGGACCTGCAGCGGGCGACGCGCGAAACCGGCCGGCAGGTCGCGGCCCTGTTCCAGTCGGCCCTGGGCCAGGACGCGGCACTCGTCGATGGCGAGCGGCTCGGCGACCTGGCGTTGGGGGAGGAGATCGATCGCCTGGCGCCCCGGGTCAAGGCCGTCCTGGGGGTCGACCTGTTCGTGTTCATCGACAAGGGCCTGCTGGAGCGCGCACGCTGGCAGAAGGGGCGGGCCGCGGGGCGCGGGGGGGATTGGGACCAGTTCCCCGGGGTGGTCCTGGCGGGCGGCACGCTGGACCCGCCGCCGGACACCCTGGCCGCCGCCCTCGGTGCCGCCACCGCGACCACTGCTGCGACACCCCCCGCCGACCCCAAGGAGTTGACCGCGGCGGGGCGCCGACTGGCGGTGCAGTCGCTGCCCCTGAGCGATGCCGCTGGCCGGCGGGTCGGGCTGATCCTGCTCCTTGACGACATCACCCTGGCGCACGCGAGGGCGGCGACCACCATCACCGCCCTCACCGCCCTGGCCCTGGGGCTGGCGGCCCTGCTGCTCGGGTTCTTCTGGTTCTACCTCGGGCGCATCCAACACACCCTGAACGGACTCTTTGGGGAGTTGCGGACCACGATCGAGCACCAGCGCAGCGACGAGACCCGGCTGATCGCCCAGGAGCACCACCTGGAGCAGGAGTCCGCCCAGCGCCAGCGCGCCGTCGCCGAGGAGCAGACCCTGGGCAACCTGCTGCGCCTGGCCCTGGAGGACTCCGCCGCCGGGCCCTTCCTCGACGCGAGTCTGGCCGCCCTGCTCGAGGCGGTCCCCTGGCTCGGGCTCCAGCCGCGCGGCGGCGTTCTGCTGGCCGATGACGGCCAGGACCCGCCCCGACTACGGCTCGCCGCTGCCCGCAACCTGAGCCCGGAGCGCATCGCCGCCTGTGCCGCCATCCCCTTCGGGACCTGCCTGTGCGGCCGGGCCGCGGCCACCCGGGAAGCGATCCACAGCGACGGCCTGAGCCCGGACCACGCCCGCTGCCTCTCCGACGCGCGCGATCATGGGCACTACAACGTGCCGCTCGTGCAGGGCGGGCGGGTGCTCGGGGTCCTCGCCCTCTACCTGGCCCCGGGACACCAGCGCATCGAACGGGAGTTGGAGTTCCTCGGGCGGGTCGCCGACGTGCTCAGCAACGGGTTGGCCCGCCGCCAGTCCGCCGCCGAGCTGCGCGTCGCCCGCGATGCGGCGCAGGCCGCCTCGCAGGCCAAGAGCGAATTCCTGGCCAGCATGAGCCACGAGATTCGCACCCCCATGAACGGTGTGCTCGGAATGGCGGAGTTGCTGGCCGACCTGCCGCTCGGTGCGGAACAGCGCGAATTCGTGGAGACGATCCGCAAGTCCGGCCAGGCCCTGCTCACCATCATCAACGATATCCTGGACTTCTCCAAGATCGAGGCCGGACGCCTGGAGTTGGAGCCGCTGCCGTTCGACCTCGGCGCCGCCGCCCACGAGGTGGCCCAATTGCTCTCGACCCGGGCCGAGGAGAAGGGACTGGAACTGATCCTGGACTACCGGCCGGACTGCCCCCGCTATGTGGTCGGCGACGCCGGGCGCATCCGTCAGATCCTCCTCAACCTGGCCGGAAACGCGGTAAAGTTCACCGAGCGGGGACACATCCTGGTCAGTGTGCGCCGACTCTCAGCGGCCGGCGGCGTCGCCCGCATCCACCTGCGGGTAGAGGACACCGGGATCGGTATCACCCCCGAGGCCCAGGCGCGCCTGTTCGAGTCCTTCGTCCAGGCCGACCCCTCCACCACCCGGCGCTTCGGCGGCACCGGACTGGGGCTCGCCATCAGCCGCCGCCTGGTCGAGCTGATGGGTGGGGAGATCGGCGTCAGCAGCGAGCCGGGCCAGGGCTCCAGCTTCTGGTTCACCCTCCCCCTGCCGCTCGCCGCGGCCCCGGCCGCGGCGCCGGCGACGATCGACCTGACCGGGGTGCACGCACTCATCGTCGAGGACAACCCGGTCAATCAGCGCGTCTTTCAGGAGCAGTTGCGCAGTTTCGGCGCCCGCTCCCAGGTGGTCGGGGACGCCACCCTGGCACTCACCGCCCTGCGGGCCGCCGCCGCGGCCGGTGACCCCTTTGAACTCGTCCTGCTGGACCACCTGATGCCGGACCTGGACGGGGAGCAGTTGGCCCGCCAAGTCCTGGCGGAACCGGCCTTCGCCCGGTTGCCCTTGGTGCTCCTGACCTCCTCCGGGCAGCGTGGGGACACCGAGCACTTCCGCCGCGCCGGGTTCAGTGCCTATCTGATCAAACCGGTGCTGATCGAGACCCTGCGCCAGTGCCTGTCGCGCGTCTTGGCGCAGTCACGGGAGGCCGCGCCCGAGCGGCCCGTCGACCCCACCCCGACCACCAACCCGGCACCGACCACGCCCGCCGCCGCGCCCCCGCCGCCGGCGCCGACCCGCTACCGCGGACGCGTGCTACTCGCCGAGGACAACTCCATCAACCGCAAGGTGGCCTCGAGCATGGTGCGCAAGCTCGGGGTAGAAGTCGATACGGCGGAGAACGGCGAGGAGGCCGCAGTACGCTGTCGAACTATCGACTACGACCTGATCCTGATGGACTGCCAGATGCCGATCCTGGACGGCTTCGCCGCCACGCGGCGCATCCGCGCCCTGGACGGGGCGCACCGGCCCACCATCGTCGCCCTCACCGCCAATGCCATGGAGAGCGACAGGGAATCCTGCCTCGCCGCCGGCATGGACGACTACATCTCCAAGCCGTTCCGACTCACGGACCTCAGCGCGGCCTTTGAGCGCTGGCTGCCGCGGGAGGAGTGACCCCAGCGAGAGCAGTTCTCACACCAAGGCGCCAAGCTCGCCGTCGTTGTCGTTGTCGTTGTCGTTGTCGTTGTCGTTGTCGTTGTCGTTGTCGAGATTATCGTAGCGCCCCGGATTCTTTCGCACGCCAAATTGCATCGCTTCTCCGATTCGGATTCCGATTACGATTACGACAACGACAACGACACGGCAGTTCAGGGCTTCGGAATCCGCACGGCGTAGAACATCCGCCCATCACCGCGTTCGACCAACACGGCGACCGAGCGCCCGGGTTCCAGGGCCTCGAGGATGCGGTTGAACCCGGCCAGGTCAGCGACGTCCTGGCCGTCCAGCATCAGGATGACATCACCCGCCGTGAGGCCGGCCTGGGCCGCCGGCCCCTCCTTCACCCGCTCCACCAGGACACCGCCGCGCTCGAGGTCGAGTTGCTCACGCTGGTCGGCGCGCAGGTCACTGGCCACCATCCCGAGCCGGTTGGGCTTGCCCTCCGGCGCCCCGGCGCCCTTGTCGTCGCTGCCGTCATCAGACTGGTCCTCGTCCGGCAACTCGGCGATCTTGATCTGGAGCCTGACCGGCTTGCCCTTGCGCAGGACCTCCAGGCGGGCCGACTCGCCGACCGGTGTGGTCCCGACCAGGGGCGGCAGGGCACTGGAGGTGGCCACCTCCTTGTCGTTGTAGCGCAGGATCACGTCACCCGGCAGGAGACCGACGGCGGCGGCCGGGCTGTCGGGCAGCACCTGGGCCACCAGGGCCCCGCCCGGCTGCGGCAGGCCGAAGGTCGGGGCCAGTTCGCGGGTAACGTCCTGGATCAGCACCCCGAGCCAGCCGCGGCTGACCCGCCCCTTGGTCTTGAGCTGCTCGAGCACGTCCATCGCCACGTCGATCGGGATGGCGAAGGAGAGGCCCATGAAGCCGCCGGTGCGGCTGTAGATCTGGCTGTTGACGCCGATCACCTCCCCGTCCAGGTTGAACAGGGGACCGCCGGAATTGCCCGGATTGATGGCGACATCGGTCTGGATGAAGGGGACATAGTTCTCACTAGGCAGGTTACGGCCCTTGGCGCTCACGATGCCCGCCGTGGCGGAGTGCTCGAAGCCGAAGGGCGAGCCGATGGCGAGCACCCATTCGCCGACCTGAAGGTCCTTGGCGGAGCCGATCTTCACCGTCGGCAGGCCGGCGGCGTCGAGTTTCAACAGGGCCACGTCGCTGCGCTTGTCCGACCCGACGAGGGTCGCGACGAACTCGCGGCGGTCGCTGGTGCGCACCACGATCTCGTCGGCACCCTCGACCACATGGGCGTTGGTCAGGACATAGCCGTCGGCGGAGACGATGAACCCGGAACCCAGCGAGCGGCCCTGCTCCGCGTCGCCCGGCGCGTCCCCGGAGTCGCCCTGATCGCCGAAGAAGTGCCGAAAGAAGTCCTGGAGCGGGCTGTCGTCCGGCAGGTCCGGCGTCGGCACGCCCGGGAAGCGCTTGGTCGGGAGCGGGCGCTGTTTGCTGCTGATATTGACGACCTTGGGACCGTTCTCGGCCACCAGGGCGGTAAACTCGGGCAGGGCGTGATTGGTGGCCTGGGCCTGGGTCAGCAGCCCCGCCAGGAGGGCGCCGCAGACCGGCCGTAAACGCAGTGAAAGACGCATGAAGACTCCGTGTTGCAGTCGCCGGCGCGGCACCGGCCCGCGGCGGATGCGGACCCCGGCGGAGCGACCGGAAAATTGGGGGCCGCGGGACAGTCGGCCGCGGCACGAGGCCCGGCCGCCGACGGCAGCCCCCGGACAACGCAACACTTTAGCGGGGCAGGCAGAACAACGCCAGTGCGAAGGCTGGGCGGGGTGCGATCAGAACTGATGTGGTGACCGAGATCCCGGGTACGTTGTCGTTGTCGTTGTCGTTGTCGTTGTCGTTGTCGTTGTCGTTGTCGTTGTCGTTGTCGTTGTCGTAATCGAATAATCCGACCA
>NZ_CAIKKU010000743.1 GCF_903828115.1 uncultured Thiodictyon sp. | reverse complement strand
GTCTTGGCGCTGGACGCGGAGCGCCCGCACTTGCTCCCACGCTGGAGCGCAGGAGCGTGGGAGCCAGAAGGAGCCCCACGACCTGGACCGCGAGGACTATCTGATCCTGACCAAGGTCCTGGAGTCAGTAACCGCAAAGTAGGGTGCGGCGCGCGGTTCAGGCCCCGGCCGGCCCGCACGTCTCGGAGCCCGGTGGGAGCGGCTTCAGCCGCGACGGGCCGCGCGGGGAACGCGGCGTCAAAGTTCCTTGCGTCGCCGCATCGCGGCGGCAGGCCGCCCCCACAAGGAACTTTCATGTTCCGGGGTGTCGGAAACCCCCTTCATGGCTGTTAGCCGGAGTTCACGTTATAGACCCTAAAAGATCAGTGATCATGCCGGTCTGAACGATTGCCGGATCCAGGGTCATCAGTCGGCCTGATTCCCGCTCAGGGCCCAGGGTCCCGGGCCCTCTTGCGCATCCCAGCGCGCCAGGAGCGCGCGCACCGCGTCCATCGCCGCCGGGACGGCCGCCGCCACAAGCGGGGTGAGACCGTCACCCCAGTCGATGACGGCGGGCTCGATACCGATCAGGGCGCGCCGCTCGGGCAGGCGGCCGGTCAGGCGCACCATGTCCATCAGGTCCGCGAGGCTCACCTCGTGCACGCTCTTGGCGGGCAGGCTCACCTGGCGGTCCATCGCCTCACCCTCAAAGACCCGCACGCCCCCCGGGGCCTCCCCCAGGGCCGCAGCGTCCACCACGATCAGGCGCTCACACTCCTCGATCGGCATCGCCAGCGTAAAGCTCAGGGTCCCGCCGTCGAGGAACAGCAGGGGAGCGGCCGGGTCCGTCTCGGACTCGAGGCGCCGCACCACGATAGGTCCCACGGCCTCGTCGGTCATGAGGGTGTTACCGAGGCCGAGGATCAGGGTTTTCCGGGTCTTAGGGTGTTCCACTATTTTGTCCTCAATCCGGCAGTTGGTCACGCCAAGGCGCCAAGCTCGTCAAGAAATACGATCCGGTAGCTCCGGCATCCAGAGCACCTGCCGGGCGCATCGCGCAACGCCGATAACGCACTGAAAAACCTTGGCGCCTTGGCGCCTTGGCGCCTCTGCGTGAGATTCTTTAAGACGTCTCACGCAGAGGCGCAGAGACGCAGAGGCGGTGACCCGCCACCCTCGGGCAACCCGCGAGGCCTCGTCGCGGCTGAAGCCGCTCCCACAAGGTCCCCGCCGGACTTTCACGGTGAAGCCGTGCGGAGATTTCGCGGACGCCTTGCCCCGGGGGGCTCCAAGGCTTAGCCTGTGCCGATCATCCCAGGTTCGGAGCCCGCCTACCATGTGTCTCGGCATCCCGATGCAGATCCAATCCATCGACGGTTTCGTCGCTCAATGCACCGCCAAGGGCGCACAACGCGAGGCCAATCTCTTCATGCTCCAGCACGAGCCGCTGGCCGTCGGCGACTATGTAGTCATCCATCTGGGCTACGCCGTGAACCGCATCAGCGAGGAGGACGCCGCCGCCGCCTGGGAGGTCTACGACGAGATGCTGGCCGCCGACGATGCGGCCGCACCGCCGCGTCATCCCGCGTAGGGTCCGCTGTGCGGACCAAGGACCTCGCAGGAAAGAATCATTTGATTTTCAATCGCGTTTTTCGCGGCGCGATGCCCAAATCCAGCATTAACCCAGCGCGAAAAACGCGTTAGCGACGGCGTATTGACGCTCCGCCTCACTCACCTGCGCCACCTCCTCGGACTCCATCATCGCGCAGTTGACCGCCATGCGCGCCTGGACCGCGGCCTTCCAGGCCGGATTCTGGCGCTCGGCCAGTTGCGCCTCGGGGGTCAGGGCGGCGGCGACGGCGGCGGCAACGAAGTGATCGGCCTGGGCCAGCCAGTCCGTGTCCTTGCCGCAGTCCGTGTAGGTCCGTGTCGCGTAGCCCTTGGCCGCCCGGTAGGCGTCCTCCAGCTCCCCTGGGGCCGCGTCCGCGCGCAGCCCCGTCTCGATGGCGCGCCTGACGCGCTCGTCGCCCAAAAGCGACGCGACACCTTGGGCGAAGCGGGCGCCGAGCAGCCGCTGCCGCTCCGGGTCGAGCGCCTTCAAGGCCTCACGCAGTTCCTGATCGTTCTGAATCTTCGGCATGGTGTGCTCCTCGAACCGGCGGGTGACAGATCGGGCAAAGGGACGCCTGGGGACGCTCCCGGATCATCCCTTAGTATATCAGCAAATGCCGATGCAACCCGCGTTGACCTGGCCTATCACAGCTTGACCAGTGCCGCCAAGGCGCCGACCTGGGCGAACATGAGCGGGATGAGCCACATCAGCAGGGTGTTGCGGCTGCGTTCGATCGCGGTCGTGACTTCATAAAGCTCGACGACAGAGCCCATGGTGTTGGTCCCTACAGAGATACGGGGTTGGTCTGGCTACAGTGTACCCCAGACGCCAAGGCCGACACGTCGGCGTCCTATTTGCGCAACACATAGGTCCCCGGTGCTGCGCAGATCGGGCGGAGCCCCTTCTCCGGCGCGCCCAGCGCGGGCGGCGGCACCTGCTGCGCGGCCGAATACCGGACCAGCCACGCCTCCCAGACCGGCCACCAGGAGCCGCTCTGCCTGGGCGTCGTGGCCTGCCAGGTGTCGGGATCGACATAGCGATCCGCATCGGTGCGCGACGCCACCTGGTAACTGCGTCGGGCATGACCCGGCTCGCTGACGATACCGGCGTTGTGACCGCCGCTGGTGAGCAGAAAGGTGACCTCCTCGGTATCGGCCAACAGGTTGATCTTGTACACGGAGCGCCAGGGGGCGACGTGGTCCTGCTCGGTGGCGACCGCGAAGATCGGCGCCCGGATATCGGTGATGGCGATGGCACGGTCATTGACCCGGTAATGGCCCATCGCCAGTTCGTTGCGCAGGAACAGGTGGCGCAGGTACTGCGAGTGCATCCGAAACGGCAGCCGGGTCGGATCGGCATTCCAGGCCATCAGGTCGTTCTGCGATTGACGCTGGCCCAGCAGATAGTCATGGATCAGCCGCGACCAGATCAGGTCATTGGAGCGCAGCAACTGGAAGGCGCCCGCCATCCGGTCGGCGCCCAGGTAACCTTGCTCCCACATCACGTCTTCGAGGAAGGCGACCTGATTTTCATTGATGAACAACAGCAATTCACCGGCCTCGGTGAAGTCGGTCTGGGCCGCGAGCAGGGTGACCGTTTTGAGGCGCTGATCATTATCGCGGGCCATGGCCGCGGCGGCGATGGTCAGCAGGGTCCCGCCCAGGCAATAGCCGACGGCGTGGACCGCGGTTCCCGGCCGGATTGCTGAGATCGCGTCCAGCGCCGCCATCACCCCCTCGCGCCGGTAATCGGCCAGGCCCAGGTCACGATCCTCGGCGCCCGGATTCAGCCAGGAGATGATGAATACCGTGTGCCCCTGCTCCACCAGATAGCGGATCAGCGAGTTGTGCGGCGACAGATCGAGGATGTAGTATTTCATGATCCAGGCGGGCACGATAAGGATCGGCTCGGCATAGACCAGCGGCGTGGCCGGCTGGTACTGAATCAACTCGATCAGCGCGTTACGGAAGATGACCTGGCCGGGCGTAACCGCCACATCGCGGCCGACGACAAAGGTGTCACTCGACGCGTCGCGCGGTTCACCGCCATTGCGGCTTTGCATATCGGCCAGGAAATTGGTCCACCCACGGACCAGATTCTGCCCGCCCTCCGCCATGGTTGCCTTGAGTATCTCAGGATTGGTGAGCGGCGAGTTCGACGGCGAGAACATATCCAGAATCTGCCGGGTCACGAATGATACGATCGCCTCATTGCGCTCATCGACCCCGCGATTATGGGTGGTAGCGTTATGCCACCACTGCTGGGTCAGCAGGAATGACTGATAGATCAGGTTATAGGGCCACTGCTGCCAGGCCTCACCGGTAAACCGATGGTCCTGGGGCAGGGGTGCGATGCAGGGCGCCGCCTGCCCTTGCAGCGACTCGCCCGCATACACCGCCAGCCGGACCAGCTTGCGGACCGCCTTTTCAGTCAGCAGGGCCTGCTTACCCGGCGCCAGCCCCAGATGCATCAGCCAATCGCAATAGGCCATGGCCAGCACGGTCGGGGAGATGCCGCCGGTACCGCGCGCCAGATTGGCGTTGACCATCCGGTCGATGGTCTCGGGGACCTGGTTACCGAGGAAGGAGCGCACAATCGCATCGACCCGATCGGGCGCCGACGATTCGCCGCCCGTCCCTGCCGCCGCCGCAACCGCCGGCCCGGCAGGAGGCGGTGCGTGCACCGCCGTGGGTAACAGGGCGACCGGGACGCCCGTGCCGGGGTTCGTCGGGCGGGGCTCATTGGGATCTGGCATGACGGTACACCTGCAGCTGGCGGACGATACTGTTTCCAGGGGCCACGCGACGGGCAGCGGCACTTGGTGGAGACGCTGATCGGGCTTGAACTGCGACGACACCCCAAGCATAGCGCAACTGGGGTCGACCTCGCCCGTGGTCACGCTCAGGGGGGCGGGCCTGCCCTCGCAGCCGAGGTCCAGGGGTAAAGCGTGCCGCGGGCCTCCGCTCTGCGAGAAGTTGCCACCATTGACCCGGGACATGATAATGATCCAATCTTGCCGCCCTTGGGCGGCCACCACAACGCAACCACACCAACAGGAAAAATAACAGCATGAAGATCGGGGTTCCTCTGGAGACTCGGCCGGGAGAGGCGCGTGTCGCCTCCACGCCCGAGGTGGTAAAGAAGTTTGCGGCCAAGGGCTTCGAGGTGCTCGTCGAACGTGGCGCCGGGGTGCGGGCCGGTTACCCGGACACGGAGTACGAGGCGGCCGGCGCCCGCGTGACGGACCGGGCCGGCGCCTACGACACGGACCTGCTGCTCAAGGTGCGCCGCCCGGACGCCGCGGACGTAGCCGCCATGCGCCAGGGCGGGATCTATATCGGGCTGATGGAGGGCTGCGGCGAGGACGAGATGGTCGCCGCCATGCGGGCCAAGGGCATCCGGGTGCTGGCCATGGAGCGGATGCCCCGTACCTCGCGCGCCCAGTCGATGGACGTGCTGTCCTCCCAGGCCAATATCGCCGGTTACCGGGCGGTGATCGAGGCGGCCGCCCGCTATGGGCGCTTCTTCCCGATGATGATGACCTCCGCCGGGTCGGCCAAGCCCGCCCGGCTGATGGTGCTGGGGGCCGGGGTCGCGGGGCTCCAGGCAATCGCCACCGCCCGCCGGCTGGGGGCCGAGGTCTTCGGCTACGACGTGCGCCCCGAGACCCGGGAGCAGATCCTCTCGCTCGGCGCCAAGCCGATCGACCTGGATCTCGGTGAAACCGGCTCGGGCGAAGGCGGCTACGCCAAGGAACTGTCCGCCGAGGCCAAGGCGCGCCAGCAGGCGGCCCTGGCCGATCAGCTCGCCCGCGCCCATGTCATCATCACCACCGCGCAGATCCCCTGTCGGCCGGCCCCGGTGCTGGTCACGGAGGCGGTCGTGCAACGCCTGCGCCCGGGCTCGGTGATCGTGGACCTGGCGGCGGGCAGCGGCGGCAACTGCCCCCTGACGGTCCCGGACCAGGTGGTCGAGCGCCACGGGGTCGTGATCGTCGGCCACACCAATTACCCGTCCATGGTCGCCGCCGATGCCAGCGCCTTCTATGCCAAGAACCTGGCCAACCTGATCGAGATCATGGTCGACAAGGGCGACGCCGGACCTGTCCTCAAGGACCTGATGCAGGACGACATCACGGCGGCGATGCTGGGCTAGGGTGCGCCGCGCGCACCGCAATCACCTCGAACCCTCAACCCTACGGCGCGCCAGGCGCGCGCGCTTTACGGAAACCACTGTCATGTCTGAATCCTTGCTCGCACTCTATGTCTTTATCCTGGCCTGCTTCATCGGCTATTACGTCATTTGGGGCGTCACACCCTCACTGCATACGCCGCTGGTGGCCCTGACCAATGCCATCTCCGGTATCGTCGTGGTCGGTGCGCTGCTGGTCGCCGGGTTCGAGCAGGCCGGGACCGGCGCCTCGGTGCTCGGCTTCATCGCCGTGCTGCTCGCCTCCATCAACGTCTTCGGCGGCTTCCTGGTGACCCACCGGATGCTCTCGATGTTCAAGAAGAAGCCCCGGTAGGAGCGTCGCCCCCGACGGTATCCACCGCCCTGTTGCCACCCGGCGCTCACCACTGTAAGGAACATCAATGGAACTCTCGGTCAATACCCAGGCCGTGGCCTATCTGGCCTCTGCCATCCTTTTCATTTTTGCCCTCAAGGGCCTGACCCATCCCGCCACGGCCCGCCGCGGCAATTTCTATGGGATCATCGGCATGGTCATTGCCGTGGCCGCCACCCTGTTCGGCCAAGAGGTGCAGGCCTATGGCCTGATCGCCGCCGGCGTGGCGATCGGGGCGGTGATCGGCATCATCCTGGCCATGCGCATCCAGATGACCGCCATGCCGCAACTGGTGGCGGCCCTGCACAGCTTCGTCGGTATGGCGGCGGTGCTCGTGGCCATCGGCACCTTCATCAACACCGGGCACCCGGACGCGGTGATGATGGCGGAACTCTCCGCCGGCATCATCATCGGCGCCATTACCTGTACCGGCTCGGTGATCGCCTTCGGCAAGCTCCAGGGTCTGCTGAGCGGCGCACCGGTCAAATTCACCGGCCAGCACCTCCTGAACGCCGTACTCGGCATCGCCACCATCGGGCTCGGTGTCTATTTCGCCATGACCGGGTCGGTCTGGGCGCTCGCCATCATGACGCTCTTGGCCTTCGTCATCGGCGTGACCCTGATCATCCCCATCGGCGGGGCCGACATGCCGGTCGTCATCTCTATGCTCAACAGCTATTCCGGCTGGGCGGCGGCGGCTACCGGCTTCACCCTGCACAATAACCTGTTGATCATCGTCGGCGCCCTGGTCGGGTTCTCCGGCGCCATCCTCTCCTACATCATGTGCAAGGCCATGAACCGCTCGATCATCAACGTGGTCTTCGGCGGCTTCGGCTCCGGTGACGAGACGGGTGACCCGAGTGCCGGGGCCCTGGCGGCCAGCCGCGGGGTCAAGTCGTCCTCCGTGGAGGAGGCGGTCTATTGGATGGAGGACGCGAACAAGGTCATCATCATCCCCGGCTACGGCATGGCCGTGGCGCAGGCGCAGCACTCCTGCAAGGAGTTGATGGAACTGCTGGAGGCGCGCGGGGTCGAGGTCAAGTTCGCCATCCACCCGGTGGCGGGCCGGATGCCCGGCCACATGAACGTGCTGCTGGCGGAGGCCGACATCCCCTACGACCGCGTGCTGGAGATGGACGAGATCAATCCGGAGTTCCCGGGCTGCGATGTGGCCCTGGTGGTGGGCGCCAACGACGTGGTGAACCCGGCCGCCAAAGAGGACAAGACGAGCCCCATCTACGGGATGCCCATCCTGGAGGCGGGCAAGGCGCGGCAGGTGTTCTTCCTCAAGCGCTCCATGCGCCCGGGCTATTCCGGGGTGGACAACCTGCTCTTCTACCGGGAGAACACCTCGCTCGTCTTCGGTGACGCCAAGGACACCATCGAGGGCATGGCGAATGCCCTGAAGGGTTCTGCCCATTGAACCGGTACGCGCCGCGGGGTCCGGCGCCGGAC
>NZ_CAIKKU010000742.1 GCF_903828115.1 uncultured Thiodictyon sp. | reverse complement strand
GTCGTCGACCGCGCGATCCATCAGCGTCTTCAGTTGCTCGCGCGCCTGGCTGTAGGTGGTTTCGATCATGGCGAAGCCCGGGGTGAATTGGACAGGAAGTCTGTACATTATAGCGAGTTCCGGGGACAGCGGGAAAAGGGCCACAGGGGTCAGGGGCGAATGGCACTCAGTTAAGGGTGAGACCTTAAGATATCAGTGGTTTGCACTGGCCGGTCGGAGTCAGGATCCTGACTTCTCAGAAGCGGCACGCCTGGCGTTCTTGCATCCAGGCTGCGCGGATGGGCGGCGAGCCACGACCGTGCGCTGGCCGGGGCGAACCCGCGGGTCGCCGCCATCAATCTGGTCGCCCCGGAGGACGATCCGGTCGCCCTGCGCGATTACGACCTGCATATGCGCATGGTGGCATTCTTCTCCCGGCGGGCACCCAAGGTGAGGATTGCCCTGCACGCCGGTGAATTGACCCTGGGGCTGGTGCCGCCGGAGCGTCTGCGCACCCATATCCGCGAGGCAGTGACGGTCGCCGGGGCCGAGCGGATCGGCCACGGGGTCGCTATCGGCTATGAAGATTCGGCGTTTCAGACGCTCAGGGTCATGGCGGACCGGGACACGGCCGTGGAGGTCTGTCTGACCAGCAACGACCTCATCCTGGGGGTGAAAGGCCAGGATCATCCCTTCCCCGATTACCTGGCCGCGGGGGTCCCGGTGGTCTTGGTATCCGACGATGCCGGGGTGTCGCGGATCGATCTGACCAACGAGTATCTGCGCGCCGTCAGGGACTACGGTCTCTCCTATGCGCAGATCAAGCAACTCTCGCGCAACGGCCTGACCTACAGCTTCCTTTCGGGCGCGAGCCTGTGGCGCGACCCGGCGAACGCCGCGCCCGTCGCCGCCTGCGCGCACGATGAACCCGGGAGCGTTACACCCTCGGCGGTCTGCCGCAACTGGCTCGCCGGGAGCGCAAAGGCCAGTCGGCAGTGGGCATTGGAGGCGGCCTTTCAGGCCTTCGAGCGCGCGGATGACTGGGCGGCGGGTCGTTAGTGCGGGACGGCGGAGATCCCGTTAGCCTTCCCGGTTGTAACCGTTGTCGTGGAGGTGAACTCCGGATCATTTCGTACCCATGCCACAGACCGGAGGTCGAGGCTTCAGCCGGACGCGGCGCCGCCCGCTAAAGCGTCGACCTCCGGTCGAGTCGCCTCGCTCACCGCCGGTCGAGCCTTCGGTCGTCCGTCTCGGTCAGACTTGGCTGCACCGCTTCCCCCAACGCGGCCAGCCAAGCCGCGCTGTCGGGACTGTCGATCACCGCGTCGGCGAGCGTCAGCAGCCGATCGAATTCGTCGATCCGCTCCATGAGCGGTCGGCTGTCGGCGGCGACCGCCGCCCCGAAGCGTTTCTCGACTTGAAGCAACAGCATGTTGTAACTGCCCTGCAACGCTTTGCGGCGCGCGCGTTGCCGCGTCTCCTGCGGGTCGGGCCGCTCGCGGAATTGCCAGAAGCGATCCGCGGGCATCGCGTAGTCGCGCTGTATTGTCTCCAACGCTGCTATTGCGATGTCCGCTTCGCGGATGGTCTCGCGCAGCCTGTGAAGCTGCTCGCGCCGCCACTCGTCGTCGTTTTTCGGGTCCGCGGCCGTCAGCAGGTTCGAGCCGGCGCGGTCGCACAGCTCGATGCTGATCCGCTCGATTCGGAATGGATCGTCCGGGTGGATCCAGAAAAAGAGCCGGTATTGATAAGAGATTTCCCAGTGGGGGTCCCAGTCGCCGGCCAGAGAGCCCATGTCGGCACCGCGCGTCGGCTGGGTGAGGTACTGCAACCAGCCCAGCAGATCGAGCCGCAGCCCGTAGTTTCGCCAGGGACGGAGATAACGTGCCGTGGCAATGAAACGTCTGACCTGCTCCAACAAGGGATCGGGATGCGGCGCAATCTCGAACGGCTCGGCTGCCAACGCCTCCTCGAGGGCGTAGCACAAATGAAAATCCGCGCGCTTCTCCGGTGGATCGATGCGTCGCCAGCGGTTGTGCTCGATCCACTCCGCGGCGCGTTGCAGCAGAAACAGAAAGGCCCCGGTGGCGAACTGCGGCGGCAGTTCCGGGTGCAGCTCGCCCAACTGATCGCGCAGCAGGCGGTCGAGCCATTCG
>NZ_CAIKKU010000741.1 GCF_903828115.1 uncultured Thiodictyon sp. | reverse complement strand
TGACCCCGCGGATCGCCTCCAGACCAACTTTGGCCTTGAAGGATGCCGTGTACGTCTTGCGCTTCGCTTCGCCCATTCTGACATGCCCCTTTTGGTTCGACGGGAGCTTAAATTGCTGTCCGGTTTTCAGGGTCCACTATACTCAGCAAGGGCGTGTAGCGCGTAGGGTGCGCCGCGCGCACCCGGGCGCCGGCCCGAACTCACGGCGGCTCGCTCAACCCAAATCCGGCAGTGGGTAGCGCGGGTTAGCGAAGCGTAACCCGACCCACGCCGCCCTGGTTCCCACGCGGCGCGATCGGTCATCGCGCGGGGGCGCCCCGGAACCTGGTGGCCCGCCACGCGCCTAAGGCAGCGCGTCGATCGCCGCCACCCCCTTGCGGTAGCGCTCGTTAAGCCGCTCCGGCAGCCCCGCCTCCTTGGCCGCCTTGCAGCCGCCGACCTGGCGCAGCAGTTCGGCGGACTGCTCGACCAGGCGCTTTTGCACGGCGCGGTAGCCGTGTTCCGGGAACCATTCGTCCTGGACCGTGACGATGGTCAGGCGCAGTTTGCTGACCAACTGTTTGTTGAGGTTGTCGCTGTGGCGCCCGGAGTCGTCGCTGCGGCAGCGCGCGTTGTAGAAGTCCAGGTCGGCCGCGGCCTCGACCGCGTCGACCAGGGTCGCGCGGGTCTCCGGGGTCGGATCGGGGGTGGCGGCGGGGGCGGCGGCGAGCACGCCCAGCAGGGGCAGGGTGAGGAGCAGCCGGGTCCGCCGCGCGCCGTCGCTGAGGGTCCTGACGTTGCAGGCTGGCATGGGGCTGGCTCCTTATCTGGATCGTCTATGAATGGTGTCACGCGGCAGGGGGCGGGTGGACCTCATGGGTCCCCGCGGATCGCATCCTGCACCGGGTCGCGGCGGCGGATCAAGCGGCGCGGCGTTGCGGGCACCGCAGCCCATGCGGGCGCTCGGGGATGCCTGTATCATGGGGGCGTGAATACCCCTGCACCCAGCGTCCGTCGCGGCCAGCCCGTCCCCCTCGGGGGCCGGGGTCGCGGGTGCGTGCGGGCGGGCGGGGGGCGGCCGTGAGCGGCGCGCTGTTGCTGCTGTTTCTGCTGCTGCCGGTGGCGGCCGCCTCCGGGTGGTGGCTCGCGCGGCGGGACCCGGGCCCCAAGGCCCGGAGCACACCCGGTGCCGACCCTGATTTCTTTCGTGGGATCAATTATTTGCTGGATGAACAGCCGGATAAGGCGATCGATGTCTTCCTGAAGCTCGCGGCGGTCGACGGGGAGACGGTGGAGACGCACCTGGCGCTCGGGA
Organism: uncultured Thiodictyon sp.; assembly: GCF_903828115.1. Taxonomy (GTDB): domain Bacteria; phylum Pseudomonadota; class Gammaproteobacteria; order Chromatiales; family Chromatiaceae; genus Thiodictyon. Next base: position 2,907 of record NZ_CAIKKU010000741.1, on the reverse strand, counting down.
GCCTGTTCCGGCGCCGGGGCGAGGCGGATCGGGCCATCCGCATCCACCAGAATCTCATCGCGCGGGACAACCTGAGCGCCGAACAGCGCGGTTATGCACTGTTCGAGCTGGGACAGGACTATATGCGCGCCGGCCTGCTCGACCGGGCGGAGATCCTGTTCCAGGAGTTGGCGGAGATCGGTCTGCAACGCGAGCGCGCCCTGCGCGGTCTGCTCGACATCTATCAACAGGAGCGCGACTGGGGGCAGTGCCTGGAGGTTGCGGAGCGACTCAAGCCCTTCAGCGAGCGACCACTGGCGGCCGAGATCGCCCAGTATCAGTGCGAGTTGGCGGAGGAGGCACGGCGCCGCGCCGATCCCGACGCGGCCAGGCGCGCCCTGGCGCGCGCCCAGGACGTGGACCCCCACTGTGTGCGCGCCGCTATCATCGAAGGCCAGATGGCCCTGGCGGACGGGGACCGGGAGGCGGCCCTGGCGCTGTTCCTGCGGGTCGCGGACCAGGGCGCGCGCTATGTGCCGGAGGTCCTGCCCGGGCTGATGCAGGCCCTGGAGGAACTGGGGCGGACTGATCTCATCGCGGTGCTTGCGGGCCTGGCGGCGCGCGAGCCATCCGGGCCCGTGGTGCTGGCCTTGAGCGAGGCGCAGCTGCAGGAATCCGGCCCGGCGGCGGCGAAGGCGACGCTGACCGGGTATCTCGCCCGCAACGTGGACCTGGCCGCACTGGAGCGGTTGCTGGACCTGCAGGCGCGCGCCGCCGCCCTGGGCGCCGAGGCGGCCTACCGCGCCGGGGTGGTGCATGGGGTGGTGCGGCACCTGCTGACGCGCCAGCCCGTCTATCAGTGTGATCATTGCGGCTTCTCTGCCCGGGCCCTGCACTGGCAGTGCCCGAGCTGCAAGCGCTGGGGTACGGTCCAGCCGGTGCAGCCGGAGCGCATCCCGGGGGATGAGGTCCTGCGCGAGCGGCGGCTGGCATGACCGATCCCAAACCCATTATCGTCGCCCTGGACGTCGCGGCCAAGGCGCCCGCCCTGGCCCTGGTGGAGCGGCTCGACCCGGCCCGCTGTCGGCTCAAGGTCGGCAATGAACTCTTCACCCGGCTGGGTCCGTCCATCGTGCGGACCCTGCACAAGCGCGGCTTCGAGGTCTTCCTGGATCTGAAATTCCACGATATCCCCAACACCGTGGCCGCCGCCTGCGCGGCGGCGGCCGACCTGGGTGTGTGGATGCTCAATGTACACTGCACCGGCGGTGCGGCCATGATCGCCGCCGCCCGCGCGCGCCTGGACCAGGTGGGCGGGGCGCGCCGGCCGGTGCCCCGGCTGATTGGGGTGACCGTGCTCACCAGCCTGGATGCGGACGATCTGGCCGCCGTCGGCTGCCCCGGTGAGCCGCGTGAGCGGGTGCTGCGGCTCGCCGAGTTGGGCCGGCGCGCCGGTCTCGATGGCGTGGTCTGCTCGCCCCAGGAGGCGGCACTGGTGCGTCGTGCGCTCGGCCCCGGCTTCCTCCTGGTGACCCCGGGGGTGAGGCCCGCGGGGGCCGCGGTCGGCGACCAGAAGCGGGTCATGACGCCGGCCCAGGCCATTGCGGCCGGTGCCGATTATCTGGTGATCGGGCGCCCGATCACCGGCGCGCCCGATCCGGCGGCGGCCCTGGCCGCGATCGAGCAGGAATTGACCGTAGTCGCGGCCTGATTGCCACCCCGCCGGGGATCAGGTTCCCATCCGTTGGAGACTTATGACCCATGAACAAGATCCGTAAGGCCGTATTTCCCGTCGCCGGGCTGGGCACACGCTTCCTGCCCGCCACCAAGGCGAGCCCGAAGGAGATGCTGCCGGTGGTGGACAAGCCGCTGATTCAGTATGCCGCCGAGGAGGCGCAGTCGGCCGGGGTCGATCACTTCATTTTCATCACCGGGCGCAGCAAGCGCTCCATCGAGGACCATTTCGACAAGGCCTACGAACTGGAAGCCGAGTTGGCGAGTGCGGGCAAGAAGGATCTGCTCAAGATCGTCCAGAAGATCCTGCCCGCCACGGCGAGCTGCATCTATCTGCGTCAGGCCGAGGCCCGCGGCCTGGGTCACGCCGTGCTCTGCGCCAAGCCGGTGGTGGGCGATGAGCCCTTCTTCGTCCTCCTGGCCGACGACCTGATCCGCGGCACGGGCCAGAGCGTGGTGGCGCAGATGGCGGAGGTCTATGCGCGCCACGGATGCAGCGTGCTGGCCGTCCAGGAGGTCCCGCGCGAGGACACCAAGCAATACGGCATCGTCAAGGTGGAGCCGGGTCCCGACGGGGAGATGCGGGTCGTCTCGATCGTGGAGAAACCCGCGCCCGCGCAGGCCCCGTCGAACCTGGCGGTGGTGGGCCGCTATCTGCTCACACCCAAGGTCTTCGAGATGTTGGAGGAGACCGGGGAGGGGGCCGGGGGCGAGATCCAACTGACCGACGGGATTGCCGCCCTGCTCGCGCACGAGCCGGTGATCGCCTACCCCTTCCAGGGCAAGCGCTACGATTGCGGCAGCAAGCTTGGGTACCTGGAGGCGACGGTCGAGTATGGCCTGGCCCATCCGGAGCTGGGGGAGCGGTTCGCCGCCTTTCTGCGGGCCTTTCGGGACTGAGGGTTCGTGCCCGTCACCGCGTGCCGCCTCACTGCCGTTAAGTTAAGCGCCGCAGCCCAAGCACCTGGAGTCCAAGGCTTTACCGTGAAAGTGCGTAGTCAGGCCATCCTGGCCTGACGGTGTCGGGGCTGGAACAGTCAGGGCTGGAAGCCCTGACTACGCCGCCCGGAAGTGGCGGGGCTGGCGGCCGCTTTAGTCGTGCCGTCCATTGGCTGCACCCTGCCGTTGGCGCAGATCTATGATCGTGTCGAACTGCCGCTGCGACCGGGGTGCGATCAGAACTGATGTGGTGAC
>NZ_CAIKKU010000740.1 GCF_903828115.1 uncultured Thiodictyon sp. | reverse complement strand
TGTCGTTGTCGTAATCGAGATTATCGTAGCGCCCGGAATTCTCTCGCATACCAAATTGCATCGCCTCTTCGATTACGATCACGACAACGGCAACGACAACGACAGGACGTGACATGGAGGTCCGGTTACGGCCCCGCCCCTTGATGTCACGCCCTTACAGGGCTGGGCTGAATTGCACGGTCAACCCAGGGCGTTGCCCTGGGCTGGTATGTCACGCCCCTTCGGGGCTCACGGCCATCGAAGCTTAGAACGATGAATCGACGCACCCTCCTTATCACGCTCGCCAGCCTGCCGGTCTTGCGGGCCACGGCGGCATCGGACCAGGCCCCCGTGTCGGCTCAGGCCCCGCCGGTCGTATTCGACCCGGTAGTCCCCGGCCGCACCCTGAGCTTCCCCTCGGACCACGGCGCCCACCCCGGCTTTCGCACCGAGTGGTGGTACGCCACCGGCTGGCTGACCTTGCCGGACGGCAGCCCGCTGGGCTTCCAGAGCACCTTCTTTCGCGTGCGCACCGGTATCGGGGAGCACAACCCCAGCGCCTTCGCGCCCCGCCAGTTGATCCTCGCCCACGCGGCCATCGCCGATCCGCGTCTGGGGCGTCTGCGCCACGACCAACGCGCCGCCCGGGTGGCCCTGGGCCGCGCCGGGTGCGAGACCGGCGAGACCGGGGTCTGGGTCGGCGACTGGCGCTTCGAGCAGGACGCGGACCGCTATCGGGCGCGGATCGACGGCGACGGGTTCGGCTATGACCTGACGCTGATCCCGGACGGCCCGCCCATGCTCAACGGCACCGCCGGGTTCAGCCGCAAGGCCCCCGATCCCAGCAACGCCAGCTACTACTACAGCCGCCCGCACCTACAGGTCGGCGGCACCGTGACGCTGGACGGCCGCCGCCAGGCCGTGACCGGCCTGGCCTGGCTGGACCACGAATGGTCGAGCGAATACCTGCCCCCCGGCGCCAAGGGCTGGGACTGGATGGCACTGAATCTCGCTGACGGCGGCGCCCTGATGGCCTTTCGGATGCGCGGCGCCGCGGGTCAGTCCATCTGGTCCGCCGCCACTCTAAGACCGGCGGGGGGTGCTCCCGAGGCATTGGCGCCGGATGCGGTCACCTTCGAGCCGCTGCGCCGCTGGCGCTCGCCGCGCACCGGTATCGACTACCCGGTCGAGTGGCGGGTGCGCATCGGCACGCGGACCCTGCAGCTCGCACCCCTCATGGACGACCAGGAACTCGACAGCCGCCGCTCCACCGGCACCGTCTATTGGGAAGGCGCGGTGCGGGCGCAGGAGGATGGCCGGGAGGTCGGGCGGGGGTATCTGGAGATGACCGGGTATGGGGAGACGATCAGGGTGGGGTGAGCAGGGACCGGGGGCCGCCTGAGTAACGAGTCAAGAACAAGTTAAACACAACACAATCGTGTCGTTGTCGTTGTCGTTGTCGTAATCGTAGGAACGCTGCAAATCGGCTCGCGAGAAAATCCTGGGCGCTACGATAACCTCGATTACGACAACGACAACGACAACGGCGCTGAGAGCACTCCTAATGAACTTGTTTCACATATTAATGAACCGTTCCTGGGGTCCGCACCATAGCCCAATCAGTTGCCATACCCCAAATCCTTGATGTCAGTCAGCTGACCATTCACGAAATGCAGAAATTGCATGAAACTGCCGGGACCGAAGTTATAGACCCATTCATCGATGTTGATCGGTTGATCGTGGACGTAACCCACACCAGGCAGGTAGGCTATTCCCCGATCCTGCAATACTGCTTCGCGCGAGGGCACCCAGTTCAGGATCGTTCTTCGATATTCGACGCGGCTATCGCGCTGGTAAGGTTCCCCGCATTTGTCATAAACCTGCCGCATGGTGTCGCCGGTATATACCAGCACATTTCCACAATAGAATGGCGATGCCCAGGTACCTTGGGATATCACGGCCAGACACCAGGCGAGCGCCAACGTCGACAGTTTCATCAGGACTCTCCAGCTTGAGTTACGGTTGCTCCGCGGTGGTACCGACCGGATCATTGCCAACCAAGGATAGACCATTTTCTGTACTCTGCCGGGGCCTTCATCGTAAGTCCGGTCAAGGCGGTCAGGACCCGAGTGACGGCAAGCAACTCGTGTGCGACCGCCGCGCAGCTCGGCCGCCCCGGCGGCGGCCAGGGGCATCGGTTCCCCGGCAAGTCAGGCACGCTTTGCTTTACCATGGCACCAGGCCCCGGCCAAATCCCGGTGAAGCGCCGCCGGCCACGCCCGACCCTGCAGGTCGCAGGACCAAGCCCCACCGCCGCCGGTGGTTCCCCACCACGAGCCGCCACGCATGACCCTGAGTCCCATCCTGACCCGCAAGCCCGCGATTGCCCGGGTCCTGCTGCTGATCTTCGCCTTCTGCGCCTGGTCACTCACGGCGCCGGCCAACATCGCGCTGGCGCTGCTCGCCGCGCTGTTCCTGACCGAGGTCCCCGGCCACTGGCGGCAACTGCGCCGGGAGCCGGCCCTACTGCTGCTGCTCGGCGTGCTGGCCGTCACCAGCGCGCTGGCGTGGCGCGCCGCCTGGCTGTTCCCGGATACCGCCGCGGACCAGTGGCGGGCGATTTCGGCCTGGGTGACACCCTTGCTCTTCATCATCCCCGCCTGGTGGCTGCGCCGCGACCCCGATCAGGTCTGGCCGCTGCTGGGGGCGGCCTTCCTGGGGCTGGTGTTCGGGGTCCTGCACAAGACCGACTGGTCCCTCACACCGCTGGTGCTCGCCGGGATGCGCTACCACTTCGGCTACGCCGCCCTGGGGCTCGCCTTCATCGCCTCGGTGATGCTGGTCGGGCTCTCTTTGTTCCGCGCCCGGATCACCGGGGTCCGCATCGGCGGACGGGCGTGGCCCCTGCTCGGCTGGGCACTCTGGGTCCTGGGGCTCGCCTTCCTGCTGGTGGTCCTGGTGGTTACCCAGTCCCGGGGGGCGGCCGTCGGCCTCGCCGTCGTCGGGGTGTCCTACGCCCTGCTGCGATGGCGCAACCCAGGGCGACAGGACGGGCGGGCACCGTGGCAGGCGCGCCTGGCCCTGGTCTCCTCCGCGCTCCTGTTCGTCGCCCTGGCCGGGGCGCTCCTGTGGACCACGCGGGACCGCCAACTGGCGGATCTCCGCGAACTCACCCTCGGCAGCCAGGGCGAGCTGAGCTATAACGAGGCGGCGTCCGTCGCCATCCGGCTCAATCTGGCGCAGGTCGGGCTCCAGGCCTTCAGCGCGCGCCCGCTGCTGGGCTTCGGCCCGGGGACCAGCACCACCGAGTTCCTGATACCAAGGCGGATCCTGGCGGTCTCCGACTACCAACGGGCCCATGCCCCCGCCGCCTCCCACCTGCACAGCGCGGCGATCGAGACCCTGGCCCGCTTCGGCCTGGTCGGCGTCCTCATCGCCGCCGCGCTGCTCGCGGTGCTGGGGCGCGCCTACCGCACCCTGTGGTCCGACCCCCGGGCGGCACCGGACCTGCGCGCCTTCCTGACCCTGGGCGGGGTCATGCTGCTGCTCTACTGTCTCTACGACTTCCGCCTGATGAATCTGGATCTGCGGTTCTTCTTCATCCTGTTCCTCGGCATCCTCTACAGCTTCCAACTGCGCCCCTGGGGCACCGGGCAGCGGTCCGACGGATCATGACCAAGCCCCCGCGCCTGGCCGTCTACTGCGGCCCCTTCGACGGCGGCAGCACCGCCAAGATCGCCGCCAGCCTGGCCAACGGCTTCGTCGCCCGCGGCACCCCCACGGATCTGCTGGTCACCGCCTCCCGCGCCCCCATCCCCGAGGCCACCGACCCCCAGGTGCGGGTGCTCGCCATGGGCCGCATGGGCCCCTGGACCCGGGTCCCGGCCATGGCCCTGTATCTGCGCGAGCACCGCCCGGCGGCGGTCCTGACCCACCGCATCCGCGAGGACGTCTTCACCCTCAAGGCGGCACGCCTGGCCGGCACCGGCACGCCGGTCTTCGTCACGGTGCACGGGCGCATGAGTGTCAAGCTCGACCACCTCAAGGGCTGGAAGGGCCGCCGCCGGCGCGCCGAGGTCCTGCACTGGTACCGCCGCAACCGCGGCCTCGTCGCGATCTCACAGGACACCGCACAGGACCTGCACGCCCTCCTGGGGGCCGCGGCGCCGGTGACCACCATCCCCAACCCCATCGTCACGGCGCGGATGCTGGAACTGGCCCAGGCGCCGATCGACCACCCCTGGTTCCGCGCGGACCCCTCCGGGGCGCGCACCCCGGTCCTGGTCTTCGCCGGCCGGCTGGAAGTGGAGAAGGACCTGCCCACCCTGCTGCACGCCTTCGCCCGCCTGCGCGCGGGACTTGACTGCCGACTCCTGATCATCGGCGACGGGCGACTGCGCCCGCAGATCGAGTCCGTCCGGGCCGACCTGGGGCTCACCGAGTCGGTCGACATGCCCGGCTGGGCGGCCAACCCCTATCCCTATCTGCGTCGGGCCGACCTGGTGGTGCTGTCCTCGTTCTGGGATGCCCTGCCCACGGTCCTGATCGAGTCGCTCGCACTCGGCACCCCGGTCGTCAGCACCGAGTGCGGGGCCGGCCCGCGGGAGATCCTGGCCAACGGGCGCTTCGGCCCCCTGGTCCCGCCCGGCGACCCGCGGGCACTCGCCGACGCCATGGCCCGAACCCTGGCCGACCCGCTCCCGGCCGCCACCCTGCGCCAGGGCGGCGAGCGCTACGAGGCGCAGCGCAACGCCGATCGCTATCTCGCCCTGATGCTCGGGTCCGCGCGCGAGGTCAATCATGTCGGCTGAGCGCATCGCCCTGGTGGTCACCGACTTCGAGGGCGGCGGGGTCGAGCGCAACCTCACGCACCTGGCCCGCGGACTGGCCCGGCTGGGGGCCAAGACCTGGCTCCTGGTCGGCGACCCGCAGCACGCGTATCTGGAAGACCCGGAGCCCGGCCTGTGCGTCCTGCACGTCACCGAGCCCCGCACCGAGTTCCTGCGCGCCTTCATGCAGCACGAGCGCCCGGACTGTCTGGTCACCGGCAAGCTCGCCGACGACCTGGCCGCCCTGGCGGCGCGCACCGTGCTCGCACGGCAGGCCGGGGGCGCCACGCGCCTGGTCGCCGCGGTCGGCACCCTGATGTCCGGGCGCTTCCACTCACACCGCTGGAACCCGCTCAAGACCCGCCGGGAGACCCGCCGCATCGGCGCCTGCTACCGGCAGTTGGACGGGATCACCGCGGTCTCCGCGGCGGTCGCCGGGGACCTGCGGCAGGTCTTCGGGGTCACCGATGTACCCATCGCCGTCCTGCACAACCCCATACTGCCGGACGACCTGGCGGACCTGGCCGCCGCCCCCTGCCCCCACCCCTGGCTCGCGCAACCCCGGGGCCCGGGCCGGCCCCCGGTCGTCATCGCGCTCGGCGGGCTGCGCCGGGTCAAGGACTTCGCCACCCTGCTGCGCGCCTTCGCCCGCGCGCACCAGCCGACGGCGCGGCTCATCATCATCGGCGAGGGCAAGGAGCGGCCCCACCTCACCGAATTGGCCCAGGGGCTCGGCCTCGGCGCCCGCCTGGACCTGCCCGGCTTCATCGCCAACCCCTTCCCGTACCTCGCCCGTGCCGACCTGCTGGTGCTGTCCTCACGCCGCGAGGGCCTGCCCAACGCGCTGGTGGAGGCCCTGGCCCTGGGCACCCCGGTGGTCGCCACCGACTGCGCGAGCGGCGTGCGCGACCTGCTGCGCGACGGGCGCCTGGGGCCGCTGGTGCGGCTCGGCGACCTGCACGGCTTGACCGACGCCATCGATGTCAGTCTGCGCTGGCTCGCCGACGACACCCTGGACCGGGACGAACTGCGCGAGGCCACGCAACCCTATCGGCTCATCCCCGCCGCCCGCGCTTATCTGGAGTTCTTCCGTTCGCTGGCGGCGCCGGGCGGCTGAAGCCTCGACCTCCCGTTGGGGGCTGATCGCGCCGCAGGTCGAGGCGTTGCCGCAAAAGTCGCGCAGCGACGCTGTGGGAGCGGCTTTACCGTGAAAGTGCGTAGTCAGGCCATCCTGGCCTGACGGTGTCGGGGCTGGAACAGTCAGGGCTGGAAGCCCTGACTACGCCGCCCCGCACGCTGGCCATCGAGCTAGCG
>NZ_CAIKKU010000739.1 GCF_903828115.1 uncultured Thiodictyon sp. | reverse complement strand
TGTCGTTGTCGTAATCGAGGTTAATCGTAGTGCCCCGGATTCTCTCGCACCCCAAATTGCATCGCTTATCCGATTACGATTACGACAACGACAACGACAACGATTGGGTTTGTGTTTGACTTGTTGCGAAGGGTCCGAACGTGAATACCACATAGAGGCGCGGCGGGTCGGCAGCCGGGCGATCTTCCCCGTCAGCCGGTTCCCCGGCACCCCGGGCGCCGCCCGGCGCACGCGAGACCGTACGCGGCGCAAGGCCATCATCGACGATCGAGCCGACGACTTCAACGTGGCGGAACTGGGCGGAACCCAGTGCCGGTCGCGACCGGCTGACAGGGGCCTGGGCGCGCCGCGGCAGCCGGACCCGCGTTTCTCGCATGGACCGGACAAGACCTGCCCCGACCACCGTCCGGTCGGCTGCTCCTTGCCCCATCGACGGGAGTCGAAATATCCTTGCCTTACTTGAATCCAGCCCCTCGGAGCACGCCCATGACCCCGACCGCGTTCCGCCGCACCGCCTTGGCCCTGGCCCTGGCCGCCGCCGCACACCTCTCGCCGGCAGGGGCGACATCCGTCTACGAGGGTTTCAGCGACTACGCCATCGGCGCCCCCGTTGAGGCCCTGAACGGCGGCTCCGGATGGGGCGGTGCCTGGTGGTACGGCGGGCTGGATCTGAACGTCAGCGCCCCCGGCCTGACCTATGCCGGACTGCCGACGGCCGGCGGTGCCGCCACCTCCGCCGCCCCGAGCACTACCCAAGTCGCCTGGTATGTCAGGTTGCTCCAGGCCCCGGTGGGCATCGACAACAGCACCCTGTATCTGAGCTTCCTGCTGCGCCCGGAGGCCGGGCAGCCGCTCAGCGACTATGGCGGGTTGAATCTGGGCGACCTGTTCGTCGGCAAGTCCGGGATCAACGCCGGCAGCGACCCGCGCTACGGCCTGGAGGGGCCGATCGATATCATCTCCCCGTCAGGCGTGGCGGCGAGCCCCGGGGAGACGGTCTTCCTGGTACTCAAGGCCAGTTTCCGTCCGGGCGACGACCACTTCGACCTCTTCGTCAATCCCCTCCCGGGCCTGCTGGAGCCCATGACGGCAGACGCCACCAAGACCAATCGCGACCTCGGCATCACGGATTTCATCGCGATCAACAATGCCGGCCATTGGACCATCGACGAGATCCGCATCGGCGACAGCTTCGCCGCCGTTTCCGGGGCCCCGGTGCCGGGCGTGCCGGCCCTGTTGCTCGGGGGGCTTGGGGTACTGGCCGCGCGGCGTGGGCGCGGTCGATCTTGAGCACCGGGGGGCGGGTCCGCGTGCGGCTCGGTTCGCGTGCGGTTCGGTCCGCGCAGCGGACCCTACTGCACATAGACCCGCACCCGGCTCGCACGGCCGCGTCCATCGACGACCGCGATGGCGGCGTAGCCGGGGCCGGTCGGCCGCCACTGGGTGGTGCGGGCAAAGGGCTCCTGCCCGATCGGCCGCCCGTCGGCGAACCAGGTAAAGGGCGGATAGCCGTTGCGGACCTTGAGCGCCAGGGTGGCGGGCGTGCCGTCGGCCTGATCCGGGCCCAGGTCCAGCCTGGCCCCGTCGGGCGGGAAGGCGATCTCGGGTCCGGTGGGGGCGGCACCCACCCCGGCATCGCGCACCCGCGCCTGGCGCAGCGTCGCCGGCAGGGCATTGGTGGCGGCCGTCAGCACCCCCGGGGGGGCGCCCGGCAGCGGCACCCGGGGACCCAGGCGCGCAAAGCAGTCGAGCAGGATGGGGACCGCCGCCTCGACCCCCTTGAGGCCGGGGACCGGGGCACCGTCCGGGCGTCCCACCCAGACCCCGACGACATGGCGCCCGTCGTAGCCGATGGCCCAGGCGTCGCGATAGCCGTAGGAGGTCCCGGTCTTGTAGCTGATGCCCTGGGGCGCGGCGTCGCCGGGGGCCGGGACCGCCGAGAGGATCGAGCTGAGATACCAGGCGGCGCGGGCGTCCAGCACCCGGGGCCCGGGGGCGGCGGCCGGTCCGTCCCGGGTCTCGTGCAGGTCCAGCGCCTCCCCGCCGCGGGCGATGGCGCCGTAGATCCGCACCAGATCGAACAGGCTCAGGCCCAGCCCCCCCAGCCCGATCGCGAGCCCCGGCGGCGCGCCCGGCGCCAGCACCGCCGTCGCGCCGGCGCGGCGCATCCGCGCGAGCAGGCGCGCCGGCCCCACCGCGTCCAGGAGTTGCACGGCCGGGACATTGAGCGACAGGGCGAGCGCCCGGCGCACCGTCACGGTCCCCTGGAAGGAGCGGTCGAAGTTGCCCGGCACATAGCCCGCGAAGGCGGTCGGGCGGTCCTCGATCAGGCTCTCCGGGTGGGCGATGCCCGACTCGAAGGCGAGCCCGTAGATCAGCGGCTTGAGCGTGGAGCCCGGGGAGCGCAGGGCACGGGTCATATCCACATGGCCGGCCCGCTCCCCGTCGAAGAGCCCGGCGGACCCCACCGCCGCCAGCACCTCGCCGCTGCCGTGGTCGGCCGCCAGCACGGCGACCGAAACCCGCGGGTCGATGGCCGCCGCCCGCTCCGTCGCCAGGCTCTCCAGGCGGCCTTGCAGGCCGGCGTCCAGGGTCACCCGGTGGACGGCGCGCCCGGGGAACTCATGCGCCAGCCGCACCCCCAGGTGGGGGGCGAGCATGGGGAAGGGGCGCCGGCGGTTAGGGACCGGCTCCCGCAGGGCGGCGGCGGCGGCCGGCGCATCGATCAGACCCAGTGCCAGGGCGCGCCCCAGCACCCGGTCGCGCGCGCGCCGTGCGGCGGCCGGATTTCGGTCGGGCCGCCGCGCCTCCGGGGCCTGCGGCAGCGCGACCAGGAGGGCCGCCTCGGCGTCGCTCAGGCGCCGGGGCTCCTTGCCGAGCCAGGCCAGGGACCCGGCGCGCAGCCCCTCCAGGTTGCCGCCATAGGGGGCGACCGTCAGATAGGCATTCAGGATTTGCCCCTTGTCCGCCACCCGCTCCAGGGCCAGGGCGCCCAGCGCCTGCCGGACCTTCCCGAGCGGGGAGCGCGTCGCGCCCCCGTCCAGGAGCCGGGCGAGCTGCATGGTCAGGGTGGACCCGCCCGAGACGATGTGCCCGCGCCGCACCAGTTGCGCCGCCGCCCGCGCCAGGGCCAGCGGATCGACCCCGGGGTGGGCATAGAAACGCCGGTCCTCCACCGCCAGCAAGAGCGCGACGAAGCGCGGGTCCACCGCCGCCGGGTCGAGCGGCAGACGCCAGCGCCCGCCGTCCACGGTGAAGGGGCGCAGCAGCCGGTCCTCGCGGTCCAAGACCACCGTGGAGGTCGGCACCGCCAGGTTCGGCGCGGGCGTGCCGGCCACCAGGACGGTGAGAGCGAGCCAGGCGCCCAGGCCAAGCAGGACCGCGCCGCACAGGGTCCACCAAAGGCGGCGGGCGAAGCGAGGGCCCGCGGCCTGCCCGGCGGGTCCGTCGATGAACGCGGACGAGCGCCCCAAGGCGGCGTCGTAAGACCTGCTCGAGGAAGTCCAGATCGATCGAGGTCGGCGCGGGGTGATCATGGATGCTGGGACCAAACGGGAAGGCTGGACGAAACGCGCGAGTAGTTAGCCCTAAACACCGCGCCGGTTCAAGTCGGTCCCAAGCACTGGGAGGACCTGCCCGCAAAGATCCAGGAGGCGGTCGAGGTCTATTGCGAGGGCGAGGACCTGCAGGTCCCGCCGCCCAGCGCCTGGGAGACCCTCGCCAGCCGACCGGACTACCAGGGTGGGGTCTGGCTTTTCGCCGAGATCGATGTGAGCCGGATACAGACCCGCGCGGTGCGACTCAATATCTCGCTGCCCAAGGGACTGGTGCAGCGCATCGATGCCTACGCCAAGGCCCGGCATCTGAGCCGCTCCGGCTTCCTGGCCAAGGCCGCGGCGGAGGCCCTGGAGCGGACCTGAGTACCCCGCGATTGCATTCGCGTTCGCCCTGTATTACGTTGCGTATTCCCTCGACCTACGAAGGACCCCACATGGGCACCAGAACCGTGCGGCTTGACGACGAAGCCGAGAGAACCTTGGAGCGGTTGCGCACGATCACCGGGCTATCCATCTCCGAGATACTCAAACAGGGCCTGCGGGCCTACGAGGGTCAGGCACTGGCACTCAACTTTGGCCATTTTTGCAGCTGGGCGCCGGCCCCGCACATGACGCCACGGCGGTGCCGAAACGTGTGCTGAGCCGGGGTTGCGGCGGCCGATCGTCGCGGCCAGCCGCCGTCCACTGGCGGGCGTGACCCGCGACGCGGTACAGGGGGAGGCAGGCGGGCCACCAACGG
>NZ_CAIKKU010000738.1 GCF_903828115.1 uncultured Thiodictyon sp. | reverse complement strand
TGTCGTTGTCGTAATCGGAGAAGCGACGCAATTCGGCGTGCGAGCTCATCCGGGTCGCTACGATAACTTCGATTACGACAACGATTACGACAACGACAACGACAACGACGCGACCAGCATTCCCTATAAGGACTTGTTTAACTTATTGGTGAACCGGTCCTTTGCCTTACTCAAGCCGCGGAGATCTGCACCCATGAGCACCGCCGTTCCCACTGTCAAACGCACCGCGGTCTATGTCTACGAGGCCCCGCTGCGCGCCTGGCATTGGACCAACGCCCTGTCCATCACCATCCTGGCCGTCACCGGGTATCTGATCGCCAACCCCTTGCCGACCCTGTCCGGGGCGGCGAGCGATCACTACCTGATGGGCTATCTGCGCTTCGCCCACTTCGCCGCCGCCTATGTCTTTGCCGTCGGCTTTATCTTCCGGCTCTACTGGGCACTGGTCGGCAACCGCTGGTCGCGCCAGCTCTTCGCCCTGCCGTTCTGGCGGCGGCGCTTCTGGAGCGAACTGTGGCACGAGGTGCGCTGGTATGCCTTCCTGGAACCGGAACCGCGCAAATATATCGGCCATAACCCCTTGGCCCACCTGTTTATGGTGGTCATCATCACCGTGGGCGGCATCGTGATGATCTTCACCGGCTTCGCCCTCTATTCGGAGCAGGCGGGCCTGGGAAGCTGGCAGGACCGCTGGTTCGGCTGGGTCATCCCCTTCGTCGGCCAGAGCCAGGACGTGCGGATGTGGCACCACTGGGGGATGTGGGTCATCTCGATCTTCGTCATGCTTCACGTCTATACCGCCATCCGCGAAGACATCCTGTCGCGGCAGAGCCTGATCAGCACCATGATCAGCGGGTGGCGGATGTTCAAGGACGACCGCCCATAGGCCGTAGGATGGGTGGAGCGCAGCGAAACCCATCATTCACTTTCCCGCGGGACCGACGCGTTCGCAAGCTGCCAGTCTCCAACAGATTTCGCCGGCATCTTGGCTTCCACACCCCAGCGTCACGCAGCGACTCGGTCCGCTGGCGCGGCCAGACGGCATTCCCCGCTGGAGCGTGGGAACCAGAAGACGAGTTCAGTTGCCGCGGGGCGGGCAGGCGCGACCGATGCAACGCCGAACATCTGCGCTAATTGGATCGACGTAGAGCTTCGCGCGGCCACGGTCGGGGCGAACCTGCACTTCCCATTGCGGGTCGTCGTATTCAAGCTCGGTGATAACGCCGAGCGTGCGCTCCTCGATCGAGCGCGCAATTTGTGAGGCGCTCTTCCCGTTGGACGGCGGCAGGGTGTCTGAGGTGTCTTCCGGGCTCGAACGCCGCTCCGCGCCTGTCTGCGGATCCACGTCGATCTGACGGCACTGCCGACCACCTGCCTCGCAGGCGAGGATCTCCCAAGATCCGCTGCTGAAATCGGCGCTGAATATCACCTCGCCCGCGCGTTGCTCGATCCCTTGCAGGATCTCGGACAGCGGTTTACTCCCAGTGGGGGGGCGACTGCCGGCCGTTGCCGGGGCGATCGAGGCGAAGGCAAGGGCCAAGCCGAACATCCAGTGAGTCGAACGCTGCAACTTCATGGACATCTCCTCAGGCGGCCGTCGTTGACGCGCCTGAAACAGTAGTGGGGAAGGGGCTCGGATAACCATCCAGCCGACCCGCTCGCGGGCTTACAACTCCGCTGTAAATTTACGGTACAGGACGCCCTGTCAGGAGGGATCGACCGTGAAATCTTACGGTGGAATCGATCTGCAGTAAAACAAGAATGTCGTGCCCTGGCTCTGGCGCTCCACCCCGCGCCACAATGCCCAAGGCCCGCGACGAGGGGCAGGGGCCAGGTGCGGCAGTCATCGCGACGCAGATCGAGCAATTCTTGCTCTGCAGCCGGGAGCGGGAACGCTTTGCCTTGGTTCCATCGCGAAACCCAAAAGACGCGAAAAGAAAACACCCGTAAGGATCAGCGTGAGTCACCCACCTGATAGCCAACGCCCCAGGATCGCAGGAGGTTGCGGCAGCCGGTATCAAAGGCATCCTGAAAATCAATCATGCCATTGCTGCGCCCCCAGGATATTGGTTTCGCTGTACCAGACAGGAATGCCATGACGGCGTAATTCGGCTTCTTGAAGTCCTTCTTTCCCAGGGCATAACCGACTTCGGATCTGCGGATCGCGTCTGAGTGGGCGGAATCGGGCGTGAACAGAACCACCATGGCATCGGACTGCTCCAGACCCTCAGCCAACTTTTCCGCCCAGTTATCGCCGGGAAGGATCTGCGTGTCGTCCCAGACTTGCAACCCGGTATCCCGCAAGACCTGCGCGATGCGTTCGGCCAGTTTGGCATCTGCCCTGACATGGCTGATGAAAACTTGCATCTTTCATACTCCGGTCACGGTGTATTAAACCGAGACGACTCAAGTGTTTGCCGCCAAATGGGCGGCCGTCGAAGTGGTCTGCTCAGATCGTTGAACCAGCATCAGTCGAG
>NZ_CAIKKU010000737.1 GCF_903828115.1 uncultured Thiodictyon sp. | reverse complement strand
TGTCGTTGTCGTAATCGTGGTCGGATAATTCGATTACGACAACGACAACGACAACGACAACGACAGAGTACCCGGGATCTCGGTCACCACATCAGTTCTGATGGCACCCCGTGTCACCGGGCGCTGGATCAGGGTCCGGGAGCTTGTCGACTATTGCCCCAGCGGGGCGATTACGCCAGTAAAAAACTGTAAAACCGCAATGACATAGGCTTGGCGGCCGCAGTTTCCGACCAGCGGTTGGGCGCGCCGGGCGGCGGGCGGCCTCAAGGCCCGCGCGGCAGCCGCTCCCGGATGCGTGACAACAGGATCTCGGTCACCAGGGGTTTGTACAGAATCACCGTGTCCACCGGCAGCCCGGCCGCCTGGACGCTCTGATGATCGTCGGCGGTCATCAGGATCACCGGCAGGCCCGGGGCCGCCCGGGCGAGGCGCCGGTGCAGTTCGATCCCGTCCATGCGCGGCATGACGATGTCCGACAGCACCAGGTCACAGGGCGCCCCGCCCTCCAGCAGGGCCAGGGCCGCGGCCCCATCCACCGCCTGGTCGACCTGCAAGCCATGGTTCTCCAGGATTCGGCACAGCACCGTGCGGATGCCGGGGTCGTCATCCACCAGCAGGACCCGGGCCGGCGGCGTCGGCAGCGCCGGCGCCGCGGCTGGCCCCGGCGCCGGTGCGGCCGCCGCGACGGCCACCGGCAGATAGACCAGGAAGCGGCTGCCGCGCCCCGGTTTGGTCTCGACCGCTACCCCGCCGCCGCAGCGGTCCGCGAACTCCCGGACCATGAAGAGCCCGAGACCGGTGCCGCGCCCGCTCGACTTGGTCGAGAACAGGGGTTGGAAGATGTGCCCCAGGACCTCCGCCGACATGCCGACGCCGGTATCGGAGACCGCCAACTCCACATAGTCGCCCGGCTCCAGGCGCCCCAGGGTCAGCGGCCGGGCGACGGTGCGCGTGACGCGCGTGAGGCCGATCCCGAGCCTGCCGCGCCCCCCCATGGCGTCCCGGGCATTGATGCACAGGTTGAGCAGGGCGGCCTGCAGCAGGGCCTCGTCCGCCAGGGCGGTGAGCTCGGGGGCGATGTGGGTCGCCACCTCGATCTGCGCCGGCAGGATGCGCGCCAGGGTGCGGACGAAGCGCTCCACCACGGCGGAGACGGGTGTCGGTCCGGTCGCCAGCCGGCGCCCGCGGCTCAGCGACAGCAGGCCGGCGGTGACCATCTGGGCGTGCCGGGCGGCGAGCCGGGTCTCCTCCAGCACCTCGGCCACCTCCGGGGCCTGCCCCCGGGTACTGAGGAGATCCGTCAGATAGTCCAGGTTGATGTCGACTACGCCCAGCAGGTTGTTGAAGTCGTGCGCGACCCCGCTCGCGAGGTGGCCGATGATCTCGCGCTGGCGCGACGCCAGCAGTCCGTCCAGGACCGCGCGTTCCCGCAGGCCGGAGGCGATGCCCTGCCCCACGAGTTGGATCACCTGGAGCTTCTCGGGCGTGGCCGCGGCCACCCCCTGGCCGGGGGCGAAGGACAGGGCGCCCAGGTGGGCCAGTCCCTCGGCGTCGGTCCAGCGGATCAGCGCGGCGGCCGCGAAACCGCCGTGGGGGGGCAGGGCGCAGGGCCGCGGGGCCAACGGTGGCTGGTCCGGCGCGGCCTCGCCGGAGCGCTCCAGGTCGCGGATGCCGGCCTGCTCCGCCGCACCCAGGGCCAGGACCGCGCCGGGCGCCAAGACCGGTTCCATCCCGAGCCCCGCCGCCCCGAAGCTGGTGAGCAACCGGTAGCTCGCGCCTTGGATTTCTCCCAGTGCCGCCGCACTTGCCCCCAGACTGTGACAGGCGAAGTCGAGCAGGGCGCGGATCTGTTCGTGGGGCGGGCGGTAGCCAGCCATCAGGTCCGAGAAGCCCTCCAGGTCGGCGTTGTAGCGCCGCAGGGCGCGGGCCGCGGCGTCCCGTTCGGCCTCGACCCCGCGGCGCTCCGCGGCATTGCGCAGGGCGATGGCGGCCAGATTGGCCGCTACCTCCAGCAGGTGCGCCTCGCGCTCGGAGGGGCCGTCCGGGCCGGGTGAGAAGATGGCGAAGACCCCCTGGAACCGGCCCCCGGGGCCGGGGATGGGGTGGCACCAGCAGGCCCGGGGCGCGGCCTGGTCGAGGGCGTGCGGGGCCTCCCCCGGCGTCCCGACGGCGACGCCGTGGGTCGTCCAATAGGGGCGCCCCGCGGTGTCGTCCTGGTCCTGCGCACCGCGCGCCGCGGTGCGGACCAGGAGGTCAGCGACGGCCGGGACCTGCGCCGGGTCGACGGCGGGGGCGGCCAGCACCCGCAGCGGCACCGGCCCGCCGCCGGTGGCAAGCACCGACCAGTGCCCGGGGACCAGCGCGTCCACCAGGCGGCACAGGCGCTGCGCCATGGCCGGCAGGTCCGCCGCGGCATCGAGCAGGACCTCCAGGCCATGCGCCTGGAGGGTCAGGGCGGCGCGCTGGGCCTCCTGGCCCTGCTGCTCTTGCGCCAGTGAAGCGAGCATGGTGTGGAAGGCCACGGCGAGCTGGTTGGTCTCGCGCAGCAGCCCCGGCGGCGGCAGCGGCGGGGGTGCCGGTGCGTGGAAGAGGGCGGGGTCGGCGGACTGTTGCGCGAGGTGCAGGATCGGCGCCGCAATGCGCCGACTCAGGTGGTAGGCCCCCAGGGCGGCGCCCAGACAGATCACGGCGAGCACCAGGAGTTGCATACCGACGGTCCGCTGCAGGGCCAGTATTCCGGGCTCGGCGCGCAGCATCACCAGCAGCCGCGTCCCCGGGGCCGCCGCCAGCGGTTGCTCCATGAAATACTCGCCCGCCCGCCATTGGGCCACGCGTACCTGCACCTGCTGCCGCGGTATCCGCAGGTGCAGGTCCCGCTGCAGGTCCAGGACCGTCATGGTCCCCGGGCCGCTCGATGGGGCGCCGGCCAGGGTGTTGCCAGCTGCATCCACCACCGCGATGGAGACCCCCAGGGCCGCCGGGACCAGTTGCCGGATGCGGGCAGTCACCGCCGCCAGCCCGGCGTCCGAGAACCGCGCCCCGGCGTCGGCCGTCGGCAGCCCTGGGGTGCGCGCGGGCGGGGCAGCCGCGTCCAGGGCGTCCCGGGCCAGGGCGGCGGAGAGCGCCAGCGTGGACGCGACCCCGGCCTCCATCTGGATGCGCGCGGCGCTGGTCTGGAGGACCGTCAGGGCGAAGGCCGGCACCAGCACCGCCGGCAGCAAGGCGCTGAACAGTACCTCACGCAGCGACACGCTGGTGGGCCGCCGCCGCAGCCGATTGGCCAGGATCACCACCGCCCCGGCCAGGGCGGCATTCAGCAGGCCGTTGGTGGAGAGCTTCAGGGCAATCAGTCCGGCCTGCAGCCACGGCATCTGCGCCGGGCCATGCAGCAGCAGCAGGGTCAGGGGGATGCCCAGGAAGAGCCAGAAGAGCCCGTCCGCCAGGGCCAACGGCGGCGGCTCTCCATGCAGGGAGAGGCGCCGCAGGATCAGCCCCACGGCCCCGGCCTCCGCCACGAAGATGAGCAGGCCGTAAGGGTGACCCCAGAGCCACAGGGTATAGAGTCCGCCGATCGCCGCCACCGCCATCCCCGGCAGGACCCCCATCCAGAGGGCCGCCAAGAGGGCGGCGAGCGAGCCGAACACGAAGGCGACCCCGAAGAACAGCGGCACCCCAAAGAGGTTGCCCGCGAACGCCAGGGCGCACAGGGCCGCGAAGAGGGTCGGCCGGGCGGTGGCCGGGCGCGCGGGCGGTATCCCCAATGGGGCGGCGGCCTGAGTCACCGGCAAGGCCGCGGGCGCGACCCCGCGGGCGACGAGCCCGGCCCAGTCCCGGATGACACTGAAAAATTTGGCGATCTTCGCGTCCTGGCTGGTGCACTGCGCGTGCGGGGGCGATCAGCGTAATAGCCGCACCGACACCCTGTGAAGTAAAGTTTATTTAACACTCTGAAACGAGAAAAATGGCTCGGAATGGTCGCGCTCTTACAGGCAAAATGAAGACGGGTGGTCCGGTTCCGGTGTCGCGGGCGCCGGGGCGCCGCCGCCGGGGTGTCTGGCGCGTGCGGGCCTTGCCCCCGCCGCGGGACCCGTGGTATCCAATGGCGTGGGTGACGCGGCCCTCAGCGGTATTGGCATTGATTTTATAACGATTATTCACCAGGGCGCGGCGGCGCCCCGCTCTGGGGCATCGCCGCACCAGCGTCCGCACGACGCCGACTGTCAGGAACGCCCATGACCGAACCAGCGCGCATCATCATCGTCGAGGACGAGGTCCCCCTGGCCCGGGCCATCGCCCGCTCACTGGAGCTCGACGGCCACCATACCGCGCTGGCGCCGAGCGCGGCCGAATTTCGCCGCATCTACCGCAACGAGGGCGCCGATCTGGTGCTCCTGGACCTCAACCTGGGGGCCGACGACGGGCTGGACCTGGCCCGGGAACTGGCGCAGACCACCGCGGTGGCGGTCATCATCCTCACCGGCCGCGCCGACCCGGACGAGCGCATCCGCGGCCTGGACGCGGGCGCCGACGACTATGTGACCAAGCCCTTCGAGGTGGGCGAACTGCGCGCCCGGGTGCGTGCCGTATTGCGCCGCCGCCGTCCGGTGCCGAGCCCGGAACTGCGCCTGCGGGTCGGCCCGGTGGTACTGGACCTTGTCATGCGCGAGGTGCGCAGCGACGGCGGCGGCCAGCCGGTGGAACTGACCGAGACCCAGGCCGACATCCTCGCCCAACTGATGCGCCATGTGGGGCGGCCGGTCGGCCGGGGCGACCTGCTGCACCGCGCCAACTGGGGGCCCAATAACCGTTCCGCCGACGTCCATGTCGGCCATATCCGCCGCAAGCTCGAAGAGGCCGGCATCGACGCCCTGGTGATCGCCGCCGCGCGCGGGTGCGGCTACGGCCTCTTCCTCAAGGGCGAGGAGGGCGCGGCGCAGGTCCCGGAGGCGGACAGTGCCGACTAGAGGTCCGAACCATGTTTGACGATACGGATGCATTGCTCGAGAAAATCCGCCTGGGGGAAGACAGTTTTCTGGAGTTGAAGGAAATGCGCTTCGCCGGCGAGCGGGTCGCCGCGCCCCACCGCGATGGGCTTGCCGACGAGTTGGCCGCACTCGCCAACAGCCGCGGCGGGGTCTGTGTCCTGGGTGTCGACGATCGGCGCCAGGTCATCGGTATCCCCTTGGAGCGGCTGGATCGCGCCGAGCAGTTTGTCCGTGAACTGTGCCTGGATTCAGTGACGCCGCCGCTCGCCCCGGTGATCGAGCGGCGGCGCCTGCCGACCGCGGCCGGGGAACTGGTGCCGGTATTGAAGGTGGAGGTGTCCCGCAGCCTGTTCGTGCACAAGAGCCCCGGCGGTTATCTGCACCGGGTCGGCAGTGCCAAGCGGGAGATGCCGCCCGAGTTTCTGGCCCGGCTCTTTCAACAGCGCAGCCAGGTCGGAATGATCCGCTTCGATGAACAGGTCGTGCCGCGGGCGACCCTGGACGATCTCGATCCCCCCCTCTGGCAGCGCTTCGTCACCCCGCGGACCAGGGATGACCGTGACAGTCTCTTATTCAAGCTCGCGATGGCCCGTCCGGATGACGCCGGGACCCTGCGCCCGACCGTGGCCGGGGTCCTGATGGGCAGCAGCGACCCGCGCCCCTGGCTGCCCAACGCCTTCATTCAGGCAGTCGCCTATCGCGACACCGCGGCGCGCCCCCGGGGTGATGAGTGGTATCAGATCGATGCCGCGGACCTCACCGGCCCCCTGGATCTGCAGGTCCTGGCGGCCTGCCAGTTCGTGCGCAAGAACATGCGGGTGGCCGCCAGTAAAGGCGAAGGCCGCCGGGACCTGCCCCAGTTCGACCTGACGGCGGTCTTCGAGGCCGTGGTCAACGCGGTGGCCCATCGGGACTATTCGCTCGCCGGATCGAAGATCCGGCTGCGCCTGTTCGCCGACCGGCTCGAGCTGTATTCACCCGGCGGCATCGCCAACACCATGACCATCGCGAGCCTCCCTTACCGCCAGGCTGCCCGCAACGAGGCGATCACGAGCCTGCTGGCGCGCTGCCCGATACCCTCTGCGGAGGCCGGCTTGACGGACCGCAGCGCCATGATGGACCGACGGGGCGAGGGGGTGCAGATCATCCTGGAGCGTACCGAGCAGTTGTCCGGGATCATACCCGTCTATCGCCTGATCGACGAGTCGGAGTTGTTGTTGGTGATCTATGCCGCGAGTGGCCGATTAGATGTGCCAGTTTCTCAATAAGTCGGGGCAAGCTGGCAACCTCGCTGTTGCGCAACATGGGCTTGCGGCCACGCTCCGGGACTTTGCCTTGGGTTATTGGGAGGTTACCCGCTGGACGTGGCCGATGGCAGCCTGCCCGGCGGAAGCCGCTGAATTCTCAAGCGTCTTCTCAAGCGGGCATTGCGGCGGAACCGTTGCGCGTGCCGCCCTAAGAACTGCTGCCAGTCCACCGAGGCTTCTCCGTCGTTCGCCTCGGGTGCGACGGCAAGCGCGGTGGGGAATTACCGTGCGGCTCCGCTGGAAGCCAAGGCTACCGCCTGGTGTAGAGACTGCGGCAATAGTGGAACGGATGTCGCTCCCGGAACCGCCCCAGATTGTCGAGGACGGTCAGGATCGTACAGGTCTCGGTGCCGCCGTTGCGCGGGCCGCGCAGGCCGCGTCCGACCATCTGCATATAGCTCACCGGGCTCTTCACCTGGCGGGCGATCAGCACCAGGTCCGTGCGTGGTGCATCGAAGCCAGTCGTCAGCACGCTGTGATTGCACAGCACCCGCAGATCGCCGGACTTGAAGCGGTCCAGGAACCAGCGCCGGGCGGTGGCAGGCGTTTCGCCACTGACCGCCGCGGCAGGGATACCGAGCAGGCACAACCGGGCCGCCATCTCCTGCGCGTGGCGCACCGAGTTGGTAAAGAACAGGATCTGGCGGGCGTCGCTCGCTTGCAGCGCCTCGATCAGCCGCTCATTGCGCGCGTCGTTGGTGGCCAATTCCTGATTGACCCGCTCCAACACCCCATCGAACCGCGCCCCGTCTTGGCTATCCCACAGGCTGTCGAGGTCATCGAGCAAATCAGCAGACACGGTGGCGTCGCTCTCCAATGGTCGATGCTCGGCGCGGGCGAGGAAGCCGCCGGCGAGCAGCCGCTCGGTCAATCCCTCTTGGTCGCGTGGATGCGGAAACTGACGTTGATCGAAGCGCTTCGCGAGACGCAGGCTTTCGTCGTCATCCATCCGAAACGGTGTCGCGCTTAGGCCAATCACCGCCGGCTCATCCTTCTGCGGCGCACCCGGGCGGGGCGCCTCGGCGTCCAGCCAGCGCAGTAGCGACGTGTAACTTGGAGTGATCGCGTGATGGCATTCGTCCACCACCACCAGCCCCGGCGTCGCGAGCCAGGCGAGCGCGGGGGCATCGAAGCGGCTGTTCAAGGTCTGAATCGAGGCCACCGCCACCGTCGCCTCGCTGTCCGCCGGTGCCGCCGGGTTGCCGTGCCCGCCCCAAAACCG
>NZ_CAIKKU010000736.1 GCF_903828115.1 uncultured Thiodictyon sp. | reverse complement strand
TGTCGTTGTCGTAATCGTGGTCGGATTATTCGATTACGACAACGACAACGACAACGTACCCGGGATCTCGGTCACCACATCAGTTCTGATCGCACCCGAGCGGCGGGGGTGCCAGTCGCCCGCCCGCCGACCGGGGCAACCGGCGCGTCCGGACCCTCGTGACTCACTCGGCTGACGCGCCGAGGAAGATCGAGGCAACTTTGCCCCCCTCGAATTTGAAGATCAGTCCGCCGTAGAGCGAGCCGGCCACGAAGTCGTCCGCCCCGCTGTCGTCCTTGTTCCAGTCGCGTTGGTAAGCCGCTCTGGCCTCGGCCTCGGTGCTGCCGATCCTGATCCCCTGTTTCGTGCTCAGCGTGCTCGGTGCGGACACCGAAATCGATTCGATCGACTTGCGCCCGCCCTTCTTCGCGGACGCCATCCCGAGCACGATCCCGCAATCCTTATAAACCCAGTCCTGGTGCCAGGCCCCGTCCGCGCCCCAGAGTTCCTCGGGTCCGCGGGTCGGCTGGCAGGCGATCTTGCCCTTGAGCGCGGACTCCGGCAGGCCGTCACGCAGGTCGCCGATGTGCTCGGAGCGCAGCAGGGCAAATTCATCCCCGGCGCCCGCGACCGGGCCGCAGAGCAGGACCGCGAGGGCGCTCGCGGTAAGGAAGGTCGTCAATCGCATGGGTCGTTCCCCGCGGGTGAATGAGTAGCAAGTGCCGTGAAATTCAGGCCGGGTCCCGGTGGGAGCGGCTTCAGCCGCGACGAGACCGCGCAAGCAGCCCTGGCCTCGTCGCGGGCGCCTTACCCCTTCCCGGCGGTTCCCGACTCCGCGGGCCCTTCCTGCCGCTTGAAGGTGTGCCCGGCGCAGTCGGCGCACAGCGGAATGCGCCCGGCCTTGACGAAGTGGGTCTTGGCCCCGCAGCGGTCGCACACGAGCGTGCCCGGCCCCGTCACCTCACCCGCCTGATAGAGGGTCATCCGGCGCGCGGTCTCCGCCCACTGCGCGAGCTGCAGGCTGGTCTGGTCGGCCACCTGGGTGAACATGTCCATCATCCGCTGCTCGATCAGCTCCAGGTCGAAGCGCCACCAGTCGCGGATGTCCTGGCCGGTCTCGGCGATATAGGTCGCCGCGTCCTCCACGTCCCGGCGCAGATAGTCCGTCACCTTGTTGGCCTCCTCCCGGGTCAGTTCGCCCAGTTCCACCATATTGTCGCGTGCCTTGTCCAGCAACTCCCGGACGTGGGGCACCGTCTCCTGCGAGGCGCCCTCCAGGGTGTCGCGGGTGCGTTTGAGCAGTTCCTCATAGGCCTCCACCATCTTATCGACTGGCGTCTCGCCTGGGTGCTTGGTGTCCGGATCGGTCATCTGGGGGTCTCCGTCTGGCGGGTTAATCGGTCGCCGCGCCCCGGGGGCGCGGATCTGGCGCAAGTTTGCCTGAAGTGGTGGATTTGGCAACCGTCAAGGGGCTCGACCGCCGGGGCGCGGCGGGGCGGTCGCGATGTTGAAGAAGGGATCGGCCGCAAATGAACGCCAATGGACGCAAATCAGATCGCGTGTGGGGGTCTGCGTTTGGCGAAGGTCTCGGGCCAACCCGCCGACCCCGTGGGAGCGGCGTCCCGCCGCGATCGGCCCCTCAGACGGCGCTGCCTTCGCTATAAATCCTACGGAAATACCCGCTCAAGCTCTGTGCGGTGTCGCGCATCGGGTGCAGTCGTCGCCTGGATGGAGCGCAGGTCGCAGCCTGGATGGAGCGCAGCGCAATCCAGGTCACGCCGCCGCAAAGCCCCCGGGTCCGCCACCAGGCGCAACCGCTCGGACCATTGGCGTAGGGTGCGCCGCGCGCACCTTCGCAGGCCCCGGATGAACGAAACGGCGTGAGTCTTGGTCAACGCAGCGGTGCGCGCGGCGCACCCTACGGGTTCCGGTTCGGCTCATGGCCCGGGCATTTCCACCCGGCTGTGCTAGGCCCGCGTACCGAGCACCCCCGCGGTGATCGCCCTGACCTCTCCCGGCCCATAATCTCGAACAATCTCCAGGTGCCCCCACACCGGCCGCGGCCAGCAGGCGTCCTCCGGCCCGCGCCCGATCACATGCACATGCAACTGCGGCACCAGATTGCCGATCCAGGCCACATTGACCCTGGGGCACGCGAGCGTCCCGGTCAGGAAGTCCGAAACCCGCTTGCAGTCCGCCAGCACCGCCTCGCGCTGCCCGGTCGGCAGGTCTAGCAGGTTCGCAAGCGTGGTCTCCGGGACCAGGATGAACCAGGGCACCGCCGCGTTCCTGTGCAGCAGCAGGTGGGTGGCGGGCAGGCGGCCCAGGCGGTGGCAGTCGGTCAGGAGTTGGGGGTGGATGGGGAATTCGGTCATCTTCAGACTCCTGGATGGGCGGGCTATCGCACTGCGCGCGCTCGTGACACCGCTCCAGCGACTCTGGTGACACCGCTCCAGCGGTGTCACCCATGTGTCAGGCGCTGTGCGCCTCGGGCGCCGGTTTGAATGGGTCGATGATGATCATTCCATCGATGCGTTGGCCATGCTGAAGGTCTTCGGTGTACAGGGTGTCACACCCGGCAGTCAGCGCGGCGGCGACGATTTGGGCGTCCCAATGTGATAAACCGAACCGGTTGCGGATCGCCCAACTGCGTCGGATCAGGGCGCTGTCCATGGCCTGGCACCGCACATAACCCAACACGGCAGAAAGGTTTTCCTGGATCCAGGAGTCCTCGCGTCGGGCGCGCCGCATCACATTGTAGTATTCGGCCGCGACCTGCGGACTGATTACACCGTCCGTGAGGCCGCAGACTAGCTCCAGGGCACGCGAGTGTCTGGCATCGTCCGGCGAGTCCAGATGCGCGTATACCCAGATGTTGGTATCGACGAAGCTACCGCCTGGCATTGCGTTCTTCCCGCGAGGGTATGTCGATGTGATCGACCTGTGCGATGTTGAACCGCGGACGCGTCGGCAGTGTCTTCTGGGGCTCCTCGTCAAGCGGCCAGATAATTAACTCAATGCGCCGATGACGCAGTTCTTCCGGAATAGAAACCGAGTCAGGGGCGTCATCGACGATTCGACGGATGGGTTGCATGGTGATGCCTATTTTGTCAATTACTCAAGCGGTGTTACGGGTAGGGTCTGGTTGGGTCGGGTCAACCTTGATCATGGCGAGGGCAACGCCCCACCGCACCAGGTTCCGGTCCAGCGTGTAGATCGCAACATTGGTGTCAACGAAGAATCGGGCGGTCATAACACTCATCCCGATTGAATTTTCCGGACCAAGTGCCGGCCAGTCGTTCAAATTCCGTCCAGTCGGCGTCCGTCCCGGCGGTTTCGTCCGACCCTTCGGGTGGCTTGGTCGCGCCGGTCTCGTGTGCCAACTGGCCCTGGTCCTGTAGGTAACCTTTGAGAGCCTTTTCCGCTGCCTGATGGCAATGATAGGCGGCGGTATCGAGCAGCGGCGGGGTATCGGTATACAGGCGGCGTGCCGACCGCAGATCATGGTGCGCCTTGTGGAGCCACTGGCGGACGGTGCGTGCCCTTTCCTCATCCATGCAGGATACGCCCACGCTCCAGTGCCTGATGCTCCAGCGAGGTTGCGACCTGTGCGGCCCGGGTGACCTCGGCGCGGGTGCGCACGACGACTTCAATCGGTAGCCGCAGCCCGTGCAGACTGCGATAGACCTCCCGCGCACGTCGATAGCCGGGCTGGTCGGAGGCGCCGACAATGACCAGGAGATCGATATCGCTGTCCTCGGTCGGCTGGCCCCAAGCCTGGGATCCGAACAACAGGATCTGTTCCGGATGGACCGCCGCGACGATACGGCGCACGGCCTCGTCGAGCAATTCGGAGCCGAGGCTATTCACGCGACTCACCGTCGATGATTCCCTTGACCCGTAAGGCCTCGTGCGTCAGGCCCTGGCGCAGGGGCAGGTCCTGCTGATCGGGGAGGTCCAGGTTGGTGGCGAAGAACCAGACCGCATCGCCCCTTTCGACATAGCCGACATACCATCCGATCGACGGCTGGGCCCTGCCGGTCCAGCCGGTCTTGGCCCGAATGCTGTAGGTCGGGGTGGTCTCGACCAGCATGACACCAGACGCAGGACACCCGAAAGGCGCTGGCCAGCGTCTGATCGCGATTCCAGTCCGGGTAATCGTAGGTCTGCCCATCCCACTTGAGAAGGGTCTTCATGCGCCGCCCGGCTCGGGCTCCGGTTGCGCCGCCCGCGCCCACCGGATGGCGGCGATGCGCGCCTTGCGGATGGCTGCGGGGATGAGCGGCGGGGCGCCCGCGGCGGCGGCGATGCGCTGAACGTCGACCGCGGCGGCGGCGTCGCGCAGTCGGCGCAGGGTGGCGGCCTGGGGGTAGGGGCGCTCGGCGGAGCCGGTGCGCCCGCGAAAGTCCGCCTCGCAGGCGGTGAGCATCTGGTGGAAGCGCGCGGGGCGGCGGAAGGCGTCGCTGCGCTCCAGCAGATCCAGGATGGTGGCGTGGCGCAGTTCGTTGACGGTGTGGACCAGCCCGTGGTCGCGGGCGGTGATGCGGGCCAGGGCCCGGAAGTGGTTGGGGACGCGAAAGCGGTCGCAGACGCCTTCGAGCAGCGCGACGCTGCGCTCCTCGTGGCCGTGGTGGCGCGGCAGGATCTCCGCCGGGGTGGTGCCCTTGCCCAGGTCGTGACAGAGGGCGGCGAAGCGGACCTCCAGATCCGGAGAGAGGCGTGCGGCCATGTCCACCACCAGCATGACGTGCACACCGGTATCGATCTCCGGGTGCCACTTCTCGGGCTGGGGCACGCCCCACAGGCGGTCGAGTTCCGGCAGCAGGCGGGCCAGGGCGCCGCAGTCGCGCAGGACCTCGAAGAAGCGCGAGGGGTGCTCCTCCCCCAGGGCCTTGGCCAATTCCTGCCAGACCCGTTCCGGGACCAGCGCGTCCACCTCCCCGGCGGCGACCATGGCGCGCATCAGGTCCAGGGTTTCGGGGGCGACCGCGAAGCCCAGGTGGGCGAAGCGGGCGGCGAAGCGGGCGACCCGCAGGATGCGCACCGGGTCCTCGCTGAAGGCCGGGGAGCAGTGGCGCAGGACCCGCGCCTTCAGGTCCGCCAGTCCGCCGAAGGGGTCGCTGAGGGTGCCGTCCGGGGCCTGCGCCAGGGCGTTGATGGTGAGATCGCGCCGCCGCAGGTCCTCCTCCAGCGTCACCGCGGGGTCGGCCTGGACGACGAAGCCGCGATAACCGGGGGCGGTCTTGCGCTCGGTCCGGGCCAGGGCGTATTCGGCCTTGGTCTGGGGGTGCAGGAAGACCGGGAAGTCCCGGCCGACCTGGGTGAAGCCGCGGCGCAGCAGCGTGTCCGGGTCGGCGCCGACCACCACATAGTCCCATTCGACCGGGACCCGGCCCAGCAACGGGTCGCGCACGGCCCCGCCGACCAGGTAGACCTGCAAACCGGCGGCGGGGTCCGCAATGGGGGGGCGGGGGAGGGCGGACATCGGCGTCAGCCCCGGGGGACCTTGGCGTCGATCCGCAGCGGGACCCCGTCGTTGCCGACGTGCCCGGTCGTCGCGGGCCCGCCCAGGGTCTGCACCGGTGGCGGGGGCGGCGGCGGCGCGCCGCCGCGCAAGCCGCTGAAGTGCCGGCGCAGTGCCCCCAGCACGCGCTTGATACCGTGCCACAGCATCGGCAGCAGCCAGATCAGGAGCAGGAAGAACAGCGCCAGCGAGATGAGGAAGATGCCGGGGTGGGTCAGCGCCAGCAGGAGCCCGCCGATGACGCCCACGTCCTCGGTCACCGAGGCGATCCAGTTGGTGAATGGCTCCGGGGAGGTGTTGAGCATGATCCGGGTGCCGGCCTTGGTGGCGTGGCTGGCCGCCGCCACGCCGCCGCCCAGGAGGCCGACCAGCGTATCCCCCAGGGGTCCCACGTCGCCCACTGCACCCATGGCCATCAGGGCGCCGGCGGGGATGCGGATGAAGGTGTGCAGGCCGTCCCAGATGCTGTCGAACCCGGGGACCTTGTCGGCGAAGAACTCGACGACGAACATGGCGCCGGCCGCGAGCATCACCCTGGGATCAGCCAGGATATCCAGGCCCGGGGGCAGGTCCACGGAGCCGGTGGCGCCCGCCAGGCCGAGCACCAGCATGGCGGCGTAGAGATTGATGCCGCTCGCCCAACTGGCACCGAGGGTCAGGGCAAGGGTCTGGGTCAGGGTATCCATGGCGACCTCGTGCGGATGGCGATAGGGGTAGGGATCGTTGTTTGATTATAGGCCCGGCCGCCGACTGCGCACCGCTGCTTCTTGTCGGCGCGTCGCCGTCGGCCGCCGGGGTTGCGCCCCGGGGTATAGCCCACGGCACCGGGGCGTTAGAATGCAGCCCCTTCCAACCCTTTCAAGCGGCCCCGTCATGCGCTACCTCGTCTACCTGCTCCTGTTTGTCCTGCTCCTCTTCGGCATCTGGCCTTACTACTACATTTTCAGGCT
Source organism: uncultured Thiodictyon sp. (assembly GCF_903828115.1). Lineage (GTDB taxonomy): Bacteria > Pseudomonadota > Gammaproteobacteria > Chromatiales > Chromatiaceae > Thiodictyon. Next base: position 10,265 of record NZ_CAIKKU010000736.1, on the reverse strand, counting down.
GGACGGCGCCCTGAGCAAGGAGGACACCACCGAACTCGCCACCCTGGTGGACCTGCCCGCGATCCGCGCCCACTTCAAGGCGCGCGTCACGGCCGGTGCCGACCAGTTGCTGCCGGCCGCCGACCCCAAGAGTACCATGGGCTGGATTCGCCAGAACCTGGAGCGGCTGGGCGACTCGGCCCTCGATCAGGCGATCACCCTGCCCTGGGTGCGCGAGACCCTGCGCCAGGCGGTCTCCGAGGCGACCCACCAGAGCCCGCCCTTCCTGCTGAGCGGCATCGACTTCGCCTTCTTCGAGTCCTACAACCGCTTCCTGATCCGCATCGGCGACCTGGGGCGCAATCCGACCCATGTGCGGCTTACGCTGGAAGGGACTGAGTGGAAGATCACGGACATCATCCGCTAACGGGGTCTTTGTAACGAGTCAACAACAAGTTAAACGCAAACGCAGTCGTTGTCGTTGTCGTTGTCGTGATTGGAGAAACGATGCAATTCGGGGTGCGGGAGAATCCGTGGCGCCACGATAATCTCGACAACGACAACGACAACGACAACGACAACGACAACGACGCGAAAATCGATTTGTTTAACTTATTGGTGACCGTCCCTTAGCATTCCCTCCCTACAGATGAACGCGGCGATCTCCGCGACCCCCAGGCCCTCACGCAGGTTGCTGAAGACGAAGGGCCGCTCGCCGCGCATCCGCCGGGCGTCGCGCTCCATGACTGCCAGTGAGGCGCCGACATGGGGGGCCAGGTCGATCTTGTTGATCACCAGGAGATCCGAGCGGGTGATGCCGGGCCCGCCCTTGCGCGGGATCTTCTCGCCCCCGGCCACGTCGATGACATAGAGCGTCAGGTCCGCCAGTTCCGGGCTGAAGGTCGCGGCCAGGTTGTCCCCGCCGCTCTCGATGAAGATCAGGTCGAGCCCCGGCAGGCGTGCCTGCAGGTCCTCCACCGCCGCCAGGTTCATGCTGGCGTCTTCGCGGATGGCGGTGTGGGGGCAGCCGCCGGTCTCCACCCCGATGATCCGCTCCGCGGGCAGGGCCTGGGAGCGGATCAGGAACTCGGCGTCCTCCCGGGTGTAGATGTCATTGGTCACCACCGCGATCTGGTAGCGGTCGCGCAGGCGCTTGCACAGCGCGTCCAGCAGCGCCGTCTTGCCGGACCCCACGGGGCCGCCGACGCCGACGCGCAGGGGGGATGAATCAGTCATTGCGGCCTCCTCTGGTCTAATATAATGCGAAATAGCTCGGCCGGCCTTCGGATTACGATCTTCGGCCGCGGCCGTGGTGGTTGGTATCGCGCTTGCGCCGAGCACTGTCGTTCGCTGATGTCACGCCCTTTCAGGGCTTAGTGTCTCTTCGACACATCACCCAGGGCAACGCCCTGGGTGGTGTGCATCAGAAGCGCCAGCCCTGAAGGGGCGTGACATAAGGCGGCGCGTCTATGCCGACAGCGCTGGTCGTCGGCTGCCGACTGTTGTCTTACTAATAGATGCCGACCTCGATCGGCGACTCCAGGTGGAGCCCGCGCAGGCGCTGTGCATGGTCGGCGAGCGCCTGGGCGCGCTCTTCCTCGCTCAGGTGGGCCGGGCTGTAGCAGACTTGGGGGGCCAGGACCTCGAAGCCGACGAAGCGCAGGATGCCGCGGTTGATCGGTCGCAGGACTCCGGCCATGTCGCCATTGAAAGCGCCGGGCTCATAGGCCTCCCGCGGGCCGCCGGTGGTGAGTGAGAGCAGGGCCCGCTTGCCCTGGAAGACGCCGTTCTCATAGAAGTGCCCGCCGCCGTAGGTGCGGCCCATGGCGAACACCCGGTCGACCCAGCCCTTCATCACGGCCGGCAGCCCGAACCACCAAAGCGGAAATTGGAGGATCAAGAGGTCGCACCACTCCAGGTTCTTCAATTCGGTCTCGATCGCGGGTGCGAAGCCGTCGTGCTCGCCCGCGTAGAGCTCTTCGAGCTGCTGCTTGAAGAAGCCCGGGTCCTTGACCGTGGTGAAGTTGTGGCGGCCCGACACCGGGTCAAAGCCCATGGCGTGCAGGTCCGAGACGCGGACCTGGTGCCCCGCCTGGGTCAGGGTCTCGCGGGTGGCCGCGAGCAGGGCGCCGTTGAAGCTGCGGGGTTCCGGGTGCCAGTAGACGATGAAGCAGTTCATGGGGCTTGGTCTCCAGTGGTGGGGTTGCGGATCGGGGTTCAGGATCGAAAGAGTCGCGTGTATTGGGTCTCATGGGCCCCGCCGGCGATGGCGAGCGCGGCACAGGAGGCGCCGATCTCGTCGTCCGGCAGGGCCAGTGCCGTCTCCAGCGCGGGCGGGATCAGGGCCGCGAGCCGGGCCAGGACCTGCTGGCCCTGGGTCTGACCCAGGGGGACGCACTTGACCCCCGCCAGCACCAGGTTCTCGGCCCAGGACCAGGCGTAGCCCGCCGCCGCCTGCCGCGGCGCTATGCCCCAGGCCGCCGCGGCGAAGGCCAGACCGGCCAACTGGGCGCGGGCCAGCACCGGGCGCCAGTCACGCGCCCCGGCGAGGTCCCAGGCGATCAGCAGATCCGCCAGGGCGCGACCGCGGTTGGCCTCCTCCAGGCGCAGTTCCGCCGTCTCCCGGGCGGCGAGCAATTGGTCGATCCAGCCCGCGCAGGCCGGCGCGTCGCGCGCCGCCGCCGCCGCCTGCAGGCGCGTCAAGAGCGGCAGGTCCACCCGCGTGAGTCCCTGGCCGAGTTGATCGGCGACCCAGGCCTCCAGGTCCGCCGCCGTGCGCACCCAGCCCGCCTCCACTGCCCACTCCAGCCCCTGGGAGTAGGTGAAGCCGCCGACCGGCAGTGTCGGGCTTACCAGTTGCAGGAGGCGCAGCAGGGGCAAGTCCACGTCAGGACTCGGCCGCGTGTAAATAACCATAGAAAAATCATCCACAGATGAACACAGATTCACACAGATTGTTCATTTGTTTACGATTGGTCGGGGGCTCACCTTGCCGGTGACTGTGACGATAGCGATAAGCGAATGATAATGAGAAGACAATCTGTGTTCATCTGTGTTCATCTGTGTTCATCTGTGGATCTCTAGGATGACCGTGTCCGTGACCCCCATAGGCCCCCGCCTCCGGCTCAAAGGGTCCGGTCTCCGCGAGCACCGCCAGCCCCAGCCCCCGCACCAGGTCATCGAGCACCGGGTCGTGCAGATACGAAAGCCGCTGGGGCTCGATCTGCACTGCCACATGCCGATTGCCCAGGTGGTAGCAGGCCCGTGCCAGTCCCACTGCGTCCGCCACCGTCACCCGCGACAGCCGCTCGGGCGCGGCGCGCACCAGCACCGCCAGCCCCTCCTCGGTCAGCAGCCCGTCACCGTCGCGCAGGGTCGTCCCCCGCGGCAGCCGGATGCCGGCCTCACGCCCGTCGTCCAGGACGACCTTGAGGCGGCTGCGCAGGCGCTGGTCCAGGGTCAGGGTGACACGCAAGTCCGTCGGCGGTGGGGTGCTGGTCTTGCGAGTGAGTTCGATCATGGCATCAACCGGCTCCGAATCGCCGCCACAAAGTCCAGCTCGAAGCGGATGCGCGCGGACGGGTCCCGGTCCAGGACGAGGATACCGTCGCGCAATACCCGGTGCACCAGGTCCACCGGGGCCCGATTGAGCACCACCAGGTCCACCGGCCGCCCGGTCGCGGCGCTCAGGTCATCGGCGAGGTCCAGATGCAGCCCGGCCAGGGTCGACGGCGGGTCGGCCGCGCACAGGACGGCGAGGTCGAGGTCGCTCCCGGTGCGCGCCTCGCCCCGGGCGATGCTGCCGAAGAGATAGGCGCAGACCAGCCCGTCGTCCGCGCACCCGAGTGCCTGACGCAGGGGCCCCAGCAGGGCGCCGCCTGCTGCTTCCAGGGTCATCGGTCGTCCTGCCCCCCCGTCATGCGCTCGATCAGGCCCGTGGTCGAGACCCCATCAAGGAAATCCAGCACCACCACCCGCCCGCCGTTGGCCGTGACACAGGGGCCGCCGGCGATGTCCGCGGGGGCATAGTCGCCGCCCTTGACGATGATATCCGGCAGCAGCCGGCAATAGAGCCGCTCCGGTGTCGCCTCATCGAAGGGGACCACCCAATCGACGCTCCTCAAGGCCGCCAGCACGCGCATGCGGTGTTCCAGGCGGTTCACCGGCCGCCCGGGGCCCTTCAGCGCGGCGACCGAGGCGTCCGCATTGACCGCCACGATCAGGCGGTCACCGAGGGCGCGGGCCTGCTCCAGATAGCCGACATGCCCCGCGTGCAGCAGGTCGAAGCAGCCGTTGGTCATGACCAAGGTCTCACCGCGGGCGCGCGCCTGGCGCATCCGCGTCTCCAGTTCGTCTTCGCTGACCAGGCCGAAGCCGCCGGCCGCCGGTTCATGCAGCGCCCGGCCGAGTTCCGCCACCGTGACGGCGGCGGTGCCGAGCTTGCCGACCACGATCCCGGCCGCCGCGTTGGCCAGCCGCACCGCCTCCGGCGGCTCTGCCCCCGCGGCCAGGGCCAGCGCGAGCGTCGCCACCACGGTGTCACCGGCGCCGGTCACGTCGTAGACCTCTTGGGCGCGGGTCGGCAGGTGCAGCGGCGGCTGTCCGGTCCACAGCAGGGTCATCCCCTGCTCACCGCGGGTGATGAGCAGCCCCTGCCAGCCCAGGTCCAGGCGCATCCGCTCGCCCCGTTCCACCAGTTCATCATCACTCGCGCAAAGCCCGGCCACGGCCTCGAACTCGGCGCGGTTGGGTGTGAGGAGGGTGGCGCCCTGATAGCGGGAAAAGTCGGTGCCCTTGGGGTCCACGATCACGCACTTGCCGAGCGCCCGGGCAGCGTCGATGAGTGGGCGCGGTGACGCCAGGGTGCCCTTGCCGTAATCCGACAGGACCACGACCGCGGCCCGCGGGGCCAGCCGTGCGTAGTCGGCCCGCAGTTCGTCCGGGTCCAGCCCGGACAGGCCCCCTTCAAAATCCGCGCGCAGCAATTGCTGGTGCCGGGAGAGGATGCGCAGCTTGGTCGAGGTGCAGGCGCTCCGATGGCGCTGGAGGTGACAGTCGATGCCGCGCCCGCGCAGCAGGGCCTCCAAGGCCGTGCCCGCCTCGTCCCGCCCCACGACCCCCAGCAGATCGACCTGGCCGCCCAGTGTCTTGATATTGAGCGCGACATTGGCCGCCCCGCCCGGCCGCTCCTCGACCGCCGTCACATGCACCACCGGCACCGGGGCCTCGGGGGAGATGCGGGTGGCCGCCCCCGTCCAGTAACGGTCGAGCATGACATCCCCGATCACGAGCACCCGGGCCTGGTGGAAGGGGGGAATGGTGGACCTCATGGGCGCGCCCTGGTCGTCGGTCGGATGGGTCCCGGGGGCGTGGCCGCCGCGCTCAGGCATTGTTGCCCATGCTACGCACTCGACCGGCGGTGCTCAAGGCGGTGCGCGGGTCCGGCTGGGCACCGCGCAACGGTGCTGGTGACACCGCTCCAGCGGTGTCACCCCTGTGTTGGCCGCTGCGCGGCCCGAACTGACCCGCCGCCCTGGTCTTGCGCCAGTGGGTAGGTCGGGTTAGCGCAGCGTAACCCGACGCCCGCGGTGCCTTCGACGCCGCGGGCAAGGTGCGCACGGCGCACCCTACCAGGGTCTTAAGGACTTCCGCGGTGCGGCACTCGGGTCCGGCCCGTCCGCCGGGTGCCGGGCGGCCGACCGGCGACGGCGCCCGCCGCCCAGCGCGGCCAGCCCCAGGCCGAGCAAGGTCCAGGTCCCCGCTTCGGGGGTACTGGTCACCACGGCATCGGCCTGCACCCTGGCACTGTCGATCGGGTCCAGGCCGCCGCCGGAGGGATTAGCGTCGTAGATGTCATAGTCCAGGCTGATGACACCGGTGGCCTGATCGCCAAAGGGGACAGTGGGGTCGATGGCGAAGCTCCCCGCCCCGGTGCCGTCGAGCAGACTGAAGAGGACGGTCAGGACGGTCGGGTTTTGCGCGGTGCCCGGCGCCACCGGGTCGCTATTTCCACTGTAGTCGTCATAGGTCCCCCAGGACGGTCCCTTGTCCAGGTCGAAAACGGACCCGTTGGCCCACAGCCAGTAGGCGGTATCGTTACTCAGGGTGAAGCCCCAGCCGACGGTGTCGCCGGGGTCGCCGGCGACCTCCCCGGAGGTAGGAAGCAGCGTGAAAATCACGCCCGCCGGGGCGGTGACGGGCAGCGCCAGGGCCCCGGCCAGGAGCAGCGTGGGTGCGATTGAACGACGCATGAACATGATGTGACATTCCTGGCTGGTTAGCGGAATTGATTGCCGTAGGTCTTGGTCGGCGCGCTGCCCGCACCCGCGAAGGTGTAGGTGAAACTCGCCTTGAACTTGGTCGAGGGCGGGCAGGCGCTGAAGTCGATGTGTACTTGCGCGGCGGCCGTCCCGCCGTTGGCGGCGATGGTGCCCAGGTTGACGGGAAGCTCGGTCAGACGCCGGACCGTGCAGGCCGGGGACGGGGTCAGCACCACGCCGGTGATCTGGACCGTGCCGGCCGCCACCCCGCTGTTGTTGGTCAGCGTAAAGGACCAGGTGCGGTCCGTCGGCTCGGCGCCGCTACGCCCGATGCCCGCCCCCGGGGTCAGCACCGCGCCGGCCGCCGGCACCGTCGTGTTGGCCGTCAGGCTCAGCGGGCCGTTCACCGTCACGGTCACCGGGTTGGCGCTGCTGGTGGCACCGCCGCTCCAGGCGGAGAAGGCGTTCGGGGCCGTGGCAAACGCCTGCACGGCCACCGCGGTCCCGGGCGCGAACCAGTTGCCCGGCCGCGACTGGCCGTTCAGCGACCAGGAGACCGAGGCCGTGCCGACCGGGCTCGCCGCCGTGGTGACCTGGTACTGGGCGCCGTAGTTGGCCGTATAGGTCGCGGCGCTCGCCGGGGCGATGACGGTATGGCTCAAGGCCCCGCCGTCGGACCAGGCCGAGAAGGCGTAGCGGCTCCCCGCCGACTCCCCCTGCACCGCGCTCACGGCGATGGTATGGCTGCTCCCCGGCGTCCAGGCGCCGGTGTAGGGCGCGACCTGGGTACTGCCGTCCACGCTGACGCTTAAGCCCGCGACATTGGTGCCGACCGTGACCGGCACCTGCACCACCTGGGTCAGGACCGGCGAGGTCGCGCCCTGGTAGTTGGCGTCGCCCGCGTAGACCGCGCTGAGGCTATGACTGCCGGCGGTGAGCGCGCTGGTGCTCAGGGTGGCGGTCCCGCCGCTGAGGGGACCGGTGCCGAGGGTCGTGCCGCCGTCCATGAAGGTGACGGTGCCGGTGCCGCCGGCCGGGGTGACCGTGGCGGTCAGCAGCACGGGTTGCCCGAGGGTCGCGGGATTGGGTGCGGCGTTCAGGGCCGCGCTGGTCGCCGCCCGGGTGACGGTCACGCTGACGGTGCCGGCGGCGCTGTTGTAGTGCGCGGTGTCGGTGGGCGTGAAGGTGACGCCCTGGCTGGCCGTGCCGACGGGCGGGGCGGTGCTAGGCGTGGTGAAGGCAAAGCCGCCCGCCGGGGTGGCGGTGCCGCCGCTGAGGGCCGACGCGGCCAGGGTCTGGCCGTAGTGGATGTTGCCGGCGGTCGGCCAGGCGCTCACGCTCGGGGTGGCCTTGGCGACCTCGAAGCCCTGCGTCACCCGGGTGGCGGCGTTGAAGTTGGCGTTGCCGCCCTGGTCGGCCGCGATGGTGCAGGGGCCGACGCCGCCGAAGGTCAGGACCCCGCCGCTGGTGATGGTGCAGACCGTGGGGGTGGTCGAGGTGAAGGTTACCGCCAGCGTGGAGGTCGCGGTGGCGGTCAGGGTCGGGCTGGTGCCGTAGGTCTTGGTGCCGGGGTTGGCGAAGGTGATGGTCTGGCCGGCCTTGTTGATGGTCAGCGAATAGGCGGCGGAGGTGGAGCCGCTAAAGCCGGTGGCGCCGTCATAGACCGCGGTGATGCTGTGGCCGCCCACCGTCAGTGCGCTGGTGACGTAGGTGGCGATGCCGCCCGCGAGGGTGCCGGTGCCGAGCGTGGTGGTGCCGTCCTTGAAGGTGACGCTGCCGGTGGCGGTGGTCGGGGACAGGGTGGCGGTGAGGGTGACGGCGGCACCGAACGTGGCGGGGTTGGGGGTGGCCGCGACCGTGGTGGTGGTGGTGGCGGACAGGGTGGTGAACTTCATCACCGTCGCCTTGGAGGAGTTGGCCCCGTCCTGATACGCCACGTAGGGGGTCCCGTTCGGGGCAAAGGCCAGGGAGATGTAAGCAGCAGACCCGGCGGAAAACCCCGCGCTCCCCACCATGATCCAGTTGCTGCCCACGAGCTTCATCACCTCCGCCTTTTGGGTGACTGCGTACTGATACGCCAGGTAGGGGGTTCCGTCCGCGGCAAAGGCCAGGGAGTTGTATTGAACATACCCGGTGGTAAACTCGGCGTTGCCAGCAGTGATCCAGGAGGCCCCGCTGTACTTCACCACCGTCGCCTTGGCGGAGTCATTGGCTCTATCTGTATATGCCAGATAGGGGGTCCCGTCCGGGGAAAAGGCGAAGGAGCTGTTGTAACCCGCCGCGGCGGCGCCCACGGAGACCCAAGCGGACCCGCTGTATTTCATTACCTTAGACCAGTCAGTGGTTCCGTCACTATATGCAAATGCCAGATAGGGGGTCCCGTCCGGCGCAAAGGCCAGGGAGGTCTGTAGAGCAAAACCGGCGGAGAACCCGAGACTCCCCACCTTGACCCAGTCGGTGCCGTCGTACTTCCTGACCGACGTCTTGTAGAAGTAGACCCCGTCCCCATACCCCACATAGGGGGTCCCGTCCGGGGCGATGGCCAGGGAGGTGTAGTAAGCCGACCCGGCGGAGAACCCGGCGCTCCCGGCCGTGCCCCAGGTCGCGCCCACCGCCGTCGCCGCCGCGGTGGTGGTGACGTTGACCCTGACCGGGGTGGCTTGCAGGTTGACCCCGTCATCGGCGGTGAAGCACGCGGTGTAGGCGGTGCTTTGCACCAGGTTGCGGACGGTGTAGGCCCCCGCCACATTGGCGGTGAGTTTGAGCGAGCCGCGCCGAAACGCCGCGGAACCGGTGCTGGTCTGCCCCGCCTTGACCTGGGTGCCGGTGCCGCAGGCGGTGCCGCTGCCCGTGAGCAGGGTGAGATAACCGGTGCCGGTCTGGCTGGACTGGAGGCTCAGCGTGACCTGATTGGCCCCCAGGTTGCTGGTGCCGACGATGGTCACGGTCGGGGTGGCCGCGCTCGTATAGAGACCGTCCGGGGTGCCGTCCGTGCCGCCGGCGCCACCCGCGGCGCCCCCGCTGCCGGGACCGGTGGCGGTGCCGCCCGCCTCGCCCGCTGCTGCCGCAGCCGCCGCCACGGCCCCCAGGGGTTCCACCGGGTCCAGGGCATTCGCCCCCTGCGCATCCGCCAGGGCGCCGCTGAGGCTCAGGCGGCCGTAGCCGTACTTGGCCGCGTCGTCCGGGTCCGCCGGGTCGCCGACCGGGGCGGCCCCGCGGGCCAGTCGCCCAATCAGCACGCCGTTGGTCAGGGTCGGGTCGAACGCCTTCAGCAGCGCCGCCGCGCCGGCCGTCAGGGCCGCGGCCGGCGAGGTGCCGCTGATGGCGGTGTAGCCGTCCGGTCCCTCGGTGGTGGCGAGCGCGACCCCGGGGGCGGCCAGGAAGACCTCCGGGCCGCGGTTGCTGAAATCGGCGAGTGCGTCGTCCGCGTCGGTGGCGGAGACGCCGATCACCCCGCGGCTGGCGGCCGGCCAGGTGGGGGTGGCGAGCCCGTCGTTGCCGTCGAGGAACGAGGTGCCGGGGATGAGCCGACCGGCCAGATCCGGGTGGGTCCCATCGACACCGGTGTCGAGCAGGGCCAGGGTGGCGCTCCCGGTGGGGGTCTGGGTACTGTAGAGCGCGGGTCAGCCGATGCGCTCCAGCGCCCACTGGGTGCCGATCTGCGGGTCGTTGGGCAGCCACTCGGCGCGGCGGGTCTTGACCGCCTCGACACTCTCCACCTGGGGATCGGCGCCGAACGCCTGCAGGGCCCGGGACAGGTCGGCGGCCGGGACCTCCACGACATGGATGCGCAGCGGGGCGACCGCGGACTGCTCGGCCGCGCCGTGGCGGGCGATGACCGACGCCTGCGCGGCGGGGCTGAGCCCGTCCACCAGTTTCACCGACAGGGCCGCGGTGTCGGTCCCGCCGCGGGCGAGCGAGATCAGGCCGACGGCGAGCAGCAGGAGTGCCGCGAGGGCGGTCAGGTGTCTACCGATGCGGGTGCCGGGGGGGGGGGGGGGCGTGTGGATGATTTTTGCCAATGTT
>NZ_CAIKKU010000735.1 GCF_903828115.1 uncultured Thiodictyon sp. | reverse complement strand
TGTCGTTGTCGTAATCGTTTTCGTAATCGAGGTTATCGTATCGCCCTGGATCTAGCACCCCAAAATGCATCGCTTCTCCGATTACGACAACGACAACGACAACGACAACGACAACGGATGCTCAGACGCAGGGACCCTCACCGGGGCGGGACACCCTCCTTGGCCCACCCGGCGGTCACGCGCGGCCCCGGGTTGACGAGCACCCGCTCACCCGCCACCAGGCCGCTCAGCACGGTGACGAAGCCGTCGGTCTGGTCCTCGCCGATGCGGATCAGCCGCAACTGGGGTTCGCCCCCGTCACCCAGGACATAGACCCCGGGCAGACTGCCGTTGTAACGGATCGCGCTGCGCGGGATCACCGGATTGGCGCGCGCCGCCGCGCCGCTGGCGCTGGTGTCGGGGATCAGCACCTTGGCATACATCCCCGGCGCAGAGATGCCTTGGGGCAGATCGAACTTGACCTTGACCGTATGGCGCTGGCTGTCGGCCACGGGAAAGATCTGCGCCACCCGCACCGGCACCCGACGGCTGTGCAGGTCCAGTTCCGCGGTGACCACCATGCCCTCGCGCAGCCCCGGGCGCAGGCGCGCCGGCACGTCCACCTCCACCTGGAGATACTCCACATCGGCGTAGTTGAGCAGCGGCTGGCCGGGCTGGACGGTGTCCCCCACCTCGACGAGCTTCTTCACGATGACCCCGGCGAAGGGAGCGATGCTGCGCGCGTCGCGGATCTTGGTATCCAAGGCCTGGAGTTCGGCCTGGAGACGCATGATGGTGTTCTGGGCCTCCTGCACCTGGATGCCGGAGGCGAAGAGGTCCGCGCCGCGCTCGGCGCCGCGCTCCCGATCCCCGACGATGCCTTCCATCGGCCGGGTGAACATCTGGTCGAACAGATTGGGCACGCCCATGCCGCCCGGGGAGGCGTTGGCACGCGGCGAAAACATCTCCCGGTTGTACTGTACCCCGGCATTGCGCAACTGGGCGTCAGCGCTCGCCATCTGGGCGACCATGGCGCGCCGTTTGGCGAGCAGTTCGGCATCGTCGATCCCGACCAGGAGGTCGGACGCCTTGAAGGTATCGCCCTCAATGCCGGCCAGATAGGCGACCCGGCCCGGCAACTGGGCCGACAGGACCACCTCCTTGTAGGGAATCACGGTCCCGCCCAGGGAGACGCTGGGCGCCCCCTGGGCCTGCTGGACCACGACTGACTCGCCAAGGTCCGCGGGCGGCGCTGCGGCGGCGCCGGCTCCGACCCAGGCGGCAAGGATAAGCAAACAGGCACCGAGCTTACTTCTAGTCATAGTTCCCATCGTATCGCACACGAAACGCTGTAGTCCGGATCGAATCATCGGCTGGCGCGGGCGGTCGCGACCGCCGCGACGCTGTTCGCCGGACAGTATGCACGCGCGCCCCGTAGGCATTCAAGCAACGCGCGGAGAACAGACGAAAAAGCAGCGAGGTATCGGGACTTCCCCGGGGGCTTCCAAGAACCCACGCCGCGCCGCTCGCACGACCACCGGCGCGCGTGCCGGGGACCGCACAGGGCCCTGACCGGCGCCGGCGAGCGCCAGACTACCGCGCCAAGGTCGATCGGTATACCATCCGCGGTCAATTTAACGCCACCCCGAGGCCCGCCGCCGCTCGCGCAGCCCGGCCGGCAAGCGGACGCGGCGTCGCTGGCCGGCCCCTGGCAGGCGCGCCTGGCCTTTCGCAGTTCATTCTTTTCATAAGGAATCTCCCATGCCGTCAGAAGAGGTCGTGTCCCAGCGCCTGCTCAACCTGGAACGTCATTTGGAGCAGGAAAACCCGGTGCTGTTGAGCGCTGTGCAGAGCTTCCGGGAACTGGACAAGGTCGCCCACGCCATGGGGCTGTTGCCGGCCGGCGAGTCCTATGCCACCCAGATCCCGTGGTGGCCCCTGATCTCGGTCCTGGGGACCTTCTCCTCCGGCAAATCCACCTTCATCAATCACTATCTGGGGCAGAAGGTACAGCGGACCGGCAATCAGGCGGTGGATGATCGCTTCACCGTCATCTGCTATGGCCGTGCCGCCACCACCCAGGCCCTGCCCGGGGTCGCACTGGACGCGGACCCGCGCTTCCCGCTGTATCGGATCTCCAGCAGCATCAATCAGGTGGCCAGTGGCGAGGGGGCGCGCATCGACGCCTATCTGCAACTGAAGGCCTGCCCGAGCGAGGTCCTGCGCGGCAGGATCCTGATCGACTCCCCCGGCTTCGACGCCGACAAGCAGCGGACCGCAACGCTGCGCATCGTCGACCACATCATCGACCTCTCCGACCTGGTCCTGGTCTTCTTCGACGCCCGTCACCCGGAGCCGGGCGCCATGCGCGATACCCTGCACCACCTGGTGGGCAAGACCATCCACCGGGCCGACCCCGGCAAGTTCATGTTCATCCTGAACCAGATCGACATGACCGCCCGCGAGGACAATCCGGAGGACGTGGTGGCCGCCTGGCAACGGGCCCTGGGGGAAGAGGGTCTGACCGCCGGGCGCTTTTACACCATCTATTGCCCGGATGCGGCCAGCCCGATCGAGGACGCGGCCCTACGCCGCCGCTACGAAAGCAAGCGCGACCCGGATCTGGCCGAGATCCACGGCCGGATGCACTCGGTGGAGGTGGAGCGCGCCTACCGCATCGTCGGCGCCCTGGACAAGACCGCCAACGACATCGGCGAGGGCGCCGCACCCATCCTGACGCAGGCCCTGTCGCGCTGGCGCCGGCGCGTCCTGACCGCCGATGCGATCCTCCTGGCGCTCGTCGGGGTCATCTTCCTGTTCTGGAGCATCGGTGCCGGGCACTGGCAGGGTCTGACCTACGATCCGCCCTGGTTCGCCGTCCTCGAGCAGGTCAGTTGGGGACCCAAGGCCCTGTTCGGCATCCTGGCCGGGCTGGCCCTGGCCGCGCATTTCGGGATCCGCCGCCTGGCAACCAGGGGCCTGGCGGGCTGGGTGCGCCTAAGGGCCGCGGCGTCCAACGTGGAGGGCAATCTGGCGGCCGCCTTCGAGTACAACACCACGCCCCGGCGGACCGTCCTCGTCGCCACCCCCGCCGGCTGGGGCCCCGAGGCACGGCGCCGCGTCGAGCAGGTGTTGCAGAACTGCGATGCCTATGTCCAGACGCTCAATGACCGCTTCACTAACCCGTCCGGCTCCGAGAGCCCCTTCGGCCCCCAGGGCTGAGCCCTGACGTGACCCCGGGCTCGTTAGTCCTCTCACAGAGACAGGGTAGATTTTCTCATAGAGGCACCATGAATCCTCTCACCGAGACACCGTAAATCCTCTCACAGAGGCACCATGAATCCTCTCACAAAGGCACAAAGACACGGAGAAGAGACGCTTAACAACAAGGTTTGAGACGGTCAGCGAAGAGACGGGGGGGCCGAACGCCGCGAGCGCACGGACGTGCCGCGTCCGGCGCGGTCGCGGTATGGCGCATCGACCTGGGCGTATCCCCTTTTTTTTTCTTGTATTCTTTATCTTTGTGTCTTTGTGTCTTTGTGAGAGATAAGGAGTTGACATGCGTATCGGCGTGGACCTGGGCGGAACCAAGATCGAGGCCATCGCCCTGGACCTCGAGGGCCGGGTCCTGGCCCGGCACCGGATCGCGGCGCCCCGGGGCGATTACGGCGCGACCCTGGGGGCGATCGCCGGGCTGATCGCCGCCATCGAGTCGGCGGCCGGTCAACCGGGCAGCATCGGCATCGGCACCCCGGGGGCCCTCTCACCCTTCACCGGGCGGCTGCGCAACGCCAACTCCGTCTGGCTCAACGACCGGCCCCTGGACCTGGACCTGGCCGAGCGCCTGGGGCGGCCGGTGCGCCTGGCCAACGACGCCGACTGCTTCGCCCTCTCCGAGGCCACCGACGGCGCCGGCCGCGGGGCGGCCAGCGTCTTCGGGGTCATCATCGGCACCGGGACCGGCGGCGGGATCGTCATCGGGGGCCGGCTCCTGGCCGGACCCAACGCCATCGCCGGCGAATGGGGCCACAACCCCCTGCCCTGGCCGCAGCCCGACGAGTCCCCCGGCCCGCCCTGCTACTGCGGCAAACAGGGGTGCATCGAGACCTTCCTGTCCGGGCCGGGACTGGCCGCCGACCACCAGCGCCATACCGGCCTCACGCGCACGCCGCCGGAGATCCGGGCCGCCGCCGCCCGCGGCGAGCCGCCCGCCGCGGCCACGCTCGCGCGCCACGCCGAGC
>NZ_CAIKKU010000734.1 GCF_903828115.1 uncultured Thiodictyon sp. | reverse complement strand
TGTCGTTGTCGTGGTCGGATTACTCGATTACGACAACGACAACGACAACGACAACGTATCCGGGATCTCGGTCACCACATCAGTTCTGATCGCACCCGGCGGTGGCGGCGCGTCCGACGCTCAGCCCCGATGGGAGCGGACCCTGGTGACCGGCACGGCGCTGCACGGGTCGTCCGGCCAGGCGTGTTTGGGGTAGCGACCGCGCAACTCCTTGCGGACCTCCGGGTAGCCGCGGGCCCAGAAGCCGGCCAGGTCGCGGGTGATCTGGACCGGGCGGCCGGCGGGCGAGAGCAGGTGCAGCATCACCGGGACCCGGCCGGCGCACAGGCTGGGGGTCTCCCGGGTGCCGAACAGCTCTTGGACCGGCACCGGCAGGACCGGCTCCGGACCGGCCAGGTAGTCGAGCCGCCGCCGGTTGCCGGCGGGGGTGGTCAGGGTCTCGGGGGCCAGGGCGTCGAGGCGCGCACGCTGCCCCCAGTCGAGCATCCCGGCGAGGATCTCGGCCAAGCGCAGGGCGCGCACCTCCGCGAGGCTGCGCTTGCCCTGGAGCCAGGACGCGAGCCAATCGTCCAGGTCCGCGCACAGGCGCGCGTCGCCGAGGTCGGGCCAGTCGCCTGCCGGGTCGTGGGTGCGCAGGAGGCTGACCCGCGCCTGGAACTGGCGCGCCGCCGAGTCCCAGGGCAGGGCGCGCTCGAACTGGCGTGCCACCTGTTCCAGGAGCAGCGCCAGGGCCCGCCCCGGGTCCGCCGTGGGGAGCGGCTGGGAGTCCAGGACCAGGGCGCCGAGCCGGGATTCACGGCGTGCCGTCACGCTCTCCCGCGTCGCGTCCCAGGCCAGCGCCTCGGTGGTCTGGATGCGCTCGGCCAACGTGCTGCGCAACGCGGCCTCGCTGATCGGCAGGGCGAGTTGGATGCGGGCATCGGGGCCGCGGGCGTCCAGTTCCGCCGCCACCAGGTAGGGGTGGACCGCCAGGGCATCGTCGCGCGGCAGTTCGGCACCGGTGCCCCCGGCCAGCAGATAGCGCGACCCGGCGGCGCCCCGGCGTTGGCAGACCCGGTCGGGATAGGCGAGCGCGAGCAGGGCGCCGGCCTCCAGCGGGGGGGCCGGGTCGGTGTCCGTCGCCGCCGCACGCCCGGCCCGCTCCGGGTCCGGCACCAGTCGGCGGCTCAGTCGGTCGACGGTGATGAGGCGCCCGCGTTCCATGTCGCGCCCGGCACGGCCCTCCCGGAAGGCCGCCAGGGCGCCCAGGCGCAGGCCCAGGTCCGCCGGGCGCCCCGTCCCCGGGGTGCCGGTCCAGCCGTCGCGCTCGGCCAGCAGGGCCGCGAGATCCGCGGAGCGGCGCGCCTCCCGGCCGGGCCGGGCGGCGCACAGCATCCGCCCCAGGCGCGGGTGCAGGGGCAGTTCCGCCAACCGGCGCCCGAGCGGGGTGATGGCCCCGGAGAGGTCCAGTGCCCCCAGGTCGCGGAGCAGGTCGACCGCCTGGAGCCAGGCGGGGGCGGGCGGCGGGTCCAGCCAGCGCAGGGCGGCGGGGTCGCGCAGGCCCCACAGGGCCAGATCCAGGGCCAGGGGTGCCAGGTCCGCGTCCAGGATCTCGGCGCGCCGGTGCGGGGCGCGGCCGACCTCCTGGGCGCGTGTCCACAGGCGGTAGCAGACGCCGGGGCCGAGCCGCCCGGCGCGCCCGGCGCGCTGCTCGGCAGACGCGAGCGGGATCGGCTCGGTCACCAGGCGGGTGAGCCCGGAGCCGGCGTGAAAACGGGGTTTGCGGGCCAGCCCGCCGTCGATGACCGTGGTCACCCCCTCGATGGTGACGCTGGTCTCGGCGATATCGGTGGCGAGTACCACCCGGCGGCCCGCCCCCGGCCCGGGGACCAGGGCGCGTTGCTGTTCCGCCACGGTTAGTGATCCATGCAGCGGCAGCACTGCGATCCCCTCGCCCAGGGTGCCGGACAGACGGGCGCACACCCGCTCGATCTCCCCGGTGCCGGGCAGGAAGGCGAGGAGGTCGCCGGGCTGGTCGCGCAGCGCCTCGCGGACCGTCTGTTCCATGGCGGTCAGTGGGTCGCGCGGCGGGACCTCCAGATAGCGTACCGCCACGGGGAAGCTGCGCCCTGCGGCGCTGATCACCGGGGCCGCGCCCAGCAGGCGGGCGACCGCGTCCGCCTCCAGGGTGGCGGACATGACGAGCAGGCGTAGGTCCGGGCGCAGGGCCGCGGCCAGGTCGAGCGCCAGCGCGAGCCCCAGGTCCGCCTGGAGGCTGCGTTCGTGGAATTCGTCGAAGATCAGGAGCCCGACGCCGGAGAGTTCAGGGTCCGACTGGAGTCGGCGGGTGAGGATGCCCTCGGTCAGGACCTGGATGCGGGTGCCGGCCCCGATCCGCCGCTCGAAGCGGACCTGGTAGCCGACCGTTTCCCCGACCGTCTCGCCCAGCAGGTGCGCCATCCGGGCGGCGGCCATGCGGGCGGCCGGGCGCCGCGGTTCCAGCATCAGAATAGTGCCGCCCATCAGCCAAGGGGCGTCGCGCAGGAGCAGCGGGACCCTGGTGGTCTTGCCGGAGCCGGGCGGGGCGGTGAGGACCGCATGGCCCCGGGCCAGGGCGGTCGCCAGTAGCGGCAGGGCGCCGTCGACCGGCAGCGGCGCCCCGAGGCCGCTCGGGCTCAGGACGCGGCCGGCGCCTCGGTCTCGCCCTCAGCGACCGGCTCCGGGACGGGCTTGGGCCGCGGCTGCGTGATCAAGGCCTCGGCCAACAGAATTTTGGTCTTGTCACCGGCCTTGACCCACTGCTTCTTGGCCTTGACCGCGTAGCGGCCGGACTTCTTCTGGTAGATGGTGTATTCGGCGGTTTGCTTGATCTGCTGCATAGTGGATTCGGTCGTTAGCGCGTAGGGTCCGCTACGCGGACCAGAAGCCTCTCGGCGAGCGAGAGGGTCGAGGTGCTGACCCGGTCAGTCCGGGTCCCGGTCGCCGGCCTTCGGCAGGACCTTTGGTGCGTCCGGGTCGCGTTGGATCTCGATCCGGAATTGTGCGACCAGGGCCGCCATGGCGCCCAGGGCCGCGAGCACCGGCGCCATCAGCGTCAGCAGCCCGGCGACCCCGAGACCGACGTTTAGCGGGATCTCCATGAGCGACTCGCCGGTCGGCCGGCGCACCACCAGCCGGCGCACGCTGCCCTGTTGGATCAGTGCCTTGACCTTGTCCACCAGGTCACTCCCGGCGACGGTGATCTCCTCGGTCAGGGGTCGTTGGTCCTTGTCGAACATGGGGGCTCGCCTGCGGTGGTGGATCGAAGGGCGGAACTGTAACCCCGCAAAGGGCATTTGTCACGCCAAGGCGCCAAGCCCGCCAAGGTTTTTCAGTGCCTTATCGGCGGCGGGCGATTCACCCGGCGGGTGATCCGGATGTTGGAGCTACCCTACTGTATTTCTTGGCGGGCTTGGTGCCTTGGCGTGAGTAACTGCCGGGTTTGGGTTAACGTTGTCGTTGTCGTTGTCGTTGTCGTAATCGAGGTTATCGTAGCGCCCCGGATTCTCT
>NZ_CAIKKU010000733.1 GCF_903828115.1 uncultured Thiodictyon sp. | reverse complement strand
TGTCGTTGTCGTTGTCGAAATCGTAATTCGGAGAAGCGATGCGATGTGGCGCGCCAGAGCATCCAGGGGGGCTACGATAACCCCGATTACGACAACGACAACGACAAGGAGTCGGGGCGGGACGCCCCGACTCCTTTGGGCTAGGCCGCTATTGAGGACTCGAGGAAGTCCTGCGCGAAGCGCTGCAATACCCCGCCGGCGTCATAGATCAAGACCTCTTCGGCGGTATCCAGACGGCAGGTCACCGGCACCTCCACACGCTCGCCGTTCTTGCGGTTGACCACCAGCGTGAGGTCGGCACGCGGCTTGCGCTCGCCGATCACATCGAAGGTCTCGGTGCCGTCGATCCCAAGGGTCTTGCGGTTCACGCCCGGTTTGAACTCCAGCGGCAGCACGCCCATACCGACCAGATTGGTCCGGTGGATTCGCTCGAAACCTTCAGCCGCGATGGCCTCCACACCGGCCAGCCGCACGCCCTTGGCGGCCCAGTCACGCGAGGACCCCTGCCCATAGTCGGCCCCCGCGATGATGATCAGCGGCTGCTTGCGCTCCATATAGGTCTCGATGGCCTCCCACATCCGGGTGACCTTCCCTTCCGGCTCGATCCGGGCGAGCGATCCCTTCTTGACCTGCCCATCGACCACGGCCATCTCGTTCACCAACTGCGGATTCGCGAAGGTGGCGCGCTGGGCGGTCAGGTGATCCCCGCGGTGGGTGGCATACGAATTGAAGTCCTCTTCCGGCAGGCCCATCTTGGCCAGGTACTCACCGGAGGCGCTGTTCGCCATGATGGCATTGGACGGCGACAGATGGTCGGTGGTGATGTTGTCCGGCAGGACGGCCAGCGCACGCATACCCTTCAGCGTGCGCGCCCCGGCAAGCGCCCCTTCCCAGTAAGGCGGACGGCGGATGTAGGTGGACATCGGCCGCCAGTCGTACAGCGGGGTGACCTTGACGCCATCGTCCTGCGCGACGGCGAACATCGGGATGTACACTTGGCGGAACTGCTCCGGCTTCACGCTGGCGGCGACGATGGCGTCGATCTCTTCATCGGACGGCCAGATGTCCTTCAAGGTGATCGGCCCACCTGCGGCATCCACCCCGAGTGCGTCCTTCTCGATATCGAAGCGGATGGTACCGGCAATGGCGTAGGCCACGACCAACGGCGGCGAGGCCAGGAAGGCCTGCTTGGCATAGGGGTGGATACGGCCGTCGAAATTGCGGTTGCCGGACAAGACGGCCGTGGTATAAAGGTCCCGGTCGATGATCTCCTGCTGGATCGCAGGGTCCAGGGCACCGGACATGCCGTTGCAGGTGGTGCAGGCATAGCCGACGATGCCGAAGCCGAGCTTCTCCAGTTCGGACAGCAGACCGGCCTCCTCCAGATACAGCTTGGCCACCTTGGAGCCCGGGGCAAAGGAGGACTTGACCCAGGGCTTGCGCACCAGACCGAGCTGATTGGCCTTGCGCGCCAGCAGGGCCGCCGCCACCACGTTGCGCGGATTGCTGGTGTTGGTACAACTGGTGATGGCCGCGATGATCACGGCGCCATCCGGCATCTCGCCTTCCTTCTCTTCCCAGGCACCGGCGATGCCGCGCGCGGCCAGCTCGGACGTCGGCAGACGCCGGTGCGGATTGGAGGGGCCGGCCATGTTGCGCACCACGGACGACAGATCGAACTCCAGCACCCGCGGATATTCGGCGTCGACCAGGCTGTCGGCCCACAGACCGGCAGTCTTGGCGTAGTTCTCGACCAGCGCGACCTGCTCCGGCTCGCGACCGGTCAGCTTGAGATAGTCGATGGTCTGCCGGTCGATATAAAACAGGCCCGCGGTGGCGCCGAATTCCGGCGTCATGTTGGAGATGGTGGCACGGTCACCGATGGTCAGGTCGGCCGCACCTTCACCGAAGAATTCGAGATAGGCGCCCACCACCCGCTCCTTGCGCAGGAACTCGGTCAGGGCCAGCACGATGTCGGTGGCGGTGATGCCCGGCTGGCGCCGGCCGGTCAGCTTCACCCCGATGATGTCGGGCAGGCGCATCATGGACGCGCGGCCCAGCATCACGGTCTCCGCCTCCAGCCCGCCGACGCCGATCGCGATCACCCCCAGGGCATCGACATGCGGGGTGTGGCTGTCGGTACCGACACAGGTATCCGGGAAGGCCACGCCGTCACGGACCTGGATCACCGGCGACATCTTCTCCAGGTTGATCTGGTGCATGATGCCGTTGCCGGCCGGTATCACATCGACGTTCTTGAACGCCTTCTTGGTCCAATTGATGAAGTCGAAGCGGTCTTCGTTGCGACGGTCCTCGATGGCGCGATTCTTGGCGAAGGCGTCCGGATCAAAGCCGCCACATTCCACGGCCAGCGAGTGGTCGACGATCAACTGCGTCGGAACGACCGGGTTCACCTGCGCGGGATCACCGCCCATCTCGGCGATGGCGTCACGCAGCCCCGCCAAGTCGACCAATGCGGTCTGACCGAGAATGTCGTGGCACACGACACGGGCCGGGAACCAGGGGAAATCCAACTCCTGCTTGCGCTCGATGAGCTGCGTGAGCGAATCGGTCAGCGTGGCCGGGTCGCAGCGGCGCACCAGGTTTTCCGCCAGCACGCGCGAGGTGTACGGCAGCCCGGCGTAGGCGCCGGGCTTGATCGCATCGACCGCGGCACGCGCGTCGAAGTAACTCAGGTCGGTGCCGGGCAGGGGTTTGCGGTTGGTGGTATTCATGGGGCTACACTTCTTGGGCGTTAGGTGCGTCGCGGTGGACGGTGAGAAGAGGGTCATTGCCATGTCGGCGCGCCACGAGGGCCTCGCGCCGGTGCGCAAGTTTCAAAAAGTTAAACCCCCCGATTTTATCCACCCGCAGGGAGTCGGGCAAGGGCCGCCGACCGCGGCGCAGGCGCCGAGCGTAGGATGGGCAGAGCGAGAGCGATGCCCATCGTCCAAGGATCGCCCCGCCGGATGGGCACCGCTCTCGCTCTGCCCATCCTACAAACGTCACCGACCACGTTACCTGGATCGCACTCTGGCCGCGGCGCACGCTCAGGGGATCAGCCTGCGACGCCCGGCGAGACCGGCTGCCAGACCGGCGGGCCGGACTGCCGCAGCCTGTACCTTGCCCAAACCGCAAACAATGACTACCATGCTATAAATGTAAGCTTTCCCGAGGGCTCGCCCATGGCGGCGATCACGATCCGAAAGATCGACGACTCACTCAAGACCCGCCTGCGGATCAGCGCGGCACAACGCGGCTGCTCGATGGAGGAAGAGGCGCGGCGGATCCTGCGCGAGGCCCCGGCGACACCCGCCGCCGAGACGGATCTCGGGACCCGCCTGCACCAGCGCGTGCTGGAGGTCTCGGGGGGTGCCGAGCTTGCGCCCCCGGCCCGCTCCCAGCCCCGCGCAGCCCCTGCATTCGGCGACGACGAGCCGTGATCCTGCTCGACACCAACGTCGTCTGCGAGTCAGTGTCGACGCGGCCGGTGCGCCTCGAGATGCCCTGAAGGCGATCGATACCTGTCGAAGAACTTGTTTTTTAATAATTACTTAGCGGCCCACCACGCGCATTCTCAAGTAATCGCAAAGGTCACGATACTCAAATAGACCACGGCGCAGATTCGTGAATAACTCCGCCCTGTCGTCCTGACTCAGGAGCAGGAGCATCAGGTCAAACATCTGGGCATCTTGCTCGGCATCGATCCATGCCCAACCGCTTTCGGTCAACGCGAGCATTTGGCTTTCGGCAACGTGCATGAGCCGTCCGTGGCGCGCCTCGACATCAGTCCCGAAACGCCCGCCGAGCCCGCTCTGCCAGTCATCCCAGAGCGGCCTCAGTGCCGCACCAAACTCATCGAGAATCAACGTTTGCGCCGGCGAGAGCTGAGCACCGGACTGATGGCGGACAAAAGACTCACCGTCACCGCTCTCCTCTTCACCTTCCGCGTCCTCGCTGAGGTGTGCCACCTGGGCGCCAAGGTCGCGGAGTTTCTGAACGAGCGTTGCCGTTTCGCGCTCGATCGTCTCGCGACAGGCGTCGCCATGCGCGGGAAACCGCTCGTGCAGGCGTGCGACAACCGCCGCCACGCCTAAGCGATACCGACAGTTGCGCGCACTCGCCCCCATGATATCCAGCATGGCGTTGCCCAATTGCGAGTAAACACTGTCCGGAGTGGTCGCAGGTCGGTCCAGCCGATCGAGGCCAGCGAGTCGGTCCGGATCCAGCGTGATACCGGTTGCGACCAGAGCCGAGGCCAATGGCTCTGGGGCCAACTGCGGGCCAACTGGCCGGCAACAGACCGCATCGATCAGCCCGTCGAGATCGCCAATGGCGTTGAGCCACTGCCTGAAGCGGCGGAGAACACCCAGCGTGACTCGTCCCTCATGCTGGCCCACCTGTGCGGCGAGCCAATCCAACAGCGTCTCCCGCGCGACGTGTCGTTGCAGCACCCGGATGTGCTCCTCCGGGTTGGTACCCGCGCAGACATAACGGTCCATCGACTCCAGGCAAGGCGTCGCGCCGATCAGGGCCGCGTAGAGTCGATCGGCATCGACCAGCAACGGAATCGGCGCACGGATTCCGCATTGCTCCTCAAGGGTGCGCAGGGCGTCCAGGCATTGGTCCCGATTGATGTCACCGCTGACCAGCGCGCAGTCGGGAAAGCGCCCCTCGGCGAGGATCGCGACGCCCAAGACTGCCAGGTGGTAAGGATGGCCCTGGGTCTTTTCGGAGAACACGGTCACACCTTGGTCGCCCTTGAGCACCGCGCGCAACAGATCGCGCGGTACCGTGGATGGTTGGCGCGTCCGGTAGTGGCCGAGGTCCTCGTAGAGACAAAAACTCTCCCCGTGCGTCATGGATGCCAGGTCGCCGGAGACGCGAAGATGTCGTTGGGCCGGGTCTTGTGGTTCATGCTCAAGCTGGCGGGAATAAACCAGTCGCGTGGTCCCCTTGACCGGTTCCCGGCGCAGCCCGACTAAACCGTCCGGGTGGCCGGTTAGAAAGTCCCGCGCCTGGCGATAAAAATCTTTCCAGGCTGCCGGGACGATCCCTTCGGGATCAATACTCAGGCGAACATAAACCCCCATCGGTGCCTCTCCTGCGGTTGGAATGCGTGACTTTTCCATTGAAAAATATTAGGTTGCGCCGATCACCCCCTACCCCGCGGCCTGGATCGACACCGCTTGGCCAATGCTCCAAGGCCCGAGAAATGCCCATAACGAACATAAATTAAACATTAAGTTTGTTGCTGTCAAGCGCGGACTGCCTACACTTCGCGCCCATGACAGCCATGGCCAGAGTCGAGGCGGAGATCCGTGCGCGGGGCGAATCCTTGTCCGCGTTTGCGGCCCGCATCGGCGTGCGCAGTCAGGACATCAATAACTGGAAGAAGCGAGGGATTCCCAGAACCAGACAGAGGTTAGTCGCGGACGCCCTTGGCTGGACCCTGGACGACCTGCTCATCGATGACGCTACGGGGTCGTTCAGGTTGCCTGATGCACCTGGGCACGCGTCCGCGATAGTGATCGCGGAACCCGTCATCGGCGACCAGGCGTCTGCCGCAATCCCAGAAGCGCTTAGCCATTCCAGTGCCCCAAGCGACTTGCCAACCGATCGTTCGGTGTTGATTCCCAGACGGCGGATCCTGCTGTCCGCGGGTAGCCGCGAGCTGGTGCTCGCGGCGGAGACACCCCCACTGGTCGTTGACCCCGACTGGCTCCGCCGGATAGGACTGAGCGCGGAGCACGCGGCTGTCCTTTACGCCCAGGGAGACAGCATGGCGCCGTTGATCCGTGAGGGCGATGTGCTGCTCGTTGATCTCAGCGACCGGGCGCTCCACGACGGGCGCATCTTTGCCATTCGCTACGCCCATGAGCTAAGGGTACGCCGCCTCTTTCGCCGCTATGATGGATGGCTCATCTTGCGCACCGAAAATCGGCAGCGGTATCCGGATGAGACAGTCCCACCATCGGATCATAACGTACACATCGAAATCATCGGTCGGGTCCTTTGGCGCGGCGGCCAGATTTGAGTCCAACAGCGCACTCACAGCGAACGGTTCCCAGCGGGGGCCTTGGTCATAACTCCGGCCATGCACCCTTGCGGCAACCCGTCGCGGCCGGGGGGCC
>NZ_CAIKKU010000732.1 GCF_903828115.1 uncultured Thiodictyon sp. | reverse complement strand
TGTCGTTGTCGTTGTCGAGGTTATCGTAGCACCCTGGATTCTCCCACACCAAATTGCATCGGTTCTCCGATTACGATTACGACAACGACAACGACAACGATGGTGTTACTCAAGGCGCGACCACCACCCCCCAGGGCAGACGCCCAACCGGGATGCTCTTGCGCACCTTGAGACTCGCAAGATCGATGACCGACATATCATTGCTGACGCCGTTGGTCGTGAACATCCGCTGCTGATCGGGGGAGAAGTCCAGGTTCCACACCCGCTGCCCGACCAACAGATATTTCTCGACCGCGAAGGTGGCGGTGTCGACCACCGCGACCCGGGCGGCGGGGCCCAGGGCGACATAGGCACGCTTGCCGTCGGCGCTCAAACGGATGCCGACCGGCTGGATCGACTCGGGGCGCAGCCCCGGGACCTCGAAGCGGATGACCTTGAGCTTCTCCTTGGTCGTCGTGTCGATCACGCTGACCGTCCCGCCGATCTCGGAGGAAACCCAGACCTGTTTGCTGTCCGGGGTGAATTGGGCGACCCGCGGGCGCGGGTCCACCAGCACATTGGCCACCACCTCACGGGTGGCGAGATCGATGAAATGGGCCATGTTGGTGGTTTCTGAGGTATTGACCAGCCATTTGCCGTCCGGGCTCAGGCCCATGCCCTCGGGCTCGACGCCCACCTGGATCTCGACCACCTTGGTGCGCCCCTCCACGTCCACCACCGTGACCATGTTGTCGTCCTCATTGGCGACATAGAGCAGGCGCCCGTCGGGCGCCAGGGCCAGGAGTTCCGGGTCCGGGCCCGAGGGGAGGCTGTGGGTGACCTTGAGGCTCGCCAGATCGAGCACCTCGATATGGTCGGCGTCGCTGGTGCAGACATACAGTGACTTGAAGTCCTTGCTGAGCGCGATACCCCGGGGTCTGGGTCCGACCTTCACGCTGGCCTTGATCGCGAGGCTCTCGCCATCCACCACCGTGATGGTATTGTCCTTCTCGCTGGAGACATACACCGTATAGGCGTCGGCCGCGCCGGGTAAGGCAAGGACGAGGATCGCCAGGAGTGCCCCGGCGCGGCTCATTACAGACAGTGAGTGAGTGATCGACATTCGTTATTTCATCCCGCAGGTGGTTTCGGCCCGGTCATAGCCCAGGGTGTCGAGTGTGGAGAACTGGTGCAGGAAGCCCTCTTGCGGCGACACCGACACCAGGACCCGGGGCGAGACGATCAGGAGCGGCTGGCGCAATTGCCCATTCCAGTCCCGAAAGGAGGCCGGCACCCCCTTGAAGGCGGCGAGTTTGAAGTCCGGACCCAGCAGGTAGGCGCGCAAGGGCCCGGGGTCGGCCGTGCCGGTGCGGGTCGCGGCCTCGCCGATACTGCGCACCGCGAGCCAGGCGGCATAGTCCAGGGGGGTCATGAAGCGCCCGGTGCGCTCGCGGAAACGGCGCTGGAACTGGGTCGCGCCCCATTGCTCCGAGACCCCGCTCCAGGCGGCGGCGCTGAGCCCCTGGGTCCCGCCCACCGGCCGCGCCAGGAAGCTGCGGTAATTCAGATACTCACCGAAGGTGTCTGACTCGTCTGCAACCAGCAGGATGTCGTAGTCCGCCACCTGGGTGAAGGCGTTGGCCTCCTGCTGCTCGGTGAAGTGCCCGGAGTCGGTGCGCGAGGCCCCGGCCTCGAAGGTCCAGGGCTTCTCCACCACGATCTTGGCACCGAAGCGCTTGCCCGCGCGCCGCAGGGCCGCCGCATAGGCCTGATCGCCCGGGGTGGGTCCGACCACCAGAAACCAGCGCGTCCAGCGCTTCCAGGCCAGGTATTGGGCCAGGGCGTCCGCCAGCATGGCGCGGCTCGGGGCCGTGTGCAGCAGGTTACGGCGGCAGTCAGTTACGCGCAGGCGATCGTCCGGCGCGCCGATGTTGAACAGCAGCGAATCCCGGGCCTCCGGCAGGTCCGCCAGGGCCAGCAGGTCGGGGGCCGGGAGGTTGATCAGAAAGACCCGCAGGCCCTGGCCGTAGAGGTCACGGAAGGCCGCGGCGGCCGGGGTCCCGGGTGCGACCCGCGTCGGCACCAGCTCGAACGCCTGACCGGTGAAGCGACCGGTGGTGGCGTTGTCGCGGATACCCTGACGCGCGCCCTCCAGGCCGTCATCGACGATCGGCGGCAGCAGGGCGGAGAGGGGGGGCACCGCGGCGGGTGCCTGGTCGATCAGGCCGATGCGCAGCGTGAATTCTGCGGCCTCGACGCCGGCCGCGAGGGTCAGGGCGAGGAGCAGGAGGGTCAAGCGGGGCCGGGCGCGCGTAGCGCTGCGCAGCGCGTCCGCGAGCGGGCGGGCGCACCGGGTTAATAGGGCCGAGCGCCAGGGCCGCGGACCCGTTTGGACTGCTGGACTGAAGGGTTGCGTCATGCGCTTGGCTCTCTCTCCCGGTCGGCTGATCGCGGACCCCGACCTGGGACGAACAGGGCAGACGGCGGATCATCCAGAGCGACAGCAAGACTCACGCCAGCACCCGGGCGCCGCGGGTGACCGGGGGCCGTGGTAGCAATGCCCGGCCCATTGGCCGTGCCGATAACCGTAGGGTGCGCCGCGCGCACCACGGCGCTGATCGAGACTCACGCCATTTCGTTCAACCGCAGCCCCTCAAGGTGCGCGCGGCGCACCCGACACCAATGGTTCGAGCCGTTCCGAGCGACGGCACCAGGGCGAGGGGTCGCCACCGGTCGGGCCAGGCGGCGTGGGACACTGCGTGTCACTTCTGACACGTCAGCAGGAATCGCACTCCGGGTTGGGCCGGTAGGGTGGACGAGCGGGAGCGAAGTCCACCGCAGCCAGCGCCGCCGCTGGTGGACTGCGCTGCGCTTGTCCACCTTACGATGTCGCGTGGCCGGAACCGTCACCAAGGCCACCGAC
>NZ_CAIKKU010000731.1 GCF_903828115.1 uncultured Thiodictyon sp. | reverse complement strand
TGTCGTTGTCGTTGTCGTAATCGAAATCGAAGAAGCGATGCAATTTGGGGTGGGAGAGCATCCGCGGCGCCACGATAATCTCGACAACGACAACGACAACGACAACGACAACGACGCGTTAGGGCTGTAGGGTCCGCTGTGCGGACCGCTCCTCAGAGCGCCTGGACGGCGCGGCCGTTGCGCACAAAGGTGGTCTTGACCACGCGTGCCGGGACCGGCTTGCCGCGGATGTCCACGGTGCAGTCGGCACCGATACCGGGCGCCACCCGCGCGAAGGCGATCGAGCGCTCCAGGGTCGGGGAGAAGCCGCCGGAGCTGATCTCACCCACCTCACGCCCGTCGCTGAAGACCTTCTGGTGCCCGCGCAGCACCCCGCGGCCGGTCAGGAGCAGGCCGACGAAGACCCGATGGGACGGGTCGTCGCGCACCGCGGCCAGGGCCATCCGGCCCACGAAGGGGCGCGCGGCCGGTTCCCAGGCGATGGTCCAGCCGAGACCAGCCTCCAGCGGGCCCACCACCTCGTCCATGTCCTGTCCATAGAGGTTCATGCCGGCCTCCAGGCGCAGGGTGTCGCGGGCGCCCAGGCCGCAGGGTCGGACCCCGGCGGCGATCAGCCCGCGCCAGAGTCCGGGGGCGTCGGCGGCGGGGAGCATGATCTCGAAACCGTCCTCGCCCGTGTAGCCGGTGCGGCCCACGAACCAGTGCTCACCGTCGGCGGCGAAAAAGGGCTTGAGTGCGAGTGCCGCCTCACGACAGTCGGCGGGCAGCAGGGGGGCGGTCAGGGCCCGGGCCTCGGGTCCCTGGACGGCGATCATGGCCAAATCGCGGCGACGGTCGATCTGCACGTCGAAGCCCGCGGCGCGCGCCTGCATCCAGTCGAGATCCTTGTCCGCGGTCCCGGCATTGACCACCAGCCGATAGTGGTCGGGGCGGCGGTAATAGACGATCAGGTCGTCCACCACCCCGCCCTGGTCGTTGCACATACAGGAGTAGAGCGCCTTGCCCGGGACCTTGAGCTTGGCCACGTCGTTGGCGAGCAGATAACGCAGGAAGTCGCGGGCGCCGGGACCCGAGAGGTCCAGCGGCAGCATGTGAGAGACATCGAAGACCCCGGCGTGGCGGCGCACCGCGTGGTGCTCCTCCAACTGGGAACCATAGTGCAGCGGCATGTCCCAACCGCCGAAGGGGACGATGCGGGCGCCCAGGCGCTCGTGCTCGGCAAACAGGGGGGTACGCAATCCCATTCGACTCTCCTCGCTCCGGCCGGGGCAGTGCCGGCAGTGGTCTGAACAATAGGGTACGGCCGGGGCGCCCGATCTGAATGTCGAGCCCCCGGCATCGCCCCTCTGTCCTGGACCTGAGAGTTTGCGGGTCAGGCGCTTGCGGCCCGGCCGGCTGCCCCGTCGGTGGGTTGCGGTCTGAGCAAACAGACGGCAACCGCTCTCCAGAGTCGGTCTTCAGCCCCGTGGTCCGGTGTGCCTGAGCGATTCCGGGCGGTGTTGCGCCTTCGGCGCCGGCGCGACGGCCGGTCTCTCCCAGGGGGCATGACACGAAGCGCGACTATACGGGCGCCCGGGCGGGATTTCCAGCCCGGGGAGCGGCGGTGGTGCGATCAGAACTGATGT
>NZ_CAIKKU010000730.1 GCF_903828115.1 uncultured Thiodictyon sp. | reverse complement strand
TGTCGTTGTCGTTGTCGTAATCGAGGTTATCGTAGCGCCCCGGATTCACTCGCACCCCAGAGTGCATCGCTTCTCCGATTACGATTTCGACAACGACAACGACAACGACAACGACAACGACAACGATTGAGGTTACTCGGGGCTGGACGGGGCAGTCGTCCGCAACGTTTTCCTACTGCGCCTGAAACCCCGTACCCTCGGTCGCCGCGATCCGCCCGCGCAGCGCGCGCAGCAGGTCCTTGACGGGCCGGGCGCGCATCTCACGGGGGACGCAGAAGCGCTGGCGCAGGTCCTCGCGGTAGGCCCCGCTGTCCCGGTCGAGCGGCTGCCATTCCGCCGCCGGGGCCCGCGTGAAGCGCCCGTCGCTGCCGTAGGCGATGGTCTTGTAGGCGCCCCGCAGGGTGCAGCGGATGGCCTCGAAGGACAGGTTGCGGGTGCCGCTCGCCGACTCGATGACCAGGGTGTAATGCACCTCGGTGCCGCGGGCGTCGCCGAGCTTGAGGTTCTTGCCGTCGATGGCGAAGCGCAAGGGGGTCGCAGGCCCATCCGGGACGAAGGCGATCAGGTCCGCATCCCGCGGCCAGGGCGGCAGGGGCACGGTGGCCTCGATGGTCGGCACCGGCTCGCCGTCTCCGAGGCCGCGCGGGCGGACCGGCTCCGGGTCCAGGGCGAAGTTGTTGTCGGCTGGGGCGGGCGGGCCCCACAGCAGGAGCGCCAGGAGCAAAAGGAACGGAGTCTGGATGGTCTTGTTCATCGGCATGGCACCACTAAAGCTCCGCGGTGGAAAAGGTATCGCAGGCGGCCAGGCGCCCCTCGGCCAGCCCGCGCTTGAACCAGCGCACCCGCTGGGCGGAACTGCCGTGGGTGAAGCTGTCCGGGGTCACATAGCCGCGGGTCTGGCGCTGCAGCCGGTCGTCGCCGATGGCAGAGGCGGCGTTGAGTCCCTCCTCCAGGTCCCCCTGTTCAAGGATCTGGCGCGCCTGGTGGGCACGGTTGGCCCAGATGCCGGCGAAGCAGTCGGCCTGGAGTTCCAGGCGCACCGAGAGATTGTTGGCCTCGCTCCGGCCGGCGCGGCGGCGCAGGCTCTCGACCTGATCGGAGATGCCAAGCAGATTCTGGACGTGGTGGCCCACCTCATGGGCGATCACATAGGCCTGGGCGAAGTCCCCGGGGGCGCCGAAGTCGTTGCGCAACTCGTCGTAGAAGGCGAGATCGATATAGACCTTCTGGTCCGCCGGGCAGTAGAAGGGCCCCATGGCCGCCTCCCCCAGCCCGCAGGCGGAGCGGGTCATCCCCGTGAACAGCACCAGGCGGGGCTCGACATAGCGCTTGCCGGACTCCTTGAAGACCGCCGTCCAGGTGTCCTCGGTGTCCCCCAGGACCACCGAGACGAACTGCTTCATCTCGTCCTCGACCCCGGCCGTGGGGGCCTGGAACTGGGGCGCCCCGTCCGCCTCGGGACCCCGGCGCGCGGGGGACTGCTCGGGCGCGACCTGACCACCCGGGGTCAGCAGAAAGGAGGGGTCCACGCCCAGCAGCATCAGGACCACCACCAGCACCACGCCGCCGACCCCGCCCCCGATGCCGATGGTGCGCCCCACCCGCATCGGTGCCCGTCCGCCGCCGAAGGGGTCACCCAGACCGCCCCCCGCGTCGCGTTGGTCCTCCACGTTATCGCTACGTCTGCCGGTACGCCAGCGCATGGCCGTGCCTCCTCAAGGATCGTTGTTGGCTTTTTCCGGTGGGATCATAGCATCCAGACAGAACCGCCGGATGAACCCCCGTAGCAGTTCCAGGGTGGGCGGGATGCGGGCCAGTTCCAGAAACTCGTCGGGCTGGTGGGCCACCGCGATGTCGCCGGGGCCCAGGATCAGCGTCTCCATGCCCAGGCGGTCGAAAAAGGGCGCCTCGGTGCCGAAGCTGACCGCCCCCGCGGCGTGACCGGTGAGGGCCTCCCCGGCGCGCACGATCAGGGAATCGGCCGGGGTCTCGACCGGGGGGATGGACCTGAACAGCGGCTCCACACTCCAGGTGAGGCCGCGGCGTTCTGCCACCTCCGCCACCCGCCGGGCCAGTTCGGCGCGCAGGTCCGCGGGGTCCATGCCCGGCAGGACGCGCAGATCCAGGTGCAGTTCGCAGTCCCCGCAGATGCGGTTGGGGTTGTCGCCGCCGTGGATGTGACCGGGGTTGATGGTGGGGTAGGGCACCGCGAAGGCCGGGTGCCGGTGGGAGTGCACGAGTTCGTCGCGCCAGGCGAGGATGGCGGTCAGGGCCTCGTGCATCCCCTCCAGCGCATTGTTGCCCAGGCTGGGGTCGCTGGCGTGGCCGCTGCGCCCGATGAGGCGCACTGCCTCGCCCATGACACCCTTGTGGGTGCGCACGGGCTTGAGTCCAGTGGGCTCGCCGATGATCGCGTAGCGCCCGAGCGGCCGCCCGGCCTCGGCGAGGGCGCGCGCCCCGTGCATGGCCGACTCCTCGTCCGCGGTGGCGAGGATCATCAAGGGCTGCTTGAGGTCGGCGGCCCTGAGTCCCCGCGCCGCCTCGATGGCCAGCGCCAGGAAGGACTTCATGTCGGCGGTGCCCAGCCCGTAGTAGCGCCCCTGGGATTCGGTGAGCTTGAGCGGGTCATGCGACCAGAGCGGCTCATTGAAGGGGACCGTATCGGTGTGGCCGGACAGGACCAGGCCGCCGGGGCCGCGGCCCAGGGTCCCGAGCAGATTGGCCTTGTCCGGATGCCCGGGAATGGGCAGCACCTCGACCCGAAACCCGGCCGCCGCGAGCCAGCCGGCCAGCCGGTCGATGACCGGGCGGTTGCTGTGGTCGTAGGCCGGCGTGATGCTGCTGACCGACAGGCTGCCGATCAGGCCTTGCAGCATGGGAATGAGTGCAGGGGCTTGGCTGGACATGGGGCTCCGGGCGCTGAGGCCGGGGCCGGCGGCGGGCGAGGGGTGCCGCCGCGGGCCTGGGCTTGGGGTCGATGGCGCGAGCTTACCGCGAAAGTCGCGCAGCGACGCTGTGGGAGCGGCTTCAGCCGCGACGAGACCTCGCGAGCTGCCGCAACGTCGCAGGTTACCGCGGCCTCGTAGCGCGGCTGCAAGAGACTTGACGATCTGTACATTGCCGGTGGCACAGGTGCCCGCGCTGGCTCGGCTACAGGCCGAACAGGGCGGCAAGTCCCGCATTACGATGCGGGTCGACAACACGGTGCTCGCCGCCTTCAAAGCGCGTGCGGCCCTGACCGGCGGAAGCTACCAGACGCTGATCAACGAGGCCCTGCGTCAGTTCGTCGCAGGGCAAACGCTGGCCGATGTGGTGCGTGAAACGATCCGGCATGAACTCAGGACCGGCTGAACCCACGGCATTGTGCCCGAACTGACGGCCGGCAGCGGCGCCGTCACGGCGCGCTTGCCAAGACTCGCAGGAACGGTAATCCTGCTGCGCTCACTGAGTTCCTACGCCCTTTACCTCCGTTCGCAGCCAGGTCAGCCGACATGCAATCAGTGAATATCCGTCAACTCAAGAACGACCCCGCCGAGGCGGTCCGCAAGGCGCGTGAGGGCCCGGTCCTGGTCCTCAAGGGCGATTACCCGGAGGCCGTATTGATGCACCTGGACGCATCGGCGCTCACGCCCGAGGGCGACGGGCTGGCCCTGGCCCTGGCCGTGGTCCTCTACAAGGACGGGGCCATGTCGCTTGGGCGCGCGGCGCGGGTGGCGCGGGTCAGCGTCTCCGAGATGGTGACCCACCTGTCCCGACTGGGTATCCCGATCGCGGGGGCCGACCCGATCGATCATGCCCCCGACATGCAGACCCTCGATCGATGGCTCGCCTCGTCCTGAGCGACGCCAGCTGGGTGCCGGCGAAACCAGTTGCCTGCGCGTCGCCCTTGCCCGTGACGAGCCCTGCCTGTTGCTGCTCGACGACCGCCTGGCACGACGGGAGGCACGTCGCGCCGGACTCCAGATCATCGGGGTCGCGGCCATTATCGGTATGGCCGAGCAACGCGGGTTGATACCGTCTGCCCGCGACGTATTCAACGCACTCTTGCAGACCGACTTTCGGATTGGTGCGCAGGTCATTCAGTCTGTCCTGGATTCGCTGGTGACGCCGCGGGGATAGGACCGATGACGAGCGGGTAGCCTGGATGGAGCGCAGCGGAATCCAGGTCCCAGCGGCAACCCGCTGCTTTCTTTAGTATCTGCGAGGCCTGCGTCAGTTCGTCGCAGGGCAAACGCTGGCCGATGTGGTGCGTGAAACGATCCGGCATGAACTCAGGACGTGAAAGTCGCGCGGCGTCGCTGTGGGAGCGGCTTCAGCCGCGACGAGATTTCGCGGGTTACCCGAGCGTCGCGGGTCACCGCCTCTGCGTCTCTGCGCCTCTGCGTGAGACCTCTTAAGAATCTC
>NZ_CAIKKU010000729.1 GCF_903828115.1 uncultured Thiodictyon sp. | reverse complement strand
TGTCGTTGTCGTTGTCGTAATCGTTGTCGTAATCGTTGTCGTAATCGTAATCGTAATCGGAAAAGCGATGCACTTAGGCGTGCGAGAGACTCCGGGGCGCTACGATAAACTCGAATACGACAACGACAACGACAACGACAACGATGCGACAACGACGCGACAAGCATTCCCTAACGACGCGACAAGCATTCCCTAAGGACAGCGCCCGAGCACACTGATCAGGGTCTTCAAATCGACCGGCTTGCGCAAATGTTCGTCGAATCCGGCCTCCAAGGCGCGCTGCCGGTCACCTTCCTGGCCGTACCCGGTGAGCGCGACCAGGCGCGCGGCGCGCCCCGCCACGGTGGCGCGCAGCCGGTGTGCCACCTCATAGCCGAGCATGTCGGGCAGCCCGATATCCAACAGGATCAGGTCGGGCCGGAGCCGCTCGGCGGCCTCCAGCCCGGTCAGACCATCGTGCGCGGTGTGCACCTGCTGCCCCACGCAGCCCAGCAGCATGGCGCAGGCCGCCGCCACATCCCGATCGTCATCGATCACCAGGATGACGCGCCCCTTGATGGGCCGCTCGGGGTGAGACGCCACCAGGGCCGGCACGCCCGGCGCGAGCGGCAGTTGCACGGTGAAGGTGCTGCCCGCGCCCAGACCCGGGCTCGCCGCGTGCACCCGTCCGGCATGCAGTTCCACCAGGCCCTTGACCAGCGCCAGCCCCAGGCCCAGACCGCCGCGGGGCCGGTCCAGGGTCTGCTCGCCCTGGGTGAAGGCGGTGAAGACCTGTGGCAGCAGGGGCGCCGCCAGGCCGGCGCCTTGGTCGCGCACGACGATGCGCGCCTCGCCGTCCGCGGTGTCGAGGGCCAGAAAGACCGTCATCTCCCGGGCGCTGAACTTGGCGGCGTTACCGAGCAGGTTGACGACGACCTGGGTCAGACGCTCCGGATCAGCGTCCACGGTGACGGGCCTCGGCACCAGCACGACGTCCAGGTGCTGACCATGGGCGTCGAGCACCGGACGCACCTGCTCGATGGCATGTTCCACCGCCTCGCGCAGATCGAAGCGTTTGCGATGAAGCGTCAACTTCCCCCGGTTGATGCGGGCGACATCGAGCAGATCGTCCACGAGCCGGACGAGATGGCTGACCTGCCGCGTCAGGATGCTGGCCGCCCAGGGCAGTTGTTCCGGCATCGGATGCAGCGTCAGCACATCGGCCACATGACGGATGGGGGCGAGCGGATTACGCAGTTCGTGCCCCAGCATGGCCAGGAACTCGTCCTTGCGTTGGTCGGCATCGCGCAAGACCTGCTCGGAGAGCTTCTGAGCGGTGATGTCCTCATGCGCGATCAGTACCCCCGCCCGGGATTCGCGCAGCGGCAGGACGCGCATCTCGAACCAACGCTCCTCGGTCGGGGAATCACAGGGGTATTGCAGCGTGAAGGCGCTTTGCAGCCCCTTGAGCACCTGTTGGATACCATGCAGTGCCGCCTGCGCCTGCGCACCATCCTCACCCGCCGCCGCCCGCTCGCACACCGCGAGATAGTCGGATCCAGGCAGACAGGCCGCCCCGCCGCCATTCTGTTCGGCAGATCGCCGCCACGCGGCGTTGACCAGGGCAATCCCCCCGCGCCCGTCCAGCACGGCGAGATGGGCGGTCAGGGAGTCCAGGACGTCGCTTAAGAGGGCCTCGCTGGCACGCAAGGCGTCCTCGGCGATTTTGCGCCACTCGATCTCGATCAGCACGCCGAGTTTTCGGACCGATTCCAACTCGTCCGGGGCCCAGCGTTTGCTGCGCAGCCGCACGTTCTGGGTCCAGGCAGCGAAGGACTGGCGTGGACTCAAGCGGACATTCGCCGCGACCTGCACCGGTTTGTCGGGATTGCCGCCCCAGGTGACGGTCCGCACGTATTCGCCGCGAAACCAGATCAGTTTGATCGACCGCGCCTGGTCGAGCGGGATCAGGGTCACCCCCGCCGCGGTGGCGGCCAGGTCGGCCGTCCCGGCCAAGTGCTCGCTCAAACACTCGGTGGCGAAGAGATGGGAAGGATCCTCGGCGTGCAGGGCGCTCAAGCCGGCGACGAGATCGCCGATGCGCGCGGGCGCGGGCGTCACGCCGCCGGTGGTGATCTCGGCACCGGCAATCAGCGCCACGCCGTCAGCGCCGATCGCGCCGAGGACATCGGCCACTTCCGGCCCCTGCAGCAGGGACGCCAGCCGTGCACCCTGACGCATGGCGGTCATGATGCGCCCGCGGCAGTCCTCGAGCGCCGTGGCGGCGTGTCGGCGACTGATCTCCTCCTTCAGCCCAATCTGGGTTGCCAGGTCCTGCCCCAGCCAGTCCGCAATCTGACGAATCGCATGGGAGACCCGGCGTGGGCGGTCGTGATGGCAGGCAATCAGACCCCAGAGCCGGCCCTCCCGGCACAGCGAGGTGGTAAGCGTGGCCTGGACCCCCATGTTGTGGAGATACTCCAGATGCACCGGCGAGACGCTGCGCAACAGGCTGCGGGACAGGTCGAGCGGAAGCCCGGTGACCGGATTGAGCGCCGGCACCAGCGGGGACGGGACATAGTCGACATCGACGATGACCCGCGTCGGATTGATCAGATACAGGCGGCGGGCCTGGACCGGGATGTCCGAGGCGGGAAAATGCAGGCCGAGATAGGGCTCCAGATCGTCCCGGCGGGCCTCGGCGACCACCTCACCGTGCCAGTCCGGGTCGAAGCGATAGATCATCACCCGGTCGTAACCGGTCAGGCGCCGGAACAGCGCCGCGGCGATCTTGAGCTTCTCGAGCAAGACGGGCTCGTCGTGCACCGCACTGAAACCCAGCACGGCTTGGGTCAAGGCATCGCTCGCGTCGGCGGGGGCCGCCTCCAGCTCCAGTAGGGTGAATGGATCGCTCTGGTGGACATAACCGACGAAGGTCTGGCCGCCCAGCGGCGGCTGCCAGTCGAACGAGGACGGGGCGTGCGGCAACTCCCGGTAGCGCTCGCGCGCCTGACCAACCGCGTCGGCGAGCACCGGACCAAGCACCGTCGCCAGGTCACACCCCAGCAGCTCGGCCGCGGCGATCCCAAGCCAGGTCTGACAGGTCGGGCTGGTCTGGGTAATGCG
Source organism: uncultured Thiodictyon sp. (assembly GCF_903828115.1). Taxonomy (GTDB): domain Bacteria; phylum Pseudomonadota; class Gammaproteobacteria; order Chromatiales; family Chromatiaceae; genus Thiodictyon. The sequence continues at coordinate 276 of NZ_CAIKKU010000729.1, read as the reverse complement.
CAGTCGCGGGCCGTGCAACACCAGCAGGACGCCGTGCGGCTGAATCGAACCGGGGACATGGATCGGTTCGGCATCGCACTGACTGAGGTCAGGAAGCGGGGCCGCGGTGTCGCTGGTTGTCATGCGGTTTACCAATAAGTTAAACAAGTCCATTAGAGAATGCTTGGAGCGTCGTTGTCGTTGTCGTTGTCGTAATCGAGGTTATCGTCGTGCCCCGGATTCTCTCGCGCCCCACGTTGCATCGCTTCTCCGATTACGATTACGACAACGACAACG
>NZ_CAIKKU010000728.1 GCF_903828115.1 uncultured Thiodictyon sp. | reverse complement strand
TGTCGTTGTCGTTGTCGTTGTCGTTGTCGTTGTCGTTGTCGTTGTCGTTGTCGTTGTCGTTGTCGTTGTCGTTGTCGTTGTCGTAATCGAGGTTATCGTAGCGCCCCCGATTCTCTCGCACACCAAATTGCATCGCTTCTCCGATTACGACAACGACAACGACAACGACTTCGCGGACCCACTGCCGCACTCAAATTCAGGGATCCGGGTCCGCCAAGACCTGCCGATAAACCGCCTCGGTCCCGTCCACCATGGTCTCCAGCGAGAAGTGACTCAGATAGCGGGCCCGGCCCTGGGCCCCGAGACGGCCGCGCAGCCCGGGGTCGGCGGCCAGGCGGACCAGCGCGGCGGCGAGCGCCGCCGCGTCCTCCGCCGGGACCAGGAGCCCGGTCTCACCGTCCGCCACCACCTCTGGGATGCCCCCGACACGGGCGGCGATGACCGGCAGGCCGACCGCCGCCGCCTCCGCCAGGGTCAGCGACAGGGCCTCGCGCCGCGAGGGCGCCAGCACCAGGTCCAGTTCACGCATCCACTGGGGTGCGGCATCGCGAAAGCCCAGAAAGTGTACCCGGTCCGCGACCCCGACGGCCGCCGCGCGCGCGCGCATCGCCCTACCCCAGGGCGTGGAGTCGTCCCCGATCAGGACCAGATGGATCAGGTCCGGACAGGCGGCGAGCGCATCGATGGCCAGGTCCTGCCCCTTGGCGCGCACCAGCCGGGCCACGATACCGCACAGGACAGTCTCGGCGGGCAGCCCCAGCGAGGCCCGCAAGACCGGATGCGGCGGCAGGCGCAGTGGGTCGGCCACCCCATGGTGGACCACGCTGATCCGCCGCGGGTCATAGCCCTGCGCGACCAGAAACCCGGCCACCGCGGCGCTCACCGCGATGATCCGGTCCGCACGGCCGAAATGCTTGCCGGCATTGGTGGAATGGGCCGTGGCCACCACCGGAACCCCGGCGAGGCGCCCGCCCAGGCCGGCATAGAAGGCACCGCGGGTGAGATGGCCGTGGATCAGATCGGCCCCCCAGCGCCGGGCCGCCCGCGCCAGCATGACCAGCGACCAGGCGTCGAAGAACCCGTGCATCGGCAAGTGGTAACAGGCGAGCCCGGCCGCCCGGAAGCGCTGCGCCAGCCACGAATCCCCCGGCCCGGCAAAGGCGACCGAGTGCCCGCGGGCACTCAGGCCGCACGCCAATTCCGACAGGTGCATCTCCGCCCCCCCGTAGGAGTGACTGTGCAACACGAACAGGATCTTCATGACTGCCGGCGCAACGGCCGCGTCCTCGGGGCATTGTGATGACGTGGCAGGCATTATCGCCGACAATGGGCCACCGGGCGGGCCGGGGCGCGTGCACCCAAGTCAGGGAATTGCTCACACAAAGACACAAAGAACAGAAATAACACAAGAAAAACAGATTATTGACGGCGTTGGCCCGATCACCGCGCGGGTGACCTCCCCGACCTGCATAGCGCTCTGAAAATCGTTGCGATCTTTGTGTCTCTGTGTGAGAGCTGCTTTTGCTAAGGCGAAGGCCCGCGCCATCGCTCGCGATCACCGGTGATGGGAGACCACCGCGCCGTTTCCCGAATCGTTGTTGCCATTGCGGCCGACGGACGCACAGGAACTCGGGCTCCCGCTGCCGCCATCACCCTTGCCGGCCGATGCGCAACCCTCGCCGGGGTCCCCCCTGGCAACCCGGCTCGTGCGTCGCTTGCCACTGGCGGTTGCCCGTTTCGCCTCAGCTTTCGGCGGGCCATGGCGGTATTTCGCCATCTCCTCGTGCACCCGGTCGCGCTGGGCCTGTGACAGCGTTTCATAATCATGGTAGCCGGTTGCATCCAAGGCCTGTTGCCTGGCCTCCTGATATGTCAGCATCCGTTGCGAAGCTTGCCTGGGGCGCGCCGCGCGGGCCTCCTTGTCGCGATCCTTTCGTTCCCTGGCCGCCGCCTTGCGCGCGGCCTCTTCTCTCTTTTCAATCCCCCGCACCTGCTCCATGATCGAATAGGGGTCATGGGCAGGGGCCTTTGATCCGCGCGAACCCGTGGCCTCCCCCTGATACTCACGGGTCAGCGTATCCGCCGGACAGGCAAGGTCCGACAGGGTGACACTGCCGTCGGCCTGGGTGCACCGGTAGATGCCGGCGGCCTGGACGATCGACACGGCCGACACCAGCAGGGTCAGGGTGAACCTCGCCACACTTGCTCGAATGGACATTGCGCTGTTGCTCCGCTATCGGTTGGCCGATCGGCTTGGCATCGCTTCGCTCAACCCAAATCATCGCACGTCAGGAACCCCGCGCGCCAGAGGTCGCTGGTCCGCACAGCGGACCCTACGGGCGCGG
>NZ_CAIKKU010000727.1 GCF_903828115.1 uncultured Thiodictyon sp. | reverse complement strand
GTAATCGCAGGAGTCTTGGGGTGGGAGAGAATCCAGGACGCCACGATAACCTCGATTACGACAACGACAACGACAACGACAACGGCGCTGGAAGGATTCCCGAATGGACTTGTTTAACATATTCCGTCAGAGGATGTAACGCGACAGGTCCTCGTCCGCCGCCAGTTGGGACAGGTTCTGGTCCACATAGGCGGCCGTGACGGTCACGGTCACCCGGTCCAGGTCCGAGGCGTTGTAGGAAACGTCCTCCAGCAGCCGCTCCAGCACCGTGTGCAGCCGCCGGGCGCCGATGTTTTCGGTGCGCTCGTTGACCTGCCAGGCGATCTCGGCCAGGCGGCGGATGCCGTCCGGGGTAAACTCCAGGTTGACCCCTTCGGTTGCGAGCAGCGCCTTGTACTGGTCCGTCAGCGAGGCGTCCGGCTCGGTCAGGATGCGCACGAAGTCCTCCGTGGTCAGGGCCTTCAACTCCACGCGGATGGGCAGGCGGCCCTGCAGCTCGGGGATCAGGTCGGAGGGGCGCGCCAGGTGGAAGGCGCCCGAGGCGATGAACAGGATGTGATCGGTCCGCACCGAGCCGTGCTTGGTGGAGACGGTACTGCCCTCCACCAGCGGCAGCAGGTCACGCTGCACCCCCTCGCGCGAGACGTCGGCCCCGGAGACGCCCTCACCGCGCCGGGTCACCTTGTCGATCTCATCCAGAAAGACGATGCCGTTCTGCTCCACGTTCTCGATGGCGCGCAGCTTCAACTCCTCCTCGTTGACCCGCTTGGCCGCCTCCTCGTCGCGCAGCAGCTTGCGCGCGTCCTTGATCCGCAGCTTGCGCCGCTTGGTGCGGCCCTGGCCCAAGTTCTGGAACAGGCCCTGGAGCTGGCTCGTCATCTCCTCCATGCCGGGCGGGGCCATGATCTCCACGCCCAATGGCGCGGCCGAGACCAGGATCTCCACCTCCCGCTCGTCGAGTTCGTTCGCGCGCAGCTTGGCGCGGAATTTCTCCCGGGTGGCCGTGGTCGCCGTGGTGGTGCGGCTCTCCTCCTCGAAGCCGCCCGGGGGCGGCAGCAGGGCGTCCAGGATGCGCTCCTCCGCGGCCGCCTCGGCCAGATCGGCGAGTCGGGCCATCTCCTGCTCGCGGCACAGCTTGATGCCGATGTCCGCCAGGTCCCGGATGATGGACTCCACGTCGCGGCCCACATAGCCCACTTCGGTGAACTTGGTGGCCTCGATCTTGATGAAGGGGGCATTGGCGAGACGCGCCAGACGGCGTGCGATCTCGGTCTTGCCGACCCCGGTGGGGCCGATCATCAGGATGTTCTTGGGCGTGATCTCGGTGCGCATCGGCTCCGGGATCTGCATCCGCCGCCAGCGGTTGCGCAGCGCGATCGCCACCGCGCGCTTGGCCTCGTCCTGGCCGACGATGTGCTTGTCCAGTTCGGCGACGATCTCTTGGGGGGTGATTTCCGACATTGGATTTGGAGGTCCGTGGATGGGCCGCCCGGCCGGCGGCTCGGCATGACGCGTGAGGCTGTATTTAAGGGGGGCAAACGCCCCTCAAAGGGCGATAAGGTGTGGGTCGCCCACGGTTTCCGCAAGGCTACCGGCGTCGGCGCGATCGTCGGTCCGCACAGCGGACCCTTGTATGCTCTGTTCCAGGGATTGACAGGGATGGTGGATACACGGATGTTGCGGAGCGTGC
>NZ_CAIKKU010000726.1 GCF_903828115.1 uncultured Thiodictyon sp. | reverse complement strand
TTCGCCGTTAGCTCCCACGGTGGGGAGCTTTACGGTGATGAACCGACGCCATGCTCCCCCAGGTCTCACGAACCTCTCCACAGGCTGCCACCGCGGAACTCGCGGCGGACCCAAGGTGTGGTAAATCCACGATTTTGGATCACCAAACTATACAACGATTTCGCCTCAAGTTCTGCCAGAGCTTTGATGGTTAATAAGAAATGAGTAGGTTTTTAAGCGACTGTATCAACCCCCCGGGTGCGGGTAGGCCAGAAGGCGGTGCTGCATGCCGACGCCCTGCCCGGGGAGGTCTTCGACGGCGAGGTGGCCGCGATTACCCCCAAGGGCGACCCGGTGGCGCGCAGCTTCCGGGTGCGGATCAGGCTCGCCGACCCGGCACGGCTGCGCATCGGCATGACGGTGGATGCCAACCTGATCGTCACCGAGCGCCGGGACGCCCTGCTGGTGCCCTCCAGCGCCATTGTTGACGGCAACCTCTGGGTCCTGGCGGACGGCCGACTGCACCGACAAAAGGTGCGCACTGGGGTGGCCGGCGCCGTGCGGACCGAGGTCCTGGACGGGCTCGCGCCGGATGCCCAGGTCGTCGCCGTCCCCACCGACAGCCTGCGTGAGGGCACCGCCGCCCGGCCCAAGAAAGAGGATCAGCCGCCAATGAATGATGATCCAACTCCAGGTCGCACTCACCCACCTCACCGGCCGGCGGCGCCAGACGCTGGTGTCGCTCACCGGCGTGGTGCTCGGGGTCGCCTTCTTCCTGGCGGTCTCCTCCCTGATGGCCGGCTCGGAGCGCGACTTCATCAAGCGGCTGGTCGACAACAGCCCGCACGTCACCGTCTCCGACGACTATCGCCGGCCGCGCACCCAGCCGGCGGAACTGCGCTGGGACGCGGGCGCGGTGCGCATCAGCAATGTGAAGCCGCAAACCGAGACGCGCGGCATCCGCGGCTACCGCGAGAAGCTCGCCTTCATCGAGTCGCTCCCGGGGCTGCGGGCGGCGCCGGTGCTGGCGGGCTCCGCCGTGCTCACCTTTGCCGGGCGCGAGCAGGGCGTGACCCTCTGGGGCGTGGTCCCGAAGTCGCTGGAGGGCGTGTCGACCATTCAGGAGAAGATGAGCGCGGGGTCGCTCGGCGCCCTGGACGCCAATCCCAACGGGATCATCATCGGCCAGGGGCTCGCCAAGAAGTTCAACCTGGGGCTGGGACGTAATCTCAGCGTGACGGCCGCGGGCGGCGGCAGCCGCGCCATGCAGGTGGTCGGCATCTTCCGCACCGGCAATGCCAACTACGACGAGGGCCAGACCTTCACCGCGCTCAAGCGCGCCCAGGTCCTGTTCGGGCGCTCCAACCGGGTCAACCGGTTCCTGGTCCAACTCGACGACGCCTACGCCGCCCGCGCCCTCGCCCAGCGGATCGAGGCGGTCATCGGCTACAAGGCGGTCTCCTGGGTCGAGGCGTCCGAGGACATCCTGAGCGTGCTGGTGGTGCGCAATACGATCATGTACAGCGTGGTCTCGGCGATCCTCGTGGTCGCCTCCTTCGGCATCTACAACACCGTTCTATCAAACTTACAAATTCATGCGTAAACATGAATAAAGTTGACTTCCTGCTTCACGGGGGCCGGTTTCACGCGGACCTTGCGGCCCGCGCCAGCGCCCTCCCCTCCACAGGCAGACACCGCGGAACTCGCGGC
>NZ_CAIKKU010000725.1 GCF_903828115.1 uncultured Thiodictyon sp. | reverse complement strand
TCCGCGAGTTCGAGTTCCGGGACGGCGTCCGCACCGGGTGCCACGTCTTCGGTTGCGATGGTGCTGTTGGTCGTCATAGAGATCGAGCCCTGAACTGCGGCTAAACACAATCGTTGTCGTTGTCGTTGTCGTTGTCGTAATCGTTGTCGTAATCGTAATCGTAATCGGAGAAGCGATGCCCTTTGGGGTGCGAGAGAATCCGGGGCGCTACGATAGCCTCGATTACGACAACGACAACGACAACGACGCGGCAAGCATTCCCTAATGAACTTGCTTAGCTTATTAATGAACCGTTCCTACGGGCGCCGTAGCCTGAGGCTCAGACGGGCTCCAGGTCCACCTTGTCATAAATCTCCGCCAGGGTCAGGGTGCAGCCGACGCTGGCCAGCGTCACGGTTGCATCGAGGGCAGTGAACTCACTGAGGGTCCAGCGGTCGTCCGCCCCCCGGCTGAAGAGTTCCACCGCGACCCGGTACTGGGAGACCAGCAGATACTCCGTGAGGCTTGGAATCCGGCGATAGATCGCAAACTTGCCCCCGCGGTCATAGGCCTCGGTGGAGTTGGACAGGACTTCGACGATCAGGGACGGGTTGAGCAGCAGGTCACGCCGCTCGTCGAGGAACTCGTGCTCGCCACACAGCGCGACCAGATCCGGATAGGTACCGGCATTGGCGGCGCGGATGCGGACCTTCATGTCATTGGCATAGATGCGGCAGGGACGGCCCTTCATCTGCGGGTGCAACTCGCCGATCAGATTGGTCACGATCAGGTTGTGCTGTTCCCGCGCCCCGGTCATGGCGAAGACCTCGCCGTCGATATACTCGCTGCGCCCCTCGATCGCCGCGCGCTCGTTCGCCAGCCAGTCGTCGAAGGTCAGGCTGGGTTTTGGTTGCAGTAACATGGGGCTACTCCGGGGTAAGGAACGGTTCACTGATCAGTTGACGCGATAGCGCTCCAGCCAATGTGCATAGGGTGCCGGCAGTACCCAGGCCGGGCGATCGATGCCGAGGGTGCGGGCGGCATAATAGGGCCAATGCGGATCGGCCAGGTGCGCCCGGCCCACCATCACGAGATCCAGATGGCCATCGCGGACCACGCCTTCGGCCAGTTCCGGCGTATCGATCCCCCACGCCGACGCCACCGGCAGCCCCGCCTCCAGGCGCACGCGCTGCGCAATCGGCGCCAGGAAGGCTGGCGCCCAGGGGATGTTGGCGGTCGGCGTCGAGAAGCCGACACTGACGCTCAGCAGATCCAGCCCTTCAGCCTTGAACCCTCTCGCCAGCTCGATGGCGTCGGCCAGCGTCTCCTCATCGCGCCCGTCATATTCGATGACGCCGAAGCGCGCCGTCAGCGGCAGGTGCTCGGGCCACACCTGCCGCACCGCGGCCAGCGTCTCCAGCAGGAAGCGGCAGCGGTTCTCGAAGTTGCCGCCATAGGCATCGTCGCGCCGATTGGAGTGGGTGGAGAAAAAGCTCTGACCGAGATAGCCATGGGCAAAGTGCAGTTCCAGCCATTCATAGCCGACCTCGAGCGCCCGCCGGGCCGCCGCCACGAAGTCCTCGCGGACGCGGGCGATGTCTGCGAGCGTCATCGCCCGCGGGACCTTGGGCAGATTGGCGCCGAAGGCGATCGCCGAGGGGGCGATGGTCGGCCAGCCGCGCGGGTCCCCTGCGGCGAGATGGTCGTCACCCTCCCAGGGCCGGTTCGCGCTCGCCTTGCGCCCGGCGTGGGCGATCTGGATGCCCGGCACCGCGCCCGCCGCCTTGATCGACGCGACCACGGGTGCGAAGGCCTGCGCCAGCGTGTCGTTCCAGATCCCGGCGCACCCCGGGGTGATCCGGCCCTCCGGGGACACCGCCGTCGCCTCCGTGATGACCAGCCCGGCACCGCCGCGCGCGAGCCCCGCCAGGTGGACCCGGTGCCACTCGTTGATCAGCCCCTCGACCGCCATGTACTGACACATCGGCGGCACGGCGATGCGGTTGCGCAGGGTCACGCCCTTGAGTGTGAAGGGGTCGAATAATGCGGACATCGGTAGGCTCCGTTGAAAACACTGGTGCGCTGAACACCACGCGAGGTGGTGCACTGATTTACGCCTCATCGGTATCCGGCATTGGCAGAGGCGCGTCGTCGTCTTGGTCGATGATGCTTGCCCCCGGTTGGGTGGACGCCGGCGGTTGAATCCCCAATTCGGACATGAATTCCCGCTCCAGGCCGATCATGTCTTCCAAACGCTTCTTCAGCACATCCTCCATGCTGTCGGACTTCTTAAGGGCATTATCCAGGGGATAGGGCAGCAGGTGCGATTCAAAAAACGCCTGCGGATCGGCCAACTTGGTACGCCCGAAAAGGGTGCGCGCCTGACCCCGTTCCTGTCCAAAAACATCAAACATTCGATTGGCAGGACTGGACCTCAGCGGCGATTGCGACGAAGCCCAGATGGTGCGCATGGCCTCAGGACCGTTGCGCGCGAAATCGTCGGCGATCGCCCGCGCGTCTTTGCGCGTGCCGTCCGGATTGAAGACCCCCTCGCGAGCCAACAGGCATAATAGGGTTCGTACCCGAGCGCTACGAAGGTCATAGCGTTCCGGAAAGGGCTCCGCCCGGGTGTCCCAAGGGAGATGCCGCAGTTCGGACGGTACCGCGGCCTCTTGCTCACGCACCGCTCGGGCGCGGTCACGCAGTTCGGCAAGGACGGCGGCATAGCGGGATGGATTACCCTGACCGAACCAACTCGCAAACCCGGTGAGCCAGAGCCAGCGCCGGAGCAGGCGCTTGGCCTCAACGGTCGGACTCGGGTCCTCCCCGAGCCAGGCGCTCAGACCCACCAATTGCAGCCCATAGGGCAGCATACGGGCGTTATGGATGTGCTCCTCTCGCAGCAGATCGATCCCGCGCAGCAGCCCTTCCCGCGCCCGGCGCATGGCCTCCGGCAGCTTGTTGGCCACGCTTTTCTGCGTCTCGTCCCCGAGCTTGCTCCAGTCCGTGCGATACGGGTCAAGGTCCGCAGCAACCAGGAAGGCCCGCAGGACCAGGACGCGGTTGACCTTACCGAACCCGGTCTGCTTGATCTCGGTCAGGGTGCTGTCGATCTCGCTTGCGATACGGAACCCCCTCTGAGCCCCAGCCTGATAAGTGAGGGCCCAGAACATCTCGTCGGCGCCGATGGCGACCCCTTTTCGATTCAAGCGGGTGAAGCTCTCGACCGCCAGATTCAGGTCGTCGGTCACGAACTCCACGATGGGGATCTTGTAGGACTGCAAGGCCCTCGCAACCCCCTGAAGCCGGTTGACCAAGACCTCTTTGCCGACTCCGGCCGCCGCGAGGGTTTCCGGTGCAGCGTTGAAAATTGGGGCAATGGTCTCAAAAAGCTTATTGGTATCGCTTAACTGATGGAGCGGAACCTGCCAGGGCTGGGCCGTAGCACCGGAGGCGAGGTGCATGAACACCCCCTCGCGATTCTTATCCTCTCGCCTCTTCTCGTCCGTCTGGCCGCCACTGGCATCAAAATAGACGTTCCAGCGCGCCGCGTCTTCATCGTCACCGGACCAGTTGGGAAGTCCGGAGTCCCGCAGTAGTACGCCCGCCAGGGTCGTGAGCCGTTGCTGGCCGTCCAACAGCAACAGCGTTTCCAGCGGTCGGGTCTGCGAAAGGTCGAAGGGCCCGAAGCGGAAAAGCGGTCTCGCGGTCTCCTTGGAAGACTTCCAAAACAGAAGTGTGCCGATCGGATAGCGCCAGCGCACGGAATCGAAGAGGTCCAGCATGTTCGCTCGCGTCCATACATAAGAACGCTGGAAGGCTGGCACCCGGATGCGCCCTTGCCGGACCCATTTCAGGAGGTCGAACAGGAAGATAACACTCGGATTGATTTCCGGACCGTCATCCGTGCTCAGTTGAGTCATGGTGTTAGCGCTCTTGGTCGATCAAGTCGAGGATGGCCTTCAGATCACCCGAGTGGTCCCGGGCACGCAAATCGGCGGCCATGGCGCTGAGCGCTGCCGGCGCGGACTCTTGGCGAACGCGCTTAAGCAAGACTTCCAGGTGATGCGGACGCTTCTGTTCGTAGTCTTTCCTGACCTTCTTGCACTTCAAGGTATCCATATCACAGTAGTCGCGATCAACTGCCGACATGGATAGGATGTCGTTCATGGCTTTGGCCAATTTCGGAATGTATGGTTCTCGTGCCAGCTCCGCCCGCCAGTGGAAATCGGGTATGTAGTTCTCCGCCTCATGCTTTCCAAGTATGAATGGCATGGCCTTACACTGAGATGCCTTCCGCTCGATCTCGGTGGCATCCTGAGAGGGTGGCTGTCCGGGGCCCGTCCGGTCCGAGTCCACGACCACAATCAATCGCAACGGGAGATCAGCGTCTCGGGTTCTCGCTGCTTCTTGCTCCATGAATCTCGGCATATCCCCCGTACCCCCAGAGTGGATCACCTCAATGACCGGTGGCACAGGCGGATTGAGCCACAACTGTCGAATCGGTCCATCGGCGAGGAGGCGCACTGCCACTTCGAGCAACGCCCCATCTCGAAGACAGTTCTCAAAGCACCTTGAGCGGCGAGTTGGCGACGCGCAGCGCCCGTTCGGCCTCGGCGGACGTTGAAACCCGCCAGAGCGTTCGGTCTGGTCGCTCGGTGTCCCATGCGGATGCACGGGCTAACTCGCTTAGCTCCAAGAGGAGGTCTTGCGTGGTCTGCCGAGCATTCTTGAACCACTCACTGTTATCGAGCAGGTCCGCGTCCCGGAGCACGACGACGTGTGCGGCCTCGTCCGCGCGGAAGATCAGCCGATCCAGGAATGGCAGCGCCGTCAGGTCGTTCCAGACCGCAACCGTATCCTCCCCCTCCGGCATTTCGATCGCAAACCGCATCAATGTCCCTTGAGTCGTTGGGCGCGCCGCAGTGCCTTGACCTCCTCGTAAGACTCGAGGAAGACACCTGGCGGCCAGTAATCGACCTCGCCCGTCTCAAGGATGTGGATACGACGGAGCGTGCTGCCGTCCGGTGCGTCATCGATGTAGTAGAGGGCTACCAGCTCAGGTGGAATCATACCCTCGGCAATGCGCCGACGTACCCGCAACAGCAAGCCCTCGGCATGGGTTTCCACGACAGTGGTCCCGGCGCCGGCGCGGGCGACGTCCAGAAAGAGGTCGCCGAGCATCGGATGCAGTGCATCGTGCAGATGCAACTCGGGCTGCTGAACAACATCGATAAACGGCGTGGGGCAGGCATTGCGAGACCGCCACTTGGCGAGTGTCAGCACCGGAAGCAACTGATGCACGCCGGTGCCCACCTGGGTGATCGGAACACTGCGGGCGGCGCCGCGCGTTGTCTGCAAGCGCCAGAGGTCGAGGTTCTTCTCCCAACGCAGGGACAGGCCGGCGTGTGCGGCAAGCCAAACCGAAACCTCACCAAAGACCGCTTCATCCTCGGCCAGGAGTTCTATCACACCTTCGCCCGCCGATCCGATCGGGGGAGTCTGGGGATTGTGCCCATGCCGGGATGGTATTTCAGGCACCCGTTCGCGCAAGGGACCGAGCCACACACTGGCGTCCAGTATCTGTCTCGCCCCGTCGCGCACTGCTGCCTGCTCGGCTACGTCAGGAATCGGGAAACGCCCAAGCGGGCCGGCAGGACAGGGGCAATCCGCCCCATCCCAGCGAATGCTGCGCGCCCAGGGGCGCGGGTCATCGTCCAGCAGGCTGTCGAGGTAGAGGATGGTCTCTAACCGGTGCGGACCGCTCGCGGCCTCGAGCGACACCGCGAGTTCCAGAAATGCACTAAAATCCCGTGCGGGAAGCAAATCCTGAAAGCACTCGGCCACGGGGCTGCCGCCGACGGTCAGGGGTAGTGCCTCTTTGCTGATGCCGGCCAGGCCGCCCAGCACCTGGTGCAGCAATGTAGCGACGCTTGTCTTGCCCGCATTGTTGCGCCCGATCAGGAGTGTCAACGGTGCGAGGTCCAGCCTCTGGAATGGCTGGCTGCGGTCGTATTGGCGACGACTGGGAAAGCCTCTGTAGCCATCAAATTCGAGGGAACGGATCATGAGTGCCGGGTAATCTGCCAAAGGTGCAAAACGCGGGGAGTTTCCGGGCCCGGGAGTTCCAAGGACAGGAGTTCCGAGGACAGTATACTTAGTTCAGCAGCAGAGAACCCCCCTTCGTCACCCGCTCCGCGAGGCTCCAGCTTCACGGGTCCAGTTCCTAAAATGCGCCTGCGCGGCCCGCGTCCGGCTGAAGCCTCGACCTCCAGTGCGGGCGGGATCACCCAGGGGGTCGAGGCCTTACGGCGAAGGTCGCGCAGCGACGCTGTGGGAGCGGCTTCAGCCGCGACGGGCGGCACGGAAAGGCGGTGTCGGAGTTCGCCGCGGCGCCGCGTCGCGGCCAGAGGCCGCTCCCACAGGGAGCTTTCATGTTGTTGTCAATCGCAAACGGACCGCTGCGCGGTCCGTTGAGAAGAAAGGGTCAAAGGGTCAATGGGTCAAGGCTGGCGGGGCGCGGCCAGGACGCAGCGGAACCCGAAGTTCTGGTTCCAGTTCCTGGGCCCGTGCCTGTACCGGTACGAGGAGCGCAGGTACCCGGCCTCGTGGTAGAAGGCACCGCCGCGCAGCACGCGCGACGACCCGACGTCGCCTTGGGCCACCGGATCGGCCATCAACCCTTGGCCCTGACACTGGGCGTAGAACCCCTCGCGGTAGGCATTGAGGCACCACTCCAGCACATTGCCGGCCATATCCAGCAAGCCCTCCGGCGTGGCGTCGCCGGTAAAGACCCCCACGGGACTCGGGGTCCCGACCTTGGTGTCGTCGAAGTTGGCACGCTGCGCGTCGGGCGCCTCGTCGCCCCAGGGGTAGCGACGGCCCGCCGCGCCGCGGGCGGCATATTCCCACTCGGCCTCGGTCGGCAGGCGCACCACGCGCCCCGGCGGCAACAGGATGCTGCCCTGGGCCCCCTGTGGCCGCCCCTGCCGGTCCGTCAACCAGGCGCAGTAGGCCATCGACTGGTGCCAGGAGAGCTTGACCACCGGGCGGCTGGGGTGGGACTGCTGGTCCTCCCAGTCGTCCGGTGCCATGGGCCGGTCCGCCCCGCCGGACTGCCACCAGCGCGGGTCGGCGTGGTCCTCGTCCTGGAGGAACTCGGCGAACTCGGCGACGGTTACCGGGAAGCGGCCCATGGCGAAGGCGCTGACCTGGACCTCATGGACCGGGGCCTCGTCGTCATAAGCCTCGGGGTCATAGCCTGGGGCCTGCTGGTCCTGCTGCTGCGCGCCCATCGGGAAGCGCCCGCCGGGCAACTCCACCCACCGCTCGGGGTGCGCCCAGCCCAGCCGCGGGTCGCCCACCTGCGCCAGGGCCTCGGCGGCGGCGAGGCGGTCGGCAAGCGGGATGGCGGGGGCCTGGAGGGGATCGAAGACGGCGAGCGCGGCGTCCAGGATCTCCGTATAGCGCGGATCGGCCGGGCGGTAGGCGAAGGGGGCGAGGTCGCGCACCAGCGCACCCAGGAGCCCGGCGGCGCGCGCCTGCCCGGCGCGGGTCGGCCGCTCGCCCAGGGCCTCGATGACGCCGCTGACCAGGCCGTCGACCCGGTCGACCCCCTGCAGGTAGAGCACCCCGCCGAGCAGCAGGACCGTCTCGCGCCATTCCGGGCGATAGATGGCCGGGGCGGCGTCGCCGGCGGCGGCCAGCAGCAGTTGGGTCCGCTCGGCGTCCCGCCCGCCCAGGGCCTGGGCGGCCAGGTATTCCTGGAAGGTCAGGTGCCAGAAGCGCAGTTGGTGGCCGCGGCGCACGATGATGCCGCTGTCGATCTCCTCCTCGGCGAGGAAGGCGTCGGCGCGCTCGATCGCCTTGGGGTCGCCGTCGCGGCCGGGGGCAAAGCGGTGGGCCAGGCGCTCGGCCGCCCAGCGGCGGCTGACCTGGACCTGCCGGCCCTTGGCGTCGGCCAGCATGGCGAGCGCCAGGTCGGCCAGGAGTTGGCGGCAGCGCTGGGGCTTCGCCCGCCCGGGGCGCTGGCCCTCGCGGGCCTCGCTCAGCCAGCGCAGGATGGATTCATAGAGTTCGGCCCGCTGCTCGGGCAGGCGCTTGTCGTTCCAGTGCACGACGGCGAGCGCGGTCAGCATGACGGTGTTGCGGGCGAGTCGGCGGATCTCGGGGCGCGAGGCGAGTGCCGCGGCCAGTTCCCGATGATGGGCGCGGGCGCGTTCGGGGCGGTCGGCGAAGAGGGCGCGGCTCCAGCGCGCGAGAAAGCCGTCGATGGCGGCACCGTCCAGGGCCTCGATGGTGGTGTGGGCAAAGCCGGCCAGGACGGCGCCGTCGCGGTAGGCGGCGGGGCGGCTGGTGACGACCAGGGGACAGCCCTGGTAGGCCAGGGCCAGGCGTTCGATCAGGGCCGCCGCCTGTTGGCGCTGGAGCGTGTCGGGGGCCTCGTCGAGTCCGTCGAGCAGGATCAGGGCCTCACCCGCGGTGAGCAGGCGGCGGAAGGCGTCCACGGCGAGCCCCTGGTTGGCGAGCCCGGCGCGGGCGCCCAGGTAGTCCGGCAGCCAGTCGGCGCAGATGGCAAGCGCCGGACCCTGGCCGCGCGCCCGGGCCTGGCCGATAAAGTCGAGCCAGTCGGCGATCGGGACCAGCAGCGGGACCTGCGCCCTGGGCAGGCCCAGGTGCCGGGCGGCGGCGCCGGGCGCGCGGCCGAGCCGCTCCGCCGCCAGACAGTGGGCGACCCAGCGCAGGAAGGTGGTCTTGCCGCAGCCGGGATCGCCGACGATGACGAGCCGCGGATTGACGAGGGCCGCGCACAGGGGCTGCTCGGCGCGGCCGCCCAGGCGGGGGCCCTGGCGGTCAGCCGGGTCCCCGCCGTCGGTCGGCACCGGGGCCGCGGCGCCGGTCGCCTGAAGGGCGATGTAGAGGTCCTCAATGGGAAAGCGGTGGGCCCGGGCCCCGCCGGTGACGAGGCCGCGGATCTCGATGTGGGCGGTGTCGGCCCAGAGGTCTTCCAGGTACTTGCGGGGGTCGACGGGGGCCGGATGGACCAGCCCGAGGTCGAACCTCGCCGCCCCGGCCGAACCATCGGGTTGCCCGCGGTCGCATCCCGGCTGGTTGCGGTCGATATCCCAGGCGCCTTTGATCCAGGCGCGGAACCGGACCTGCACCTGCCTGGGGGCCGCGTAGAGTTCCACCCATTGAAAGGCGTTGTGGAAGGGGCTGCCGTCGTAGACGCAGCCGGCGGCCAGTTCCAGGCAGGCACGCCTGGGATCGGCCGGGACGACCTGGTAGGCATCGGTCCCGTGCTGGTGGCCGCGCAGCAGCAGGTCCCGGTGCAGGTGGACGGCCTGGCGCGCCGGCGCACAGTCGCGCTCGTCCAGGTAATCCCAGGGGTGGTGCAGGAGGGCGATGCGCCAATCCGCGTCCTCGGCATCCTTGTGCAGGACTGTCTGATGGACCTGGTAGCGCCCGAGCAGCAGGTCGCCGCGCTCCTTGTCGCGACTGGCCATCCAGGCGGAATCCAGCCCCGCAATGTGCAGGCGTTGGCCGCGGATCTGGATGGTGCGTTGCCACCAGGGCAGGGGCTGGGGCTGGCGTGAACGCGGGCTGAGCCATCCGGCATAAAACGCGAGATAGGCGGCATGGCGTTTGAGCAGCACCTCGCGCTCGGCCGGGTCGCCCAGGATCTCGGCAATCCGGTCCTGGTCGCATTCATCCAAGAGGGCGGTTTGGACCGCCCGAGCGGTGGGGCCAACCGCGGCCCGATCCACGTCATGATTGCCCGGGACCAGCAGGAGCCGGTCGAGCGGCAGGGCGCCCGCCGGGTCTGGGCTCAGCGCCGGCCAGAGCGCCTCCTCCAGCCATTGCCGCGCCAACAGGTACTCCTCAGCCTTACCGGAAAAGGCCAAGTCTCCGGTGATGACCACCAGGTCCGGCACCAGTCCGCCCGCGACCTCGCTGGCGATGAACCCGGCCAGGTGCCGCACGACCGGCTCGCGGTCCCAGGCGGTATCGGCGCGGAAGTGGATATCGGACAGGTGCAGGAGGCGGATCGGCTGGTGCTTCATCGGGACTGGTCACCGCCCGCCATGGGGTCCGTCGGCCCCGCCGCGGCATAGATGGTCAACAGCAATTCCATATCCTCCAGGTTCTCGTACACCGGCCGCCGGCCGGACAGCGCCTCGCTACGCTCCAGGATCATGCGCACGCCGGAGCCGCGCCGGTCCATCAACTGGTTCTTGCCGAACAGGGGCTCCTCCACCGGGTAATAGCGGGCGAACAGGCTGGCGATCACCTCGTTCCTGGGGGCCGAGATGGCGCTCATGGAGGCGATGGTCATGGAGTTGGGCAGCGCGCCCGGGGTGTAGAGCTCCAGCCGGTCGGCGAACAGGAAGAGCCGGATGCGCTGGGCGTGGCGCGAGTAGTCGCGGTGGGCGACGGCGTTGACGATGGCCTCGAAGACCGCGGCCAGGTCATATTGAGGATAGTCGATGCGGCCCAGCGGCTTGCGGGCGGGGGTGCGCATGTTGCGGCGCACGAAGTGGATCGCGTCCCAGATTTGCCGGTCGAGCGGCCCCTGGATCTCCTGGGCGTCCACCTGCTCATTGGGGTCGTTGACGAGGCCGGCATGGGCGACCGCGATAATCTCGGCATTGCGCAGCCGGCGCTGCGGGTCCAGGGTGCAGAGCAGCACGCCGGCGACGGTGGGGCGCGGCCCCTCGTCGGACTCCTTCACCAGGTGCAATCGCTGAAGCTGGAGCGCGGCGTCCCCTTGGCCGTCGATCATGAAACGATTGACCAACAACGGATCGAGGTCCTTAAAGTCGATCGCCGGCACCTCCTGCTCCTCGAAACGGATCAGGCGTGCCTGGCTGCGTTGTTGGAACAATCGCGCCAATACATCCGGGGTGAGTTTGCGCTTGGCATGGCCGACGCGGCGGAAATAGCCGTTGGCGCTCTCGTGTACCCAGAGGCTGCGCGGCACCTCGGCGACGATCACCGCCCGCGGCTGCCCGGCGGGGCCGGGCAGTTCCAGGTGATGGGTGACGACCTCCAGCGGCGGCCTGATGCGGTCGGTGCAGATGGCCGTCAGCCAGGCCTCGACCCCGTCCAGATGCTCCAGCGGGATGCCGCTGACTTCTTTGGTCCTGTCATCGACCCCGAGGACCAGGGTGCCGCCATGCGCATTGCCCAGGGCGGCCAGTTCATCGGAGAGGCCATCGGCATGGGGCTCGATCGCCTTGTTGTCGGCACGCAGCCTGACCTGTTTCAACTCCAGGGTGGAGTCCTCACCCAGACGAATCCGCTGCAATAGGCGCTCGATGTTCATTGGTTTTGAGTATGCCGGTTGCTGGGTAACGCGTCAAAAAACAAGTCAAACACAAACACAATCGTTGTCGTTGTCGTTGTCGTTGTCGTAATCGTAATCGGAGAAGCGATGCAATTT
>NZ_CAIKKU010000724.1 GCF_903828115.1 uncultured Thiodictyon sp. | reverse complement strand
TCGCGGTGACGCTCGTGGGTGTCGTGGGACAGGTTGAGCCGCACCACATCGACGCCCGCGGCGATGATGGCATCCATCACCGCCGGGGTGTCCGTGGCAGGCCCTAGAGTCGCGACGATCTTGGTACGTCTGGGCATGGGTAATCCTATAAAGAGTTATTGGCCGCAAATGAATGCATAAGGGGCCAGGCTCAATTAATTCTTCGCGGCCGGCCGGATTTAATTGAACCTGGCCCCTTATCTGCTCTTATCTGCTCAGCGAGTTCCAAAATTGCGCGGTTGCGTGAGCATATCGAGTGGTCGGCAGAAAACGGAGTCACGGACAGTGTGCATAGCTTCTTGGCTAGCCTCAGAGAGGAAGAATGGCATCACCTCGGAGAGTAGCCTGCGAATTTCGTGGACAGCTCATTTTCGAGCAGCCATGAAGATAGACGCTTACTGTGCGCCGTCACACAATCGGACGTTTAGGTGAAAGAGAAGGCTGCGTTATCGTAACGTGTTTATATCTAGCCTTGGCGTACGATTTTTCTGGTTCGTGAGGTGACCTCCAATATGACAACCGTATTAGCGCTTATCACCATATAAGCTGACCGCGATCTCGTATTCCCGATCAAGGCCGGTCTGCATCTCGGCGTTTGGATCAAACATCCGCATCCCTACATGCATCATGCTCACCAGTTCAAGACCCGAGAATTCCCCCGACAGCGTCTTCAGATGATAGCGTTTGCGCGGGTCGTTGACGGCAAGTCCGGACTGGCCGAGCCGCGCAATCTCCAACACGATCTGGCCGACCTCCTGTTGCGGGATGTCGGCAAAGCGCTCCAGCGTGTTCTGCATATACATGATCGCGTCAAGGCGCGGCTTGTCGGCGCCGCCGCGGTGTAGATCGCCGCTGGCGAGACGATTGAGTCCGGCAACGGCCGCATCCGACAGCGGCGTATCGGCAAAGCGCTTCATGAGCCGTTTGTAGACCTTGATCGCCTCACTTTTGTGGTCGGGGCCAAGCGCCTCGAGACATTCGCCGAGGGCCAGGCTCGCGGTGGGGTCGTCAGGTTCCATTGCGAGCACCTGGTGGAGCAGGGGCACTGCCTCGGCATACTTTTCGAGATTGGCCAGCACTGCGGCCAGGTTGCGGGCGGCGAAGCTGTTATGGGGCTCGGCCGCGAGTGCCTGACGCAGCACCTGCTCGGCCTCCTCGGACCGACGCAGACGCGCCAAAGCCACACCCAGTCCAATGCGGGCGTTCCCGTAGTTCAGGTCGATCCTCAAGCAGCGTTCAAGCGGCTCGATGCACTCTTCGAGCCGGCCCATCTCGCTCAGACAAATGCCGCGGTTGTAGGCGATATCCGCGTCATCCATCATCTCGTCCATGGTTTCGAGAAGCGGCAACGCTTCCGCAAGTGCGCCGTGCTGAAGCAACCCGACGACATACGTCTTCGGCTCCAACCCGCCGCGCGCCCACGCCAGCACCCGGATGATGCCATCGCTGCAAGTAACCGCCGCATCGAAATTTTTCGCCGCGTACTTGGCGGCGAAGTAAATGAGTACCGCGTTGTCGAACGCCTCGCTGCCTGGCTCACGGGCATTGCTCGGGAGTACCGACACATCGAACGACGCGTACGGAATGCGGAGGATCTCTGGGGCTTGAGGCTTGATTTTCATGAGTTAGGAATCGGACGTGACGGGAATTTAGGGTGGCCGCGACCACTAAGAGTATGAGTGTACCCCGAGACGATCGATCAACACCGAAGGATCACCTGGGGTCGTTTGCAGGGCTGTCGATCGTAGACTGCCACCGAGCCACCGGTGCCCGAAGGAGGCTCATGACACAGTGTAGAGTCACCCCCTATGCCGACCCTGGCGAGGTCTACCCCCGGCGCCGGGTCGGTGGCTTCTTCGTCGCCGGCCACGGCGTCGACGCCAGGACCAGCGCGTCCGCTTCGGTAGCCGCGGGCACCTGCTCCGGTGCCCGCAAAGTGGCGATGATGGCCCGCAGATCGGGGTTCTGGGCCACGCGCTCGGTAAGGGTGGCCAAAACACCTAGGCGCAGTGCCTACCGTCTCAGCCGCCACCAAGGTCGCCTGTGACGCCTCCAGGGACTCGGCGGTGCGCTCGGCCAGACTCTCGGCCGCGTCGGCTCGCTGCGTTGCCGCTCCACGTCGAGGGCCTCGCGCTCGGCGGCGAACTGAGCCGCGTGCTGCCGGGTCGTCTCGGTCAGGGTTGCCTATTTCTTCCCGTACGTACCGTCGTGGTCCTGGGCAATCGTCAGCATCGGCAAACTCTTCAAGCAACTGCTCTGCGTTGGCATCGTCGGCCGGGTTGGCCGCCGCCCAAGTCAATGCCTGTTCCAAGTCGGCCGCGGCCTGGGGCAGATGCAGCCAGTGTTCGTTGTCCGGCACGACGGTGACGGTGCGCACCAGCCAGACACCGGGCTCCTGCTCCTCGCCCGGCACTTGTCGGCCCGCGTACTGTTTTCCAGGGGAGATCTGGCCCTTGGCGCCGATCACCTTGACAGCGGATGGGTGTGAGGTTGGAACCATGATGGTCTCGCGTCTTCGCCCTGTTCGATGGCACGTTAGCACCGCGCCTTGCGGTCGGCAAGGAACGCCGCGTGGTGCGAACCCAGGACCGATGGTTCACGATGGATAAAAGCCGGTGTCACTGGTCTCTTGCAGGGAATAGGGGCAGACCTCCGGGAAGGTGCTTTCCTCCAGGTTTGTCTCTTTGACGGCCAGGAGTCGTGCGAGGCGGTAAGCCTTGGGGATCGCCTCGTGCTCCAGGATCACCGCGAAGCTGGGGTTTTCATTGGTGCACTCGGGTAATCGGTTCGGGCGGTCTCGCTCAGGTTATCGGCCAAGGGGGCTCGCGGGATGCCGACGCCAAGCGAGGAACCTGCGGCCGGGTCTATGCGGCCTGGCGGCGGTTGCGTGCCTCCCAGCCCTCGCACGCCAATCCGATGCCGTGGCCGCAGTCGGATACGACAACAGCCGCAAACTGGTCGGGAGCAATCAGCGGCTCGTAGCCGCTGGAACTGATGATCCCGGTCGCATCGATGGTCAGTGTCTTTCCGTCGGAGAGGTCGACTTCAATGGTCGCTGGGGGAATCGCCCTGACGGGAACAATGGTCAACATGGACGGTTACCTCACAACATGGGGTTGAGTTTTCGGCCTTGATCACAGGTGCGTCCGCTGGCCTCGGGGCGCAGAGCGCCCAACACATGCGTGACACCGCTGGAGCGGTGTCACGAGGGGAGCTTGGCGCCTTGGCGTGAGCAACTGCCGGATTTAGGCTACAAGCTTTTAGCCGCAGGGACCTGGATTCCGCTGCGCTCCATCCAGGCTACGAACTGAGACGGCTCGCGGTTGGGTCAGGCTCGATCCCGACGAGGAAGTCGTTGACCTGCTCATGCAAGAGGGCCGCGGCGCGCCGCAAGCGGGAGGCGACCAGGCGCTCTCGCTCCCAGTCGAGTTCAAAGGTATAGCAATTGCGGAAGACGTGGCGAAAACCGCGGAAATCGGCGCCCAGCAGTTCAGGGGTGCGGGCCATCGATCATCTCTCCGCGGGCGATGATCTTGCCGACCAGCACCGAGTCATCGTCCTGGGTCAGCAGGTCCAGCGGTCGGCCCAGGGCCTGTTCCAGATCGTGCCGCAGGTCCCAGTAAGTCGCCGCGGGGACATCCATGACCAGTAAGTCCACGTCCGAGCACGCATGGGCGCGGCCCTTCGCGGCTGACCTGGTCACGCAGCCGACTGGACTCGGCGCTGGTCGCTGCCTGCTCGCGCGCGCACCGGGCCTTGAGCTTGCTGAAGTCGAAGGGCGGTCGAGTGTTGTCGGCGGTGGGCTGCATGGTGCTCGCTCGGTCATGGCTTCGTGACGCCGCAAAGTGTGTCACACCTCGAGGTCAAGCGGCCAGTACCCTATTTCGTCTAAGCTTGTGCTGCTCAAGCCCCGAAGGGGCGCGATATACCAGCCCAGGGCAACGCCCTGGGATAGCGTTGTTTATTCGGCCTAGCCCTGAAAGGGCGTGACATAAGGCGCCACGGCGTTCTGTCACGCCCTTTCAGGGCTAAGCGCTGCGGATAACCCATACCCAGGGCGTTGCCCTGGGCTGGTATGTTCGACCCCGTTGGGGTCGCTATGCGAGATAACCTGCAACCGGGTACTAGCTGCTCGCCACCAGGACCACGACCTCCTCGCCCTCAATACCCCGCAGTGCGGTCTCCTCTCTGGCGCGGGCCTCGGCTTCGAGTGCGTTGAACTCCGCCTCATGGGCGTGGGCCTCAGCGGCACGGGCATCACTTTCGGCCACTTCCGCGGCCCTTCTGGCGGCATCTGTTTCGATCGACATGCTATTCTCCAAAAAAACGGGAGGGAAAGAACCGGCTCAAAGTCATAGTGCTCGGTAGGTGCAGAGCCGACGCTATCTGCCGACGCGGCTGGGTCCGGTCCCGCTGCCGCGATCTCAGGGTCGCAACAATGATCTGGCTGAGCCTAAGCCAAGTATAGTTCATCTGAACAGAGAATGGGTAATGGAGGCAAATAAGCAATGGCAAACAGGCGATGGCATTGGGGGCCTTGATCCCTATTCCGGCCCCCGCAGGGCTGGAGTCCAAGGCTTCAGCCTTGGATAGGCAAGACCAAGGCTGAAGCC
>NZ_CAIKKU010000723.1 GCF_903828115.1 uncultured Thiodictyon sp. | reverse complement strand
GCTACCCGACCCGGCCACTTTGCTGGACGGGAGGTCGCTGGTCCGCACAGCGGACCCTACGGACACGGGGCCGTAGGGTCCGCTGTGCGGACCGCAGACCTCGCCGTTAGCTGATAGGTCGGGATTATGATCAAGGCCCTGCACACCTGAGGAGAACGCTCCGCAACCGGAGCATTGACGATGATTGATCTTCACCGTGCCATGTTCGACGGTGGAAACGATTTTGCAGGAGATCACGCAGATGAGCGACGAGCGAACGGCACATGACTCCCAGAACGCGGAAGGGCTGAAGGAAGTGTTCAGCGCTCAGGCGAGCGGCGCCCAAGCATCCGCCGGCGACCGATCCGACCAGGACTGGATGGCCGTAGCACGGCAGGTTTACGGCGAGCAATTCGAGAGCGCCCCCGACCTCAGCGGTGAGTTCAACGAGCGGGCCAGCGGCGAGTCGTCGCAGTCACAATCGGGGGAGTCGTCGGCGGAAGACTCGGCAACCGGACAGGCGTCAGGCTCCGAGCAGGCATCGGCCGCGACCGCGCAGTCTGAGCTTCCGGACTATGCCAAGGCCACCTATCGGACCGAGGACGACGCGAGCGATGACGC
Organism: uncultured Thiodictyon sp.; assembly: GCF_903828115.1. GTDB lineage: Bacteria > Pseudomonadota > Gammaproteobacteria > Chromatiales > Chromatiaceae > Thiodictyon. Next base: position 5,168 of record NZ_CAIKKU010000723.1, on the reverse strand, counting down.
CTCCTATAGTGCCAGCCACGGATTCACCCACGGGATGTAAAGCGCTGGCTTGCAATCGCCGAGGTCCGACAATTCACGAAACAAGCCCAGGTCGGGGCCTGGAGGCCATATCATTTCTAAGCGACCGCGATACCGACCATATGCGCCTCCGGGACGGGTACCGAGCGATCATAAAGGGTCTCTGGCGCGATATCGATGTCCCCCGGCCATACCACTGTCCCGTATTCGACGCGCGCCAGCATGAACAGGGGGAGTGTTTTGATGCGGACAAAGGGCTTGCGGTCGAGATAGGGGACCATATCGAAACAGCGCCGTTCGCCGTTGTCGAACTCGAGCAGCAGCTGATAGTCGGGCTGCGGTTGCACCGCGACGACATCGAGAAGCATGGCAGCATACCTCGTTACTTGAGCGGATCGATGCGGAACAGTGTGTCGCCCGCGGTCGCCAGGTCCCAGTTGGCCAACAACTCGTCACGATGGATCTCGATCCACGCCTGCACCAGGCGCAACTACCGACGTGGCAGATCCCCATCGAGCAGCGCGGCGTCGTCGATGGCGATCGACGCATTTGCGCCCTGGTAACGGGCATGGATGTGCGGACGATGATGGCGGTCGTTGTCCTCGAAGAACATCAGGATCACGATGCCGTAGAACATGCTGATGGTCGGCATTTTGAATGGTCTCCCCGTCATATGCCTTCAGACGAGACGGCCAACCGGACCTGGTAACGTCTCGTCGCTCAACGCCGCCCGAATCGATTGAAACTAACGAGCAATGGCGCGGCACCGTAACTCGCATTCCAATAGGTTGAGAGGGCGGTAAATAGCAGGTCGTCTTTCGTCTCTCAAAGGCTCTACCTCGTCGAGAAGTTCACGTTCTTCCTCCTTCAGCGCCGAATAACTCCAGCCGGAGGAACGCTCATGAATTTTCCGTTGAATGAAGAAGACCACCCACGCGATATTCAAAAGGAGCGGGATTGCAAAGATGCCGCGAAGCCAGGTAACTCCTCCCGGATCGCCACGGTGAGAGTCATCGAGCCAGAGCACGTAGATAAACGCGATAGCGATGTAGCTAAACACAAGACGGCCAGAATATTTTTCCCAGCCCTCCCACGAAGTCCATAGTCCGAGTTGCTGCTGCGAGCGTAGCGATTCAAGCCTGCGATCAAGAGCATTTATCTGAATATCCAAGCGTTCCAGGTCCGATTTTCTTCTAGAAATTTCAAGTTCAAGGTCCTCCTTGTGCCAATACTTGCTCCGTGCTACCAGGAGTTGGTCCAGTCCGTGACGCAGGAATTTCAGCGATTCCTCGAAAACTTCCAGATCGCTACGCAACTCGCTTGCTTTGAGAGAAAGCTGCCTCTCGGTCTCTTCCCAGTCCCGTTCGCAATAGAGCTTCTGCACGAACATCGCTACCGCAAGGAACCAGAGCGCGAGCAACCAGCCCACGAAGAATGCAGCGACGATGCCCCAGAAACCCTCGTATATGACTCCGCCAAGCACTCCACAGAACAGCGGTATTGTCAGCACGGTGGTATTGAGCCACTCTGGACGACTGTCTTCGCTGTTCAGCCATAAACGATCCCGACGCCGAACGACCGCGACCAGTTTGGCGCGGCAATCTGCAACAAGCGCCCCCTGTCCCGCTATCTTGGCCTCTTGGTCCGCAATTCGCCGTTCAAGCCCGGTGATCTCGGGCCGGCAGATCTCAGATTCCAGAACCTCCCGGCCCCCATACTTGCCCAGTCCCCCCAGAAGTTCGTGCAGTTTTTCGCGCAGGGATTCAAGAGATTTCTTGAAACCTTCGAGTTCACTGCGCAACGCACTTGCCTTGAGAGAAAGTTGCTCCTCAGTCTCGCCCCATTCCCGTTCGCAATAGAGCTTCTGCAAGAGCCCCACGAGAAAAAGGAACCCGACCGCGAGAATGAGGCCCGCGATGAATGCACCGACGCCGCCCCAGAAGCTCTGGTATACCATTCCGGCTACCAGTGCGCAGGATAGCGCTATTGTCAAGACGGCGCCAATGAGTCGATCTTCGCCATCGTCCAACCATAGGTCAGCCCGGCGTCCAGCGACCGCGACCAGTTTGGCGCGGCAATCCGCAACAAGCCCCTCTTGCGCCTTTATCTTGGCCTCTTGCTCAGCAATTCGTTGTTCGATCGCCGCGATCTCGGCCTGTCGGATTCGCTCTCGTTCCTGCGCTTCCTCGGTCCTTCTTCGCTCCGCGATTGCTTCCTGCTCCGCTCTCTTGCGTTCCGCTTCACGCGCCTGCTCAGCCATTTTTCGCTCAGCTTCTTGCCGTCGGCGCTCCGCCTCGCGCGCCTGCTCCGCTCTTTTTCGCTCGGCTTCTTGCCGTCGGCGCTCCGCCTCGATCTCCCGGCACCGCTCAATCTCCGCGTTCCGCGCCTCGAACCAGCGCGCCCACAAGGCGCTCGCGAAGTCCTCCCGCCAGTTCGCCGACAATTGGGCAGTTTGGGCGCGGACTTGCATCAGGCGACCTTGCTGTCGGGATTCGCCCTCTTCAAGATTCAGCACCTTGAGTGGCACCGGGGCCTTCACACCATAGGCTGGCGGCTGGGTGTGCCATTCATCTGCCGCATCCGCCAATACGGCCAGGACTGGCATCCCTTTGTCGATGATCGCGTTCTTGAACAGGGATTGCGGTAAGGTCACTTCGACGCCGAGCCAATCTGTAACGAGCGGCTCTGGAATATGCACCGAAAAGAAGTGCGCTTCCGTAATCTGCCATCCCAGCAACGGCTGCTCATCGAACGGCACGAAGGAGTGGACTGGATTCGGATTGAATTTGCGGACGAAGAAGGGGTCTTGGTCGTGGTTGGCCTTGCGCACGAAAAAGGGGTGCGGCTCGCCGCTGAGGATGATCAGGGCGAGACCGGGAAAGGCGGCGTGCTCGCGATCGGATTCGGGGAAGGATCGCAGGTATTGCTTGGCCTCCAGTGCGCTGAGCAATGGGATGACGTGGCGACGCTGGCTGCGTGTCGCGGTCTGGTTCTGGATGCTGGCATCGACATGACTGGTGCCGCGGCCGTGGGCATCGCTGGTGCCGGTCGTCTGCGCCCGACTCGTGCTGTCCGTCCGGGCATCGCTCGTGCCCGCCGTGTCGATTCGGCTGGTGCCGCCGCCGCGGGTATCGCTATATCCCTGGCTGCTGTTCTCGCTGTAGTTGGTGGAATGGACTTGATTGGTGGATTGGCTATCGGTGGTATCACTCGACCAGGAGTCCTGGCGGCTGCCGCCGCGCGAGCGGTTGCGGCCGGAGTTGCTGCCGCGATTGGTGGTATGTTCCCAAGGTTCAAACAGAATGTAGGGGCCGTAGTCTTTACCGGCGGTGCGCCCGTCGTTGGTGCCGTAGTTCCAGTTCGAGCCGCTGGCGCCGCCCCGGCCGCTCCGTTCACCACGGGTATTGGTGGTGCCGCGGGACTCCGATCCGCCACGGGTGGTGCCGTCATTGCGGCTATCGGTATGGCTATGCTGTTCTTGGACGCCGTCGGCACGGGACCGGCTGTCCGCATGGGTGCGGCTCTGCCCGGTGGTGTCGGTAGTGGCGAGGCTATTGGTGTGGGTGTAGACCTCGCTGACGCCCTTGGCGACCGAGGTGCCGCGGCCGATGGCAATGGAATCCTCGTAGATGGTGACCTCGGTGTTGCCAAGCGAGCGCTCGATGAATTCGCGAGTCTCCATCTCCTCGGCGCCGAACCAGATCTGGGCGCCGGCGGAGGCGATAAAGGTCTGCCATGCCTCGCCGTAGTGCTTCTTGAGTTGGCCGAGGCGCTGGACGGCGAGCAACAGCTTGACGCCGGCCCCGGCAATGATGTCGCTGGCCGTGGCGATACGTTCCATTTCGCCAAGGCTCGCGAATTCGTCGATACAGAACAGCACGCGCTGGCCGCTTTTCCCGAGACCTTCGCGCTGCGTCATCCCGTCGATCAGGACCTCGACCATGGCGCGCAGCCAGGGCTTGAAGGATTCGTAATCGGCCTGTTTCACGCAGAGAAAGACACTGATACACGAGTTCTTCAGGTCTTGGACCTGGAAGGTGCGGGGATAGGCGACAGTCTCGCCGGTCCCGTCATCACGGGCACCGGTGGCCGTGACCGTCTTGCACATGCCGTAACCGGCCAGAAACTCCAGTTGCCGGGCGGCGGCGGAGCGCACGCTCTGGAATCCTTCGACATGACCGCGCAAGTAGCTGAGCATGTCATGGGCGCCGAGTGCGATCTCGCCGTTGCAGGCGGGGTTGGCGGCCATTTGCTCGAACAGAAGATCGAAGGGGTCCGCCGGTCTGGCAATCTTCCCCTCCGCGGCGGCCTTGGCGCGATGGTGCTCGTCGGTGCGCTTGGCGAGCCCGCGATGCCCGGCGAGGATCAGCGACCGGACGGTGGTGAGATCGCGGGGCAGGCCGTATTCCTCGAAGTCCTGGCGCGGGGCGGTGACGACATGGCGGATGACATTGGCAACCAGGTTTCGGCCGCGCTCGTCCCAGACGGTCGCCTCGCCACCCCGGACCTCGCAGATGGCCTTGGCGACCCGCCTGGTTTTCTCGACCAATTGCGGATCGTTCGCGCGCAGGGCGGCGAGCGGATTGAAATGGGCGCGGAACCGGTCCAACTCGGGCGGCAGGTCCATCCCGCTTGGGTCCAGGATATAGACCTCCTGGCCCAGACCTTCGCAGTGCGCGCTGCCGGGGCCGCGGCGGGCGGCGGCGATGAGAGCGGCCTCGCCCTTGGGGTCGATGGCGATCAGGGAGCCGGGCCAAAGGACCTGATTGTTGACCAGAAAGGCGCGGCCCTTGCCGGAGCGGGTTTCGGCGCAGAGGAAAACGTGGCGGTCGTCCCGGTGGCCGATAGCACGGTTGGGATCATGGGGACAGCGGCCAAGCCAGATGTCGCCCTCCCGGTAGGTGTAGCGATCGGCGACGTACTCGGGGTCCGCCCAGCGGGCGTGGGCAAGACGGGCCCCGTGGTCGGCATCATCCGGGATAGAGAGGTCGCTGACGTTCATTGGTCCTTAATTCTACTTTGTTAAATTGCAATAGGCCATTGAATTTGATATAATTTTAGCAGCGGTAAAAATATATTCGGAGCGTGTAAGAGAAGCCTGGTGAATAAAATAAACTATGGTCAACCGGACTATGCTTTGAAAAGGATAG
>NZ_CAIKKU010000722.1 GCF_903828115.1 uncultured Thiodictyon sp. | reverse complement strand
GTCGTCGACTGGTTGGCGGGGACGCCCATCGCTCCCACCCGGTGTTCACGGTTTGCCGCCCTGCAAGGGGCTGCCTGAGCGGACGGAGGGATTCGCCACCAGTGTCAAGGTTCGGGACGGGGCGAATGCCCCGTCCCGCCCGCGCCCACATACCCCGGTCCCGCCCGCGTGTGCTCCGCGCCCATGCTGATTAGCCGTTGCGTTTACCGTGCGGCGCGCGGCGGCGCCTGCGGCCAGCCCGACGAGCAGCAAGCCGAGCGTCGCGGGCGCGGGGGCCGCGCGGGCTGGCTGCACAGAGACGTTGTCGATGCCGGCGATGGTCGAGGCATTGTCGGCTTGGTCATACAGATCGAAATAGAGGGTCGCGTCTTGACCCAGGATCGCGTCGGGAAGCCACACCGTGATGCGCCCCGAGTAGGCGCTTCCAGTGACGAACAGCGGGAAGTCGGGTATGGCGATGCCGGGGTCCAGATCGACCAGGATGGGCAGTGCGCCGGTGGCCCACTCCCGGTTGGCAGAGGGTTACGCGTCCGCACCCGCCAGGTCCACGACCAGGATGTCGAGGAAATCGCCGCCGGTGGTGATCAAGGAGGCGGCGAATGAGTCGGGGAAGACGCCGCCGGGGATGTCGCCTACGGAAGAGGCCGTGGTGTGGAAGCTGAAGTCGAAGCCGAGGGTCGCGGGCAGCGCCGGGAGGCTGAAGGTCTGCGACAGGGTGCGCCGGGGTTCGCCGTCGGTGCCGAGTTGGGCGTAGTTGTGCGTGGGCTCACCGATGATGGTGAACTCGGCCGTCCAACCGGCCAGGTCGGTGGAAGCAGAGAAGTCGCCGTTGGCGATCAGGTCTGCCCGGGCAGCGGACAGGGCGAGTAACGAGAAGGCCGCAGACGCGGCGAACCGGGCCAGGATCCTGGCAAGTTTCGGATTCACGCAACCCTCCGAGGATTCGGAAACTGTGACGTAGTTCACTTTTATAGCAGACAGCCGCGATATCCACAGGCGGATGACTCGATTTCCGACGAACGGGGGGTAGTCCGGATTGCCCGTACTTGGGCACCGCCGATCACTGATGGGACCTGGCCGCCGATTGTTCATACCGACCAGTCCGCACCACGATTTGGCTACACTAGGCATACCCCAGTCCCACGGCGGCCCCAGCCATGCGCCTGATCCTGTGCTCGTTCATCTTCCTGTGTGCCGCGCTCCCCGTGGCCGCGGCCCCGTCCGAACCCGCGGTACCGCCGGACCTGTGGGCCTGGGTACCCTGGGTGCTGCACCCGCAGGACCAACGGACCTGTCCGCTCGACGCCGGGGCCCCGGACCGGGGCAACCCGACCCCGACCGGTGCCCGCGTCTGCGCCTGGCCGGGGCGGCTTGAACTCGACCTGAACCAGCGCGGCGGCTCCTTCACGCAGCGCTGGCAGGTCTACGCGCAGAGCTGGGTCACCCTGCCCGGCGACACCGAGACCTGGCCCCAGGGGCTGCGCGACGGCGATCAACCGCTGCCGGTGGTGCTGCGCGACGGGGCGCCGGCGGTGCAATTGACCCCGGGCACGCACGTCCTCACCGGGCAGTTTCAATGGCGCAGCCCCCCCGACGGGCTGAGCCTGCCGGCTGAAATCGGCCTGCTGTCCCTGGTCCTGGATGGGGCCCCGGTACCCTTCCCCCGACTGGACCGGGGCGGGCGTCTGTGGCTGGGCGAGCCGCTCGCGACCGAGGGACAGGACGGTGACCGCCTGACCCTCCAGGTCTACCGCCGGATCGACGACGACCTGCCGCTGCGGGTGACCACCCGCCTGGAATTGGACGTGGCCGGGCGCGCGCGCCAGGTATTGCTCGGACCGGTGTTGCTGCCGGGGACCATCCCGCTGCGGGTGCAGAGCCCCCTGCCCTCGCGCCTCGACCCCGACGGCGCCCTGTGGGTGCAGGCACGCCCGGGCCACTGGGTCCTGGAGGTCGAGGCTCAGGTCGGCGGAGCCGTGAGCGCGCTGACCCGGGGCACCCCCCCCGCACCCTGGCCGGCGCTTGAAGTCTGGTCCTTCGCCGCCCGGCCCGGCCTGCGCCAGGTGGAGGTGCGCGGTCCGGCGCCCGCGGACCCGCGTCAGGCCGGGGTCCCGGCGGACTGGTCCGACCTGCCGGCGTGGCGCCTGGCGGGCGGGGAGTCACTGACATTGGTCGAGCGGCGCCGCGGCAACCCCGACCCGGGTCCGGATCGGCTCACCCTGGAGCGCGACCTGTGGCTGGACCTGGCCGGCGGGGCCTTCAGCGTGCGTGACCGCATCAGCGGCGAGCTCACCCGCAGTTGGCGGCTCACCGCCCTGCCGCCGCTGGACCTGGGCCGGGTCGCGGTGGACGGGGAACCGCGGCTCATCACCCGCCTGGCGCCGGGCGACCCGCCCGGGGTCGAGGTACGCCGCGGCCGGCTCGACCTGGTCGCCGACAGCCGCCTCGCGGCGGACGCGCCGCACAACCCCAAGACCATCCCCGCCACCGGCTGGGGACTGGAGCTCGCCGGCAGCCGCGCGCACCTCTGGCTGCCCCCCGGCTGGGACCTGCTCGCGGCCTCCGGAACCGACAATCTCCCCGACAGTTGGATCGGCCGCTGGACCCTGCTCGACCTCTTTCTGGTCCTGCTCCTGGCCTTGGGTAGCGGGCGCCTGTGGGGCACCCCCTGGGGGCTGCTCGCCGGCCTGACCCTGGTGCTGACCTGGCAGGTCGCGGACGCCCCGCGCCTGGTGTGGGTCAATGTGCTGATCGCCGTCGCCCTCCTGCGGCAGTTGCCGCGGCACCCAGCAGGGGTCGCCCTGGGGCGCTTTCGCGGTCTGGTCGAGTGGTACCGGCGACTGGCCCTGGCGGCACTGCTCCTGATCGGGTTGCCCTTCCTCGCGGCCCAGGTCCGCACCGGGCTCTATCCGCACCTGGAGCGCCCCATGGTCGGGCTGGGCACGAGCGCGGGTGCGCTCGGCGCGCCGGCGCGCCGCACGGTCGAACGGCCGCCCGCCCTGGCGTCCGCCCCGGCTCCCGCCATGCCCCCGGGCGCACCCCAGTCCCAGTTCGAGTCCCTGGCGGAGCCGCAAGGCACCCCGGCGGGCGACCCGGCCACGAGCGACGACGCGACCGATTTCGCCGTCATGGGCGGCACGGCCGTAACCAGCAAGGAAAGCGGACGGCGGGGCCCAGCGACGGCCCCGCCCCCCCCGCCAACCGATCGGCCGGACCCGGACGCGGTGATGCAGAGCGGCCCCGGGGTCCCGGACTGGCAGTGGAACCGCTTCGAGCTGGCCTGGAGCGGGCCGGTGACGCCGGGCGAGGACGCGCGCCTGTGGTTGTTGAGCCCCGCGTGGCACCTCTGGTGGTCACTCCTCGGGGCCCTGCTCACGGTCCTGCTGGGGCTGCGGGTGGCCGGACTGATCGGCCGCCCAGCCCCGCCGCCGCCGGACGCCGCGACACCACCGGCGCCGTCGGCGCCGCGATCGGAAGCGATGGCGGAACCCCCGTCGGAACCCGTGTCCGCGCCGTCGCCCGCGCGGAGCGCCGAACCGGCGGTGGAACCGGTAACCAAACTCGCCCCGGAGTCCGTACTGCGCCTGATGCTCCCGCCGCTCCCGCCCCTGGTCCTGGCCGCCCTGCTGGGGGCCGCCGGTCTGGCCGGGCCGGGCGCCGCCCCGGCGCGTGCCGCCGACCTGCCCGGCACCGCGCTGCTGGAGGAACTGCGCGCCCGCCTGCTCGCCCCCCCGGACTGCCTGCCGGACTGCGTGGACCTGCCAAGCCTCTCCCTGAGCGCGCAACCCCACTGGCTGCGCCTCACCCTGACCCTGGACGCTGCCGCCGCGGTGGCCGCGGCGGTACCGGGAGGGGCTGGCGGCTGGCTGCCCACCCAGGTCGACCTGGACGGCGTCCCGGTCGACGGACTGCGCCGCGGCAGCGACGACCGTCTCCTGGTCCCGCTGCCCGCCGGGCGCCACCGTCTGGACCTGTCCGGCCCCCTGCCGGAGCGCACCCAGGTCGAGATCCCCTTCCCGCTGCGGCCCCGGCAGCTCGAGGCCACCCTGGACGGCTGGACCCTGGAGGGTCTGGACAGCGGCGGCCTGCCTGGTCCCCAGGTGCGCCTGCTGCGCCTCTCCGGTGGGGACGGCGCGGCGGCCGGCCCTCTGAACCAGGGTGCCCTGCCGCCCCTGCTGCGGGTCGAACGGGGTCTGCGGATCGGCCTCGACTGGCGGGTGCAGACCCGGGTCCGGCGCCTGTCGCCGGCCGAGTTCCCGGTCTCCCTGCCGGTCGCGCTGCTGCCCGGGGAAGCGGTCCAGACCCCGGGGCTCGCCATCCAGGAGGCACGGGTGCTGGTCAACCTGGCCCCCGGCGAGACCGAGTTCGCCTGGGCCTCGACCCTGGAGCCGGCGGCAACCCTGCGCCTCACCGCGGTCACCGACCCGCGGCTCACCGAGTCCTGGTCACTGGCGCTGAGCCCCCGCTGGCACCTGGACTGGAGCGGTCCGGCGCCGATCCAGCAGGCCGCGGCCGCCGACCGCTGGCAGCCCACCTGGCGGCCCCTGCCGGGCGAGACCCTGGACCTGACCCTCACCCGGCCGGGCGCGGTGCCCGGGCGCACCCTCACACTCGAGCGGGTGGACCTGCGCATGACCCTGGGGCGGCGCACCGGCGAGGGCGAACTGCGCCTGGAACTGCGCGCCACCCAGGGTGGCCTGCACCCCATCCGTCTGCCGCCGGAGGCCGTGCCGACCCGCTTGCAGGCCGGCCTGCTGGACCTGCCCCTGCCCGGGCCCGGGGCCCCCCTGGAGCTACCCCTGGTGCCGGGGCACCAGTCCATCCTGGTCCAGTGGCGCCAACCTCAGGAGATGGGTCTGCGCAGTGCCCCGGGGCTGCCGGACCTGAACAGCCCGGCGGTCAATGTGACCCTCGCGCTGCGGTTACCGCAGGGGCGCTGGGTGCTCTTCACCGGCGGCCCGCGGATCGGCCCGGTGGTCCTGTTCTGGGGCGTACTCCTCATCCTGGCCGGGCTCGCGGCAGCGCTCGGGCGCCTGCGGCTCACGCCACTCAAGACCCACGACTGGCTGCTGCTCGGCATCGGGCTCAGCCTGGCGCAGATCTGGGTGCTGGTGCTGGTGGCCGGCTGGCTGCTGGCCCTGGGCCTGCGCCGACAACTGCCTACGCAGACGCCGCGCCGGCGCTTTAACCTGGTCCAGGTCGCCCTGGCGGTGCTGACAGTCGCCGCCGGGGCCGGTCTGATCGGCGCCGTCTCGCAAGGCCTGCTGGGGGCGCCCGCCATGCAGATCATGGGCAACGGCTCCGGCAACGGGCTGCTCCAGTGGTATCAGGACCGCACCACCGGCCCCCTGCCCCCGATCTGGGTGATCAGCGTGCCCATCTGGGTCTATCGCGCCCTCATGCTCGCCTGGGCCCTGTGGCTCGCGTTGCGCCTGCTCAGTTGGCTGCGCTGGGGCTGGGACGGTTTCTCCCGGCCGGTGCTAGGGCGGCCCGGGCCGCCGCGGCGCCCGCAGGGGCCCGGGCGGGGAGACTCACCGCCGCCGGACGGGGAGGAGTTGACCTGGAGGGCAGATCAGTAACGGTTCAAGAACGACCGCTCGAGATTCGGGGACAATCGCGCTTCGGCACTGATCCACGATTGCAGGCAAAATGGGCCACCGCCTTTTGCCCACAGGACTGACCGGTGACCCAAGCGCACGGCCTACCCACCCTGCCGACCCCCAGGACCCAGGCGGAGACCCGCTTCATCGCCCTGATGGCGGAACTCTTTCAGCTCGACGAGGCGCAGTCGCTCGACTTCGGGCTCTACCGTATCATCCGCCGCCACAACCGGGAGGTCCGGGGCTTTCTCGGGGAGTTGGGCCCCGGCCCGGACGGCCCCGCGCTGCATGGCGGGCGGCTGTGCGAACTCCTGGACGACGCCTTTGCAGCGGCGGGGCACGAAGCACAGGCGCAGGAGGAAGACCGCCTCAAGGGCCTGGGGCAGGACCTGGGTCTCACCCCCGGCATGACCCGGCAGCAGCGCGACGCAGCACTCAACCAGTTGGGACTGACCCCCTTGCTCAAGCCGCAGGTCGCCCAGTACCGGGCGCTGGCCGAGGCCCGCGCCGGCCACCAGACCGGCGAGAGTGACCGCGCCGAGGTCTTGAACCGGCTCTACCAGTTCTTCTCGCGCCACTACCAGGACGGCGACTTCATCGTGGAGCGCCGCTACGGCAAGGGCGGCGCCCGCTATCTGCGCTCCACCGGCGAGGACACCGAGTTCCACTGGGCCACGCAGGACATGTATTACATCAAGTCCGGCGACAGCTTCAGCGACTTCCCGGTACGCCTGGGCAACGGTCGGCGCCTGTGCTTCACCGTGGACCCCGTGGGCCTGCAGGCGACCCGCGCGACCCTGAAGCCCGGCGACAAGGCCCACTACGCGCTCGCCGCCATTTCCGCGCAGGGCGAGGTCATCCGCGTCGCCCTGCACTACCGTAAGGGCGCCCAAAACGACAAGCAGAGGGAGGAGATCGTCGCCGCAATTCTGGCGGCCGGCGCCGGGGGCGGGGCCACCACCAGCACCGAGATCCGCCGCTGGCTCAACCGCTTCATCGCCCGCAACCAGAGCGATTTCTTCATCCACAAACGCCTGGGCGAGGCCTTGACCGAGGATCTGGACCTCTTCATCAAGACCGAAGTCCTGGACCTGGATCAGTTGTTGGCCGACGCCGCCGCCCCGAGCCTGCCGGGGCGGGCACTCAAGGTCGGGCGGATCCTACGCACCGTCGGCGCCCAGATCATCGCCTTCCTCGCGGCCCTGGAAAACTTCCAGAAGGCCCTGTGGGAGAAGAAAAAGCTGGTTCTGTCGACACGCTACGTCATCACCCTGGACCGGCTGGAGCGGCACGCCCCGGCCTGGCTCGCGGGACACATCGACGCCATCATCGCGGGCCAACGCGCGGAGTGGACGGCGCTCGGGCTGGGTGACTACCCGGACGCGAACGCCTGCCGCCGCACCACCCCGGGCGATCTGCTGACCGCGACCGCGACCCGCTATCTCCCGCTCCCGGTCGATACCGGGCGCTTCCCCGACGCCTTCAAGTGGTCACTGCTGGAGGCGGTGACGGCCGCGACCCCGCTGGACCAGGCCCTGGACGGCCTCGCCATCCACTCGGACAACTGGCAGGCGCTCAATCTCCTGCACGAGAAGTACCGCGAACGGATAAAGCTCATCTATATCGACCCGCCTTACAACACGGGCGGGGATGGTTTCGCGTACAAGGACTCCTATCAATCGGCCTCCTGGCTCGCGATGATCGAGGACCGATTGCGCCTGGGCGCCGAAACGCTCAAGCCGGCCGGGGTCCTGTTCTCCAGCATCGACCAAAACGAGTATCCCCGGCTGCGAACCTTACTGGAGCAGACCCTCGGGTCAGGCAATGCCCTGGGGACTATCGTCTGGAAGAACGTTACGGACAACAATCCGACCAATATCGCCGTCGAGCACGAGTATGTCGAGTGCTTCGCGAAGAACCGCGGGACGCTGGAATCGGAGTGGAAGAACCCCTATTCGGATGCCAAGGAGTTACTTGTAAAACTGGGCCGCGACTTGCTTGAGCGGCACGGCGACACCGCCGCCTTGCGCAGCGCCTATCAGCAATGGTTCAAGGGTAACAAAGTCTTTCTGGGTCCACTGGATCGTTACAAGTACATTGATGCGGGAGGGGTCTATACCGGAAGTCAAAGTGTCCACAACCCTGGGAGAGAGGGGTATCGCTACGATGTGCTGCACCCGCGGACCAAGAAACCCTGCAAACAGCCGCTCATGGGCTATCGGTTCCCAGAGGAAACGCTGAAGAGACTCCTGGCGGAAGATCGCATCCTCTTCGGCGAGGACGAGACGAAGCTCATTGAACTCAAGGTCTATGCACACGAGTACGAGGCCAAGCTCCCCAGCGTCATCGAGATCGACGGCCGCTCCGGGGCCAACGACCTGACCAATCTCTTCGGGGAGGCGCAGCGCTTCAAGAACCCCAAGGCCCCGGCCCTGCTACAGGAACTGATCCCCTACGCGGCGGGCGCGGGCGACCTCGTGCTCGACTATTTCGCGGGCAGCGGCACCACTGCCCACGCGGTGATGCGACTGAACCACAAGGCCGGGATCGGGTTCAAGTGGTTGGCGGTCGAGGCGAGCCACAACCTGGAGGCGATGATAGTCCCGCGGGTGAAAAAGGTTGCCTTCGCGGTGGATTGGCTGAAGGGCCGACCGATCGGCAACGCGGGTCCCGGCGCGTTCGTGCGCGTTCAATCCTTTGAACAATACGATGACAGTCTCGAGAGTCTGGACACCGAGCAGACCGCGGGCGACACCGCCGACCTCCCCTTCGATGACCCGGCGCTCGCCCTGCGCTACCGCCTGGACCGCGCCTCGCGCGGCCTGTATTGCGCGATCGAGCGCTTCGGCTCACCCTTCGGCTACCAGTTGCGACGGGCGGATGGGGGCGGCGCGGCCCAACCCTGTGAGGTGGACTTGGTGGAGAGCCTCGCCTACCTGCTCGGCCTGGACATCGCACGGCTCTATCGGGAACCCTTGGGCGTGGTGCTGCTGGGTTCCAACCGACGGGGACAGACAGTGGGCGTCTTCTTCCGCGAGTGCGCCGCGGCGGGGTCGGCGGACTGGGTGGCGGCCAAGCTGGCCCAGCACCCCGCGGAGCGCGTCTACACCAATGACCCGGCCGCCCTGAGTTTCGCCGGCTGCGAGCGACTGGAGGCGATCGAGGCGGCCTTCGCGCTGCAATTCGGGAGGGCTTAGCCGCGCCCTGGGAGCGCCGCACCCC
>NZ_CAIKKU010000721.1 GCF_903828115.1 uncultured Thiodictyon sp. | reverse complement strand
CCACGATTACGACAACGACAACGACGGGCGGGCCGCCCCGCCTCCCTTAGGGAAGGGCATCGCCGGGCCGCCGTACCGGGACCTTCAGCGTTACCAGTTCCTCGGCGCTGGTCGGATGGATGGCGACGGTGTCGTCCAGATCCGCCTTGGTGGCGCCCATCTTGAGCGCCACGGCGAAGCCCTGGAGCATCTCGTCGACCCCATCGCCGATGAGATGGATGCCGACCACGCGCTCTTCGGGACCGGTGCAGACGAGCTTCATGGCGGTCTCGGGGCCGTGCTCGTTGAGCGCATAGCGCATGGGGGTGAAGCGGGTCTCGTAGACGGTCAGGGTGTCGCCGTAGCGGGCGCGGGCCTCCGGCTCGGTTAGACCGACCCGACCGACCGGCGGGTGGGAGAAGACCACGGTGGGGACATTGTCGTAGTCGAGTTTCAGCTCGGTCTCGCCGTTGAACAGGCGCCGCGCCAGGCGGCGGCCGGCGGCGATGGCGACCGGGGTCAGCGGCTCGCGGCCGGTGACGTCGCCGATGGCATAGAGGCCTGCCACGTTGGTGTTCTGGAAGGCGTCGACCTTGATCAGTCGGTTGGGCGCGACCTCGACCCCGGCCGCCTCCAGGCCCAGGTCGGCGCTGTTGGGCGCCCGGCCGACGGCCCAGATGATGGTGTCGAAACCGGTCAGCGGCTCGCCGGTGCGCGGGATCAGCGCCAGCCCGTCGGCGCGGCGCTCCAGCGCCGCGACCTCGAACTGGAGACCCAGGCGGATGCCTTCCCGGCTCATCGTCTGGGCCAGGGCCTCCCCGATCATCGGGTCGAAGAGCCACAGGACCCGCTCCTCCAGGGCGACCACGGTCACCTCGGAGCCCAGCGCGCGCAGTACGCCCGCCAACTCGACGCCGACATAGCCGCCGCCGATGATCGCGACGCGCCGCGGCTGCTGCGCGAGTTCAAAGAAACCGTCGGAGGTGATGCCCAACTCGGCCCCGGGCATCCGCGGGACCAGGGGGCGGCTGCCGGTGGCGATCACGATATGGTCGGCGCTGTAGCGCTTGCCCTCGACCTCGACGGTGCGGGCATCGACCAGGCGCGCATGACCGCTGATGTCGGTGATGCCTTCCTGCTTTACATAGCCGTCCCAGTAGTCGTTGATGCGCTCGACGAACTGGTTGCGCCCGCCGACCAGGGTCGACCAGTCGAAAGACTGGTCCTTGGTGCGCACGCCGAAACCCGCGCCGTCGCGCACTGCCTGGGCCAATTGCGCCGCGTACCACATGACCTTCTTGGGCACGCAGCCGCGGTTGACACAGGTGCCGCCCAGGGGTCCCGGGTCGATGACCGCGACCCGCCGCCCCAGTTGGGCGGCCTGCTCAGCCGCCGCCAGGCCGCCGCTGCCGCCGCCGATGGCGATCAGATCGAAGTGTTGGCTCATTGCGTGGTGCTCCGGGGTATTTGGGGATTTGCTCACGCGCAGACGCAAAGACGCGGGGCATCAAGAACGAAGTCGCGGTGCGCGCCAGTCGATCCCGGGGGTGAACGGCGCACCGCTGATAGCGAACCCAATGCCCTTGGCGTCTTTGTATCTTGGTGAGAAACCTGCTTCCGTCAGGCCGCGCGCTTGGCCAGCCACTCGGCCAGCTTGTCGGACCCGCCGATCAACTCGCCGTTGATGTAGACCTGGGGTACGCTGGACGCCTTGGCGACGGCGCGCAGGGTCTCGTCGGTGTAGTCGCGGTTCAGCACCAGTTCCTCGTAGGCGATGCCGGCCTGTTGCAGAGCGGCCTTGGCCTTGGCGCAGAAGGGGCAGCCGTCGCGGGCGAAGATGGTCACGTCGAGCGGCTTGGGTGCCTTGGGCGCCACATAGGCGAGCATGGTGTCGGCGTCGGAGACCTGGAAGGGGTCGCCCGGCAGGTCCGGCTCGATGAACATGTGCTCGACCACCCCGTCGCGCACCAGCATGGAGTAGCGCCAGGAGCGTTTGCCGAAGCCCAGGTCCGCCTTGTCGACCAGGAGCCCCATGCCGGCGGTAAATTCGCCGTTGCCGTCCGGGAGGAAGGTGATGGCGCCCGCGTGCTGGGCCTTCTGCCACTCGTTCATCACGAAGGTGTCATTGACCGAGATGCAGACCACCGTGTCGACCCCCGCCGCCTTGAAGGCCGGGACCAACTGATTGTAGCGCGGTACATGGGACGAGGAGCAGGTGGGGGTGAAGGCCCCCGGCAGGGAGAAGACCACGACGGTCTTGCCGGCGAACACCTGGTCGGTGGTCACGTCCACCCACTCGGTCCCCTGGCGGGTGTGGAACACTACCTGAGGGACGCGCTTTCCGGTACGATCTTCTAACATTTCTGAGGTCTCCTGGGTTGATAAGGGGTTGCTGAGCCGCGGCTCGTCAAGTCTCGGCGCGGGATGACCCCGCCCATGTCGTGCACTATACGGAAGGGGGAATGATTCGGAAAATGGATTATAAATATCGTTACGATCGCCTGGGCCTATCAGCGGCCCCGGTGGGCACTGACCGGTCCGACCGGACGGCGCTGGTGCGGCCATGAGCCCGGCCGCCCCGGGGGCCATCTGGCTGCTGCTGAACAGCCGCAGTTTCGGCGGGGTCGAGTCCCATGTGCTGACCCTGGCCGCCGCCCTGCACGGCCGCAATATGCCGGTACGGGTGGTCTTTCTCAAGGACCACGGCCCCCACCCGATGGCGGCGGCGCTGGCCGGGCAGGGGATCGCCTGCGATGTACTCGCGGGCGGTTGGCGGGGCCTGCGCGCCGCCCTGGCCGCGGCGCCGCCCGGGCTGCTGCACACCCATGGCTATAAGGTGGGTGTCTTCGGCCGGGTCGCGGCCCGCCTGGGGGGGTTCCCCTGCGTGAGTACCTACCATGCCGGCGAACCGGGTCCGGGGATGGTGCGTTACTACAACATCCTGGACCGGGCGACCGCCGGGCTCGCCGGCGGCATCGTGGCGGTGAGTCGGCCGATCGCCGACCGGCTGCCCCGCCGGACCCGGGTGATCGACAATTTCGTGCCCTTGGCGGCGGGGCCGACGCGGTGGCCGCGGGAGGCCGCGTTCGTCGGGCGGCTGAGTTTCGAGAAGGGCCCCGACCTGTTCTGCCGCCTCAGCGGGCAGGCGCCGGGGGTGGAGTTCGTGGTCTATGGGGACGGTCCCCTGCGTGCTGAGCTGCAGGCCGCCTACCCGCGGGTGCGCTTCGCCGGCCAGCAGCCCGCGATGGCGCCGCTCTGGGGCGAGATCGGGCTGCTGTGCATGACGTCGCGTCATGAGGGCCTGCCGATGGCCGCCCTGGAGGCGATGGCACACGGGGTGCCGGCGGCCGCCTTCGCGGTCGGCGGTCTGCCGGGCCTGATCGACGCGGGGCGCAACGGCTGGCTGGTGCCGCCGCTCGACCTGCCGGCTTTCGCCGCGGCGGTGCGCGCCTGGGCGGACCTGGATGCGGCGGGCCGGGCCGCGTGCAGCCGCGCGGCGCAGGCGACGATTGCCGCCCGCTATACCCCGGAGGCGGTGCTGCCGCGCCTCCTGGAGGTCTATCGGGAGGCCGGCTGGCGGGCGGTTGATAGGTGAGCAACAAGTCAAGAACAACTTAAACACAAACACCATCGTTGTCGTTGTCGTTGTCGTTGTCGTTGTCGTAATCGTAATCGGACAAGCGATGCAATTTAGGGTGCGAGAGAATCCAGGGTTTTACGATAAT
>NZ_CAIKKU010000720.1 GCF_903828115.1 uncultured Thiodictyon sp. | reverse complement strand
TATAGTGGACCCTGAAAACCGGACAGCAATTTAAGCTCCCGTCGAACCAAAAGGGGCATGTCAGAATGGGCGAAGCGAAGCGCAAGACGTACACGGCATCCTTCAAGGCCAAAGTTGGTCTGGAGGCGATCCGCGGGGTCAAGACGACGAACGAGATCGGTCAGGATCATGGGGTCCATCCAGCCCAGGTGGGGCAGTGGAAGAAGGAGATCCTGGAGCAGGCCGGGACGCTGTTTGAAACCAAGCGTGGACGCCAGAAAGTGGACGAGCAGGCGGAGCCCGAGCGTCTCTACAGCGAGATCGGCCGGCTGAAGATGGAACTGGACTGGTTGAAAAAAAAGTCCGGACTGAGCCTGTGAGCACCCGGCGCGCGTGGCTCGTGCGTGAGGATGCGTTGGCGCTCAGCCGCCAATGTGCCTTGGCGGGGGTGGCACGCTCGTGGGTCTACGCGGCGTCGGCGGGCGCCGCCGTGGACGCCTTGGACCTGCGGCTGCTGAGCCTGATCGACGAGGAGTACACGCGGCATCCATTTTATGGCAGCCGGCGCATGGTGATCTATCTCCAGAAGCAAGGCCACACGGTGAACCGCAAGCACGTGCAGCGGCTGATGCGCGTCTTGGGTCTGGCCGGCATGGCGCCCGGACCGGCGACCAGCAAGCCCCACCCGGAGCACAAGATCTACCCGTACCTGCTGCGCGGGGTGGCGGTCACGCGCCCCAACCACGTGTGGAGCACCGACATCACGTACATCCGCCTGGCACACGGGTTCGCCTATCTGGTCGCCATCATCGACTGGTACTCGCGCCGCGTGCTGGCCTGGCGGCTGTCCAACACCCTGGAGGCGGGTTTCTGCGTGGACTGCCTGGAAGACGCCCTGCGGGTCCACGGCCGGCCCACGGTATTCAACACCGACCAGGGGTCGCAGTTCACCAGCACGGCGTTCACACGGGTCCTCCTGGACGCCGGCATCAACATCAGCATGGATGGGCGTGGGCGGGCGCTGGACAACATCTTCGTCGAGCGCCTGTGGCGCACCGTGAAGTACGAGGACGTGTATCTCAAGGGCTATGCCAGCCTGCCCGAGCTGCTGCTCGGGCTGACCGAGTACTTCGCTTTCTACAACGGGGAGCGCCCGCACCAATCCTTGGATTACCGCACGCCCGATGAGGTGCATCGGTCGGGGACCGGCGGCGGGGCCTGCATCGTCGATCGGTTCGGCGACCGCGCAGACCCCGTGGTGGCGACGCCAGCGCGAGAGGCAGCGTAGTGCTGGCGGACTCCGTGTGGACAAAGCGTGAATGTCGCGAGCGACCGTGTGGACAAGCCGGGGACAACGCGCCAAGGGCGCGTTGCCCCCACCTTGCCCACACTCATTCACCCTTTGCCCACACTGCGCCGCACGACCGCCGACCCGGGCTGAGAACGCCTGCGGCGCAACAGTAACAAATTTCTTCTCTTGATCGTTGGTCGGATGCCGTCGTGAACGACGGTTCCGCCGCGGCTGGGGCAGCGCCAAACCGCTGCGATGAACGGCGGCACGACAGCTTAAATTCGAGGGAAAACTGTCCTGGACATGGGGTCCACTTTAGCGGATCCATGCCTTGAGTTCCTTGACGAAGGCGAGGTCGGCCGCCTGGGCGATGTTACCTTGAACGACGTAGTCCAGCGTCTGCTCCATCACCGTGCGCCCGGTCAGCAGCAGCATGCGAACGTTCTGCGAACTCCCGGCGCGCTGAAGCAGCGTCAGTTCTTCGCTGGACAGCGGCCGACCGTCGTAATCGCCGCGGGTGGATTGCCGGTGGGTGATGGCCATGAACAGGGATGAGGACTGAGCACGCGTGGGCTCGAGCGCCACGCGCACCGCGTCGCTTGTCGGGTCGAAATGGGCATCGCCCCTGAGCCCATGAGCGAGCGCGGCCTGGATCAGGTTTTCGGCAGCGCAGCCCAGCGAAACGAAGAGATGATGATCGTCCGGGTCCACCGCCGGGCAGCGACGCGCCAGATCGGGCAGGATCGCGATGGATCGGCCGTTGCCCTCCAGCGCGAACTTCCAGCACTGCGTGTTGTGGCTGGAGGGCGCCAGCGTGGCATAACGAACCAGTTCCCGGCCGAGTACCGCGCCGTCAAGGCCACGGCGGGCACCCAGCCGCCAAGTGTCCGCGCACACCGCGGCGTAGCTGTCTGCTGCAGGCACCGGGGAGCAGCCGGACAGCGCCAGCGGGCTGATGACGAGCCACGGTGACGAGGCCAAGAGTTGTCTGCGGGTGATCATGCTAAGCTAGCGCGGCGAACGACTGGAGCAATTGACGGGCGGCTGTGCTCATGATCGACCCATAAAGATTGGCGCCAACGTGCTACGAACCGGATATGGTGGCAGGCTCGAATACTTCTGCGTTGCGGCAAACGCCCGGCTCTTCGCCGGCGGCATCCGGCAAGCCGCCAACGCGGCGCTCAGCCGGAACTCCCGTCGATTGCGCCGGTTGCGACGCGCCGCGGAGCTTGCCGCCTCGGCACGGCAACACCGCGCCCGTCCGCGCCCGAGAATACCAGCACCGCGCGACTCTTTCCGCCGCTCTGTTGGCCCGCGGGCGGGTCGGCGTCCCCGGCCGGGGCCTCGACCTCGCCGCCATCGCGCCTGCGAGCAGGCTCAGGGGTGCAGACAGAGGTACTGCCAGATCACCGCGGCCCCGGCCAGCGCGGTGATCTCGGCTGCGTCGTAGGCCGGGGCGACCTCGACTAAGTCCATGCCCAGGAAGTCGATTCCCTCCAACCGTTTGATGATCGCCATGACCTGCCAGGTGAACAGTCCCCCGACCTCGGGGGTGCCGGTGCCGGGCGCCTGGCCGGGATCGATGGCATCGATGTCGAAGGAGAGATAGGCCGGGCCGGACTTAAGGACCGCGTGCACCGCAGCGGCGACGGCCCGCGGTCCGCTCTCGTGGACCTCCTCGGCAGTGACGATGCGCACGCCTTGGGCCAGGGTCCAATCGTAAACGGCGCGCTCGCAGGGCGAGCGGATGCCGATCTGGATCATCCGCCGCGGATCGACCAGGCCCTCGACGATCGCCCGGTAGAACACCGAGCCGTGGCCGAGCGGCTGACCGAAGCTGTCGGGCCAGGTATCGACATGCGCGTCGAAGTGGACCATTCCGACCGGCCCGCACCGCCGCGCCAGCGCCCGCAACAGCCCCAAGGTGATACTATGGTCGCCGCCGATGGTGACCAGGTGGGTAAAGGCCGCCGCCTGTTCGGCGATCAGGGACAGGGAGCCGGGGAGGTCGCCTAAGGCAATGGCGAAGTCGCCGACATCCGCGAGCCCCAGCGTGCGCGGGTCCCGCCAATTCGCCGGGTTGTCGCCGTCGACCAGCATACGGCTGGCACGGCGCACCGCCAGCGGCCCCTCGCGCGCCCCGGCGCGGTTCGTGGTGCCAAGGTCCAAGGGCACGCCGGCCACCCAGATGCGCGCCGCCGCGGGGGCCAGGGTGCTGCCGAGAAAGGTGGGCGGGATGGCAAAGGTGGGTGTCATGATTTCGGTAAACGCCGGTCGCTAAGATGACACGGAACATAGCACACGTCCCTTATTGCCAAGAGGAATCGAGAGTGTTTCCGACACCTGTGCGCGTGTTCTTGACCAGGGGCATCGGCGTGCACCGCCACGCCCTGACCGCCTTCGAGCTGGCGCTGCGCGATGCCGACATCGAGCAGCAGAACCTGGTCTATGTCTCTTCTATCGTCCCGCCCCATTGCCTGTCGATCCCCCGCGAGGTCGGGGTAGAGGCCCTCAAGCCCGGCGACATCACCTTCTGTGTGATGGCCCGGATCGAGACCAACGAGCCCGGCCGCCGGATCCATGCCAGCGTCGGACTCGCCCGACCCGCGGACCCCGATGGCTATGGATACATCTCCGAACATCACGGATTCGGCCAAACGGCGGCACAGAGCGGGGACCATGCCGAAGACCTCGCCGCCAGTATGCTCGCCAGCACGCTCGGGCTCGAGCTGGACCCGGAGGTCGCCTGGAACGAGCGCCGCAGCATCTACGAGCACAGCAATCTGGTGATCGAGAGTCTGTCGATCACCGCTGCCACTGAAGGTGACCCCCATGGGCGGTGGACCTGTGCGGTCAGTGCGGCCGTGTTCCTTTTTTCCTGAGCCTGAGCTCGCACCAACCGGGGCCTGATGGTCGCGCCGACCCCTCGACCTGGCCCGGTCCGCAGCCAAGAAACCGCCTGACACCCTCGCAAGACTCCTATACTGTTTTGCCCCGCACGCGATACGTCTAACCAGTGGATGCATACAGGAGAAGACCCATGCCCTCGAACCGGATTGATGCGACCTTGACCGCCGAACAACGCGACCAGGCGAAGGCCGCCCTGGCGGCGCTGGCCGAGGCCCTACCGTTCCTGATCGACCTGAACCCCGACGAGCGCGCCGACAGCCCCAAGTTCGGCGAAAAGAAGCGCTCCTTCGTCAGCCAGGCGCTGACGGTCGCCGAGGAACACCCGGAGATCTTCCCGGAGAGCTTCAGCCTCGCCGAGTTCCGCGCCGACGTGCAACTCGTCGAGACCCTCTATCCGCTGCGTCACAGCATCGAGGCCCTGTTTGGGAAGATCGACGATACCTACCTCGCCGCCGGCAGCGAGGCCTATGCCGCCGCGTTGTTGGCCTACCAGTACGCCAAGCTGCACAATGTCACCACCAGTGGCCTGGAAGACAGCCTCGACGACCTGGGTCGCCGCTTCGCCCGCAAGACCAGGAAGCATGCCCCTGCGGCCTGACAGGAGCGGCCGGCTCTGGACAGGGGCCGCGCGTGGCCCCGCGTCGCGGCCCGATCCGGCGACGGGACGCGCGGTTGCCGTGGTGGGGAGGTCCGTACTCGTGGTCACCATGCCCAGCGAGGCGGCGACCGATGCCCAACTCGTCCAAGACCTGCTGGACGCCGGAATGGACGTGATGCGCATCAACTGCGCCCACGATGGCCCCGCGGTATGGGCGGCGATGGTCGCGAACCTGCGCCGCGCCGAACAGTCACGCGGGCGCAACTGCCGGGTCGCCATGGATCTCGCCGACCCCAAGCTGCGCACCGGGACCTTGCGGGCGAGCGGTCGGGTGCAGCGGCTCGCCCCGCAGCGCGATTGCTTCGGTCGGCTGGCGCGCCCCGGCCGGGTGTGGCTGACCCCCGCCGAGGCGGTCGAGCCGCGGCCCCCGGGCCTGCGCCTGCGCCTGGAGGTCAGCGGTCCATTGCACCCTCGCGACCGCCTTCGAGTTCGCCCGCCCCGGACACACCGTCTGGTTCGACGATGGCAAGATCGGCGGGGTGGTCACCGCCAACGATGGCGAGCGGATCACCGTCAGCATCACCCAGACCGGACCCAAAGGGGCCAGGCTGCGCGCCGAGAAGGGCATCAACTTCCCTGACACGCCGCTCGCCATGTCCGCCCTGACCGAAAAGGACCTGACCGACCTCCCCGCGATCGTCCGGTTGGCCGACATGGTCCAACTGTCCTTCGTGCGCGAGCCCCAGGACCTCGCCCAGTTGCACGCCGAACTCGACCGCTTGGGCGCGCAGCGGCTGGGGGTGGTGCTCAAGATCGAGAACCGGCGGGCCTTCGAGAACCTGCCGCGCCTGCTGCTGGCGAGTCTGCACCGGCCCCCGGTCGGGGTGATGATCGCGCGCGGCGATCTGGCCGTGGAGGTGGGTTTCGAGCGGCTGTCGGAGGTCCAGCAGGAGATCCTGTGGTTGTGCGAGGCGGCCCATGTGCCGGTGATCTGGGCGACCCAGATCCTGGAGGGCATGGCGAAGACCGGCGCCCCCTCGCGCGCCGAGGTCTCGGACGCCGGCATGAGCATCATGGCCGAGTGCGCCATGCTCAACAAAGGACCCAGGATCGTCGAAACCGTCCGTTTTCTCGCCGGCATCATCGACCGCATGGACGAGCACTACAGCAAACAGCGCGCCACCCTGCGGCGCCTGGCCGTGGCCGACCTGGAGGATTGAGGCCGGTCGCGCGCCCGGCCCCCGACTGCCCCGGCGTGCGCGCCGATCAACCCAGTGCGACGCTTGGGTTCACGGTCCCGTCACAGCGCGGTGCGATGATCCCCATGCGGCGCCGCGGGCGGCCTCGATCATCGTTTCGGCCTTAGGGTGGACAAGCGCCAGCGCAGTCCACCGAATCCCGCATCATTGCTGGTGGACTGCGCTGCGCTTGTCCACCCTACGACACCGCGGGGCCGGGACCCTGATCAAGGCCCTGCGGGCGATGCCAGCCCAACCTTTAACCCCAGTCAGGAGCACTCGCATGCCTATGCACCGTATCGGCGCCGCCGCGCTCGTCTTGGCCCTTACCATATTGCTCAGCCTGCCGGCGCAGGCCCAGCAGGTCCGGATCAATGGCGGCGGGGCGAGTTTCCCGTTCCCGCTCTACTCGGCTTGGTTTCGTCATTTCAACCGGGACAACCGGGGCATACGGATCAACTACCAGTCAGTCGGCAGCGGCACCGGGGTGCGCAACGTCATCAACCGCACCTGAGCGCCATCAACGAGTCTTTCCGCAATCGCGTCGGCACCGGCACCTCGGTGTCCTGGCCGAACCAGCCGAATATCATCGGCGCACCGCGCAACGATGGCGTCACCGCCACCGTCAACCAGACGGTTGGTTCGATCGGTTACATCGAGTATTTCTTCGCCACCTCGACCAACGCCCAGGTGGCGATGTTGGAAAATGCCGCCGGTCAGTTCGTCGCCCCCAGCGACGAGTCCGGACAGGCGGCCCTGGCCGGCGCGGACCTCACGGGGAAGGACCTGCGCATCTGGGTGACTGACCCTGCTGACCCGGCGGCCTACCCGATCGTCACCTTTACCTGGATGCTCTTCTTTCGCGAGCACGGCAACGCGCGGATCGGTGCAGCCTTGCGCGACTTCGTCACCTGGGCGCTCGCGGATGGTCAGGAGATGGCCTCCGATCTCGGCTATATCCCGATGCCGAAGGCGGTCGTGGAGCGCGTTCGGGCGGAGATCCCCAACATACGCTAGCCGACGGCGCCGGGGAGCGGGCGTCGCCAGGTAACGAGTCAAGAACAAGTCAAACACACTCGTTGTCGCTGTCGTAATCGTTGTCGTTGTCGTAACTGGAGAAACGATGCACTTCGGGGTGCGAGAGAATCCGAGGCGCTACGATAACCTCGATTACGACAACGACAACGACAACGACGCGACAAGCATTCCCTAATGAACTTGTTTAACCTATCAGTGAACCGTTCCTGGTAGGGGCGAGCGGGCCTTGATCATCGTTCCAGCCCAATGCCATTAAGTTAAGTGCCGACGGCGGGGCTTCTCGTTCCCACGCGGAAGCAGGGGAATGCCGTGCGGGCGTTCCGCGTCCGGTAGATGATGTCGGAGTTCGCTTTGCATTCCAGTGTTGCGGGCAGCGTGACCGGTATCCGCATGAGTAATATTGCGGTTTCATGACTGCGTATTCTGGAACCTTGATATTTCCTTGCGCCGCTGCTAGAGTTCAACTGCATCGCATTCGCCGCGTCGCGGCAGGCAGCGGTGCTCAACGAGTCGATAGTGCCGACAAGCAGTATCGCAAACTTTGCTGATCGGGAGACAAGATATGAAACTGCCAGTGTTCTGCATGTTATTTCTTTTCGGTGCAGTGGCGATGGCCGCAGAGGACGAGGCGGCCCTGAAGGCGCAAATGCATAAGGATTGCGCCCCGCTGTTTGCGCCGGGCGGCGCCTGTGCCGACTTGGCCAAGGGAACCAGAAAGTGCACGCGGATGAATCTGGCCAAGGCTGGGGCCGCCTGTGCTGACTTTGAGAAGGCACACAAGGACTTCTTCGACGCCGGCATGAAAGACGAAATGATCAAGAAGTAAACCGCCACCGCGCGCGGCCAGCCCTGAAGCATAACCCTGCCGCCGCCTGACAGCGGGCGATGTCGGCGCCGGTGGGCGCTGGCGTTGACTGTTGCGGGGTGGGTTGGCCCTGACCAGGGGTGGCAACGGGAAGCCCTGGCAGGTGCCGGGTGGGTGGTCGGAGCGGTACGCGGGCGTGCGTCACGGTCGCCAGGCCAGCGGTACCCGGCACCGGTGGTCGCCGGTGGGCGGGGGCCGACGCCGTGCCCGGCGGCGGTTATTCGAGTTGAAGCTGCAACGGCTGGGCCAGCAG
>NZ_CAIKKU010000719.1 GCF_903828115.1 uncultured Thiodictyon sp. | reverse complement strand
CGGGGCGGGACGCCCCGGCTCCTGTGGTAGCGTCTTTCCTCGAAATCACCTTACCTCCTGAAGGCAGCGGTGACGGTCTTCGCCGCGGTTACCTTGCTCAGGGTACATTGGCTGGTCGTCCCGCTACGGGTGCAGCCGACAAATCCGCTGAAGGTGTAGCCGACAGCGGCCGCAGCGTTACAGATACTGCCGCCGCCGTGGGTTACCGGGTTCGGATCGCAACTCACCGATCCACCGGCGAACGGGTTCGCGATGCCGGTGATGGGGTAGGTCTTGAGGACGAAGGTGGCGGTGACGCCCGTCGGCGCGGTCACCTGGGTCAGCGAGCATTGGCTGGTCGTACCGATGCGGGTACAGCCGGTAAATCCGCTGAGGGTGTAGCCGGTCTTGGCCGTGGCCGTGCAGGTACTCCCGCTGCCATGGCTCACCGGATTGGGCGTGCAGGTGAAGGTGCCCCCGGCGGGCGGGCTGGCGGTGGCCGTGATGGGATATTTCACGAGGCTGAAGGTAGCGAGCACGGTCTTCGCCGCGGTGACACTCGTCAGGGCACACTGGCTGGTCGCGCCGATCCGGGTGCAGCCGGTGAATGCGCTGAGGGTGTAGCCGATGTTGGGCGTGGCGGTGCAGATACCGCCGCCGCCATGGGTCACCGGGTTGGGATCACAACTCACGGAGCCGCCGAGGACCGGGCTGGCGACGGCGGTGAGGGGGTAAGTCTTGACGACGAAGGTGGCCGTGACGCCCGTCGGCGCGGTCACCTGGGTCAGGGAGCATTGGCTGGTCGTACCGATCCGGGTGCAGCCCGTGAATCCGCCGAGGGTGTAGCCGGTCCTGGCCGTGGCGGTGCAGGTGCCGCCGCTGCCGTGGCTCACCGGATTGGGCGTGCAGGTCAGGGTGCCCCCGGCGGGCGGGCTGGCGGTGGCCGTGATGGGATATTTCACGAGGCTGAAGGTAGCGACCACGGTCTTCGCCGCGGTGACACTCGTCAGGGCGCATTGGTTGGTCGTGCCGCTGCGGGTGCAGCCGGTGAATGCGCTGAGGGCGTAGCCGGTGTTGGGCGTGGCGGTGCAGATACCGCCGCCCCCGTGGGTCACCGGGTTCGGATCGCAACTCACGGAGCCGCCGAGGACCGGGCTGGCGACGGCGGTGAGGGGGTAAGTCTTGGCGACGAAGGTGGCGGTGACGCCCGTCGGCGCGGTCACGGTGGTCAGGGTGCATCGGCTGGTCGTGCCGATCCGAGTGCAGCCGGTGAATCCGCCGAGGGTGTAGCCGGTCTTCGCCACAGCGGTGCAGGTGCCGCTGCTGCCGTGGCTCACTGGATTGGGCGTGCAGGTCAGCGTGCCCCCGACGGCCGGGTTGGCGGTGGCGGTGACTGGATATTTCACGAGGCTGAAGGTAGCGAGCACGGTCTTCGCCGCGATCACACTGGTCAGGGCGCACTGGCTGGTCGCGCCGATCCGGGTGCAGCCGGTGAATGCGCTGAGGGTGTAGCCGGTGTTGGGCGTGGCGGTGCAGGTGCTGCCGCCGCCACGCGGCACTGGGTTGGGGGTGCACTGCACGGAGCCGCCGCCGACCGGGCTCGCGGTGGCAACGATCCCATAGGCCAGGCTGAAGTTGGCCGTGACGCTCTGGGCCGCGGTGACGTTGGTCAGGGTGCAACTGGCCCCGGTGCAGGCGCCGCTGAAGGCGGTGAAGGCATAGCCGGTCCTGGCCGCCGCGGTGCAGGTGCTGCTCGCCCCGTGGGTCACCGGATTGGGGGCGCAGGTCAGACTCCCCCCCGCGACCGGGTTGGCGGTAGCGGTAATGGGGTAGCTGGGCAGCGTAACCGTGGCGGGGACGGCACCGAGTGCATATCCGGCGGCGGTGGAACTGGCGCTGAAGCGGATCGGGGTCGGGCCGGTCAGCCCGGCCAGGGTGTTGAAGTTGGCCGTGTAGAGGTTGACGCCAGTGCAGCCGCCGCCGGGCCAGGCGCCGTCCATATCGGCCCACGCCACCTGGACGAAGGTGTCGGTCGCCGGGTCCGCGTCGGCGTCGGCGCTGTCGTCCTCCGCCGGTCCCTGGGCGACCAGGGCCGCCGGGAGCACGCCGGTGAGACTGACGAAGGCGAGACGGCGCGAATCCCAATGGATGCGCAGGCCGAGCCCGGTCAGGTGGTCCGAGCAGGGGTTGGCGGTCGTATAACCCACGGTAAAGGCGACCGGCTGACCAGCGGTTGCGACACGCTGGAGCGGGGCCGGGGTGATGACCTGCTCCGGCGCGCCCACTGCGCCGAGCGCCAGCAGAGGCATCAGTAGGAGTCCAGCCAAGGTCGTCAGTTCAGATTTCATGTCGCAACTCCATAGAAAACACTTGTCGCCGAATCGGGCCTTGATCATCGCCGCGGGCAGCGGCGCTCGGACCGCACCGCATACGGCTTGGTTCCGCGTCCGTAGGGTCCGCTGTGCGGACCAAGGATCTCGCGGCGAGCAAGGCGACCGGGACTATGATCAAGACCCGTCGCGGCGTTGCATTCGTGTGCGCCCCGTATTACATTATGTAATATTCTAACCAAGAGCAAAACCCCACATGGGCACCAGAACCGTCCGCCTTGACGACGAAGCCGAGAAGACGCTGGAACGGCTGCGTACTATCACCGGGCTATCCATCTCTGAGGTCCTGAAGCACGGCTTGAAGGCCTACGAGGGCCAAGCATTGGAACAGACTGGCCCGAAACCCTACGATATTTATAGTAAACTGGACTTGGGTGAAGGCGGTTACGCCATCGCCCCGGCGCGGGAGGCCAAGTCCGCGTTGGCCGAGATCATCCGCCGGAAGCATCAGGGATGATCCTGACGGATACCGGACCGCTCGTTGCCTTGTTCGACCCCGCCGACCACGACCACGGCCGCTGCGCGGCCATACTCTCACGCATCGAAGAGCCCCTCTGCACAACGGTGCCGGTGCTCACCGAAGCCTTCCACCTGCTGGCCCCCGCCAGTATCGGCTCGCAGCGGCTGATGGACTTCGTGAGCGCCCGGGGACTCACCGTCTGGTTCCTGGACGACCGGGCCTTGATCAGGGCCTTTGAATTGATGCTCAAATACGCCGACCACCCGATGGATCTGGCCGACGCCTCACTCGTCGTTCTCGCGGAAACCATGAACCTGCACAAGGTCTTCACCATCGACCGCGGCGATTTCGGGAGCTATCGAATCAAGCGCGGACATCGGCATCTGCCGTTCGAGATCCTGGGCTGAGTCGCTGCGCGAGGAAGCGCTCGAATAGCGGTCCGCCAGCCAAGATGGCGGAACCACCGACGGCGCTGCGCCCCGGGCGAGCGGATCAGTGATGCCCCGGGGTCGCGCCAAAGACCTCCGCCAGGGTACCGGCGTCCAGCACCGCCTCGGCCCAGCCTTCGAGTTCCGCCTCACTCGCGCCCGCGAGTCGCGGCTCGACCCAGGCCGGCAAGGCCCCGAAGCGGCGGGCCAACTGTCGGCCCAGCACGCGCGCTTCGCCCTCCTGACGGCCCTTCTCCAAGATCTGCCGGTTCCACTGCTCGACACGTTCTTGCAACACGGCATGCACCTCGTGAAAGTCGTTGATGTCTGGCAAGGTGATTCCCGGCCGTTTCTTCAAGATGTAGCTCTTGTAGATCCAGCGGCCGAAGGCGCGCTTGAGGCTGTCCAGCGCCTCACTGTCCAGCACCTCCACCAGGCGCTGATACAGACCGAGCCAGGTCGCCTCGTCGCGCGTATGCTCCAGTTGAAACAGCGCGGCGGCGAGGTTGCGCACCGCCGGCGAATAGGCGGGATCAGCGACGATCGCCCCCTCGTCGAGCACCAGATAGCGCAGCCGCGGCCGGTAGGCGTCCAGGCCGCCGGGGACCGGTTCCACCAGGTCCGCCAGTTCACAGGCGGCACTCCAGCGCGCCTCGCCGTTGTACAGGACGATCGGCAACACCGGCGGCAGCCGGCCGTTGGCGGTGAACTGTTTCTGCTCGATCAGGTCCTGGTAAAGCAGCGTCAGGTAATTGGCGATGCGCACCGCCATGAACCGGTCGATGGTGCTCTGAAACTCGATCAGCAGATAGACATAGAGCCAGTCGCCGCCCCAGCGCACCCGCCAGACGATGTCGTCCTCGCGCTCGCGAAAGTCGTCGGTAACGAAGCTGCCCTTGACGGTCTCCAGCGAATCCAGGTCCACCTGCCGCACCCAGTCCTCGCGCACGAACTGCACCAGCAGGTCGCGCACCATCTCGCGGTGCGAGAACAGGCGCTTGTAGCTGTGGTCGTGGTGCGGGCCGGGGCTTGCTGTCATTGGTGGTCGGCGGTCGATTACGGTTGCGGATAGGCTACCACGGTCGGCGCGGGCGCGGCAGGCCGAACCTAAAAACGAGCGTTTGAACAGCGGTCCGCCAGCCAAGATGGCGCAAGCGGCAGCGGCGTTCCGCCCTGCGCACGTCAGACGGCCCGCAGCGGGGCGATGTCCTCGGCCGCCAGGGCCGGCGCGTCGAGGCTCGCGAGGACGCCATTGAGTTCTGCGATCGTTACCTGTTCCGGCGCCGTTATTTCAATACCGATCGGTTTTCCGGCTTCCGTATAGTCGATGATCATTCCAACCCCGGCCGGTGTCGTGCGTCGACTCCGGTCGCCGGGGGCGCGCGCCAGATAAATATAGGCTGCCAATGGGCGCCCGTGCCGATAGGTCACTTCAAGATAGGGCCATTTCATTTTCTTTCTATCGTTGTCGGATAGATCCTGTCCATTGGATCAATCACCCCAGGCGCTGCGGTTAGCGGCGATCTCGCGCTCCATGACGACCGGGTCGCCGGGGGGTGCCGCGGCAAAGGCGGGGCTATCCAGGATACGCAACAGGGCAGCACCGCCGCCTTGTTGCGATAAGGGTTCATTGAGCGGCGCGAGAATGGTCACGACGGCCCGCACGGTGCGTGACAAGTGCAGGGGCTCCAGCAGGGTTACCCTGCCATCCGGACTGATTTCGGCTTCGATTGCTTGCAACATGATAGCCTCCGTCGATTGGCTGCGTGAACTTATCACCAATTGCCGGACGGGGCATTCGCCCCGTCCGTAACGTTTTCTCCGGACCTGTCGGCTCGTACCAACGGCTGGCAACGGAATAAACGTTTGGGACGGGGCGAATGCCCTGTCCCGCCGCGGTTGATCGGGCATACCCCGTCTGGCTTGGAGTGCGGCGCTCCGCACGGGGCAGGCGCCACGCCGGCGCGCCCGCACCCAAACGCGGGCGGTAGCGAGCGGTTTGCGGCCGACCGGATGCCCATACGCCGACATCCCCAAAAAGGACCAAGTCACTGTCCGCCGCGCACGAGACGAACGGACCCGGCGTAGTGCTTATTGTCGCCGTCGACGTAGCCATAGCCGAAGTTCACGCCCCACGCGTAGTCCGGGTAGCTGGCATACGGGGACGCGGACCAAAACCAGGACGATGGTGTATTCGGAAAGAAGGTAGCGTTGATCGCAGGCTCATAACAGCGCCGCTCGACCAGCGATTCCAACTCATTCTTATTCGGCAGCCGCCAATCCGTGCGGCCGGCAAAATCGGCGTCGGCCGCCCGTTGCAAGGCGTTCTGCCAGGTGAAGGTAGAGACAGCGCCGCCCGCGCACCCAGCCCCGCTCAGCCCCTCGGCGCACCGCTTCCACACCAAGCCGGTGGCGGCGTCGCTGACGGTGCCGTCGCCGTGGTCGGTAAAGCGGCTGTCCGGTGCCGTGGGCGCAATGTCGGTGCGGCAGGTCTGCGCCGCGACGGCGGCGCCGGACGCAGACAGCAGGAGGATCGCCGCGAGTCGCCGCCATCGGTTATTCATCGTCCGGTTGCTCCGTTGATCGAGAGGGAAGGTCCTCGTGGGTCCGGGTCCCGGCACCGAGGAAGAGATACGTGAGCACCCGGCGCTTCATCCCGCCGGCCAGTTGGCCCTCCTCGCCGATGAAGGCATAGGGCTGACCGACGGCGCGCAGTGACCGGCCCAGACCCTTGATGTGGCTGATGGGCCAAGACAGGCCCGCGGCCAGCCCGGGGCGTTGCTCCACCCGGGCCTCGCGCCAGCGCGCCAGCCAGGGGGCCTGGGCGAGCACGCCGAGCAGGTCGTCGCCGAACAGGGCGACCCGGTTGCCGATCTGGACCAAGGGAATGGCCGGGCGGAAGGTACGGCGAAAATATCTTACCTGACTGCGCAGGGAGGTCACGCTCGGGGGCACCCAGCGCGGCAGGATGCGCCAGGGGCCAATTGCCGGACCAATTGCCGGACGGGGCATTCGCCCCGTCCGAAACGTTATCTGCGGACCTGTCGGCTCGCAGCAACAGCCAGCGACGGAATAAACGTTAGGGACGGGGCGAATGCCCCGTCCCGCGGCGGTTGATGGGGCATACCCCGCCCGGCTCGACGCAGCGGCGGAACCGCCTGCGGCGTTCCGCCCTACGGGGCCGGTGCGCGCGGTGGATCGGGCATGTCGCAGGCTGCGGCGGCGAAGCGCGAACAGGTGGCCGAGCCAGGGGAATTCGGCGAACAGGGACTGTACCAGGTTGAATGAATTCGCGTGGCCGAAGTGCCCGAGATAGCTGGCCAGCACGGCGCGCAATGCATCGCGCCGCGCCGGCGGCAGGCGCAGGCTGACGGCGCTGACGTGGGTGCGCGCGAACGCGGCCAGCCGGTCGCGGAGGTTGCCGACCACCCGCCGGCGTACCAGCCGGTAATGGGGACGCACGATATAGCCGAGAAAGTCGGCGCCGTCGGTCACCGGCCGTAACCGGGTCCCGGCCTTCAAATCCAGGCGCAGGTGCCCGGTCAGGAAATCAGCGATCTCAAGTTCCCATACCCGCAACTGCCCGGGATCGCTATCCAGAAGGATGAAGTCATCCACATAGCGCAGGTAATACCGGCATTTGAGTCGATGCTTGACGAACTGATCCAGGGCATTGAGGTAGACGTTGGCAAAAAACTGGCTGGTGAGATTGCCGATGGGCAGGCCCGTGCCTGGCGGTGCGGCGCTGAGGCGCTTGTGGGGCGGGACCCGGTTCAGATCGCCTTCGGTGCAGCGGTAAAGGGTCTCGCGCTTAAGGTCCTGCTTGAGCAGCACCCGCGTCAGCCAACTCAGGTCCCAGGCCACGGCGGAATCAATGATCCCAGCGGCGACCGCCTTCTTGAGCCGCTGGTTGATGAACCCGAAGAGCACCGCCTGATCGATGCTGTTGAAGAAATTACGCACATCCAGTTGCAGAAACCAGGCGGGGCGCCGGCCATTGTCGCCAACGGAACGCATGAAGGCCGCCAAGCGCTCCACTGCCGCATGGGTCCCCTTGCCCTTGCGGTTGGAATAGAGGTCATGGATGAATACCGGCTCGAACAGCGCCTCCAGGCGCGGCACCAGCACATGGTGGACCACGCGGTCGCGAAAGTCCGCGGCATGGATCTCTCGCGCCTTGGGCCGGCGCGCGATAAAACAGAGCGAGCGGGAGGGGGCGTAGGTGCGGTCTTGCAAGGCCGTTGCGGTGTCCACCAGGTTGTCCAGCATGTTGAAGTTCACGTTCCACGCGTTGTTCGGGTTGTTGGCATACGGGGACGCGGACCAAACCACCGAACTGATCACCGGCACACTTGTGCTGAGCCCGCGCAGCCAGAAGGTAGCGCGGGACCAGACGGATCATGCCGCCATAGAGGACGGCGGTGCCGGCGCACAGTGACCTTGGCTCGCCCGCGACGCCCGGCGGCGCGCGGTTCAGGCCGTTGGCCGTTGCAGCCGCTTACGCCACCCCCCGCTCTGCTTACCCACGGCCACCGCCAGTTCGGCGATGGCCTGGAATTGGTTGAAACTCTTGAACGCCTGGAGTTCTTTACCGAGTTGAATCTGTAATTTAAGATCATCCACGACTTCCACCAACCGCTGCACATGCGGCAGTTGCTCCTCGCGGTGATCCGCCGCGCGCAGGATCGCCCGGCAGACCGTCATCGCCTGGCGGCGCAATTCAGTCCCCAGCGTGTACTTGTGGTACCGGGGGAACGTGCGCACGGATTGCTCGATCGCCACCAGCAGGCGGGTAGCATCCCGCCAAATGGGCAAATGGCTCACGCGGCCCATCGCGCAACCCCTTCGCACACGCGACCACAGGCCCTTGGACCGGCCAAGTCCCGACGATGCTGGAACAGCCGCGCGGTCAAGCGAGTATCACCCCAAAAAGGACCAAGTCACTGTCCGCCGCGCACGAGACGAACGGACCCGGCGTAGTCCTTATAGCTGTCGTTGACGTAGCCATAGCTGAAGTTCACGTACCACGCGTAGTCCGGGCCGTAGGCATACGGGGACGCGGACCAAACCCAGGACGCGACTGTATTCCGGAAGTATGTCGTGTCGATCGCCGGGGATATCCGGTCGTTACTGACGATGGACATCAACTCCCGCGGGTCCGGTAGGCGCCAGTTCTGGGCGCCGCACAGGCCCTGGGCATTGACGTCGGCTACATATTTCTGGGTGTCGCAGCGGGCGGGGTTGAAGCAATTGTTGCCGTAGTCTGCGTAACCCGGAAAGCCGCCGTTGGTCGCCGCGTCCGGGTTATACCAGCTATAGGTCCAGGCTCTATCCCGCAGCCCGCCATCGACGGTCTTGACCTCCCAGGTCAGTCCGGTGACATTGTCGCGCACACAGGACCAGGTTGCAGCACTCGCGGCCAGCGGGTTGCCGTTGGCGTCGAGCTTGGTGAAGCTGAAACCGGCGTGACCGTCGCTATCGTCGTTATTGGTCACATCGCGCCCGCTTTGGGCATCTTGCCCGGGATAGCCGCCGACCGGGCAGGCGAGGAGGTTCTGGGTCTCGTTCGCGCACCAGACGATGCCGGTGTCGTTCAGGAGGCCACCAGCGCCGAGGACCATGACCGAAAGCACGTTGGACACCGGCGAGACCGCCTGGCCCGCATAGGCGGCGACCCGCAGATAGACCAGCCCTTGCGGCAGGCCGCTCACCTGGGCGGTCCGCAGCCCGGCGCCGGCGACCGTCAGGGCCTGGTTCCAAGTGACGCCGTCGAAGGAGGTGTCGATCCGGTAGCCATCGATGGGGATCGGGCTGGCGGCCGAGTTGAAGGTCCAGGTAACCTGCACCCGACCCGGGCCGGTGCAGGTCGCGGTCGTGAGGACCGGGGCGGTGCTCAGGCCCGGGGTGACATCGATCCGGATCGGCAGTTGGCGGGTGCCAGTCTCGCTGTCGGGCCGGCTCGGGTCGTAGTCGTTGGTGAAGGTCAGCGGATTGCTGTAGACACCCACCGCGAAGCCCGCGGTGGCGACACTCACCAGGACATCCAGGCGGGCGCCGGGCGCCAGGCTGCCGCGGTTCGGGGTCACCTCGGTGGGGTTGTCATTGATGTATTCGACGTGCCAGGGCAGTTCGACCTCACCCTTGTTGGTGAGCCGGACGGTGCTCGTCAGCGTGGTATCGGTGCCCTCCGGGATGCTGGCCAGGATGCCGCTACCGTCCACTTGCAGGTAAGGAACGCAGGGGACATCGGCGTACCAGGTCTTGAGTGGCCACTCGAAGACCTTGATCTCGAATTCGGTACCGTTCTTGAGTTGATCGAGGTGCAGGATCTCGCCGAGCTTGGTGATGCCGCTCAGGTCCCATCTGAATTTACTGGAGACGCCCCAGGAGGCGGAGATCTTGAGCTGGCCGGCGCAAGGGTCATCGATCCATTTCCGGTCCAACGCGGCACTCAGCTTCAGGTAGGTTTCCAGGGGTAGGGAGGGCCCGGCGACGTCGTAGACCTTGAGGCTTGCACTGGTCAGCAGATAGGGCAGTTTGATCTCGGCGGTGAAGGCGGCGTCCTCCCAGGCCGGGACCGCATCGAAATCCCCGTTGGCGATGCCGTCGAATCCGCTCACCCGGTTATAGACGATGCCGGCCTCGACCCGCTGCGTGAATGTGATGTTGGGCGTCCACTCGGCCTTGATGCTGCCGTCGATGCCAAGGTAGAAATCGACCTTCGGGGTGATCCAAACGGGCACACCACCGATCTGAAAAACGAGCTTGCCGAAATTCATGGCCCCGACCCAAATTTGCCTCTTGATCTCGCCCATGGTGCCGGTGACGCTGAGGGTCAGTGACTCAGTGGCCGTTGGTCTGACGATGAAATGCCAATGGTCAAGGCACCCTAGGCCGCAGAAGGCGGCGGAGAAGTCCAAGTGCATGGTCATGTCCACTGCGCCCTGGGCGCTGATGCTCCCGTCGGCAGCTTCGTAAAGGGTGACATCAATGCTCGGCCCGCCAGCGGCCGCGGCGCGACCGTCCGCCGCCGTCTGCGGGTCACCGAACTCCAGCCTGAACACGGGACTCGCGGGGTCCGCGGACGGGATCAGACGGATGCCTTGCCGTCCGCTGAAGGCGTCCGCCGCGCTGGCAGCCGAGCCGCCCGAGCCCGGCGCCCGATAGCCACGCAGGTCGCCATTGGTGAGCGCCCGGTTCAGGGTGCCGCCGGCGGTGCCGACGACCTCGGCCAGGGCCGCCTCCACGGTTTCCAGACGATAGTGGGTGCTGTCCACCTGTTCCACGGCGGTGACCTGGCGCAGGAAGCCGTCGCCGGTGGAGCCGACGATATAGTCGTTTGGCTGGAGCAACGCCAGGCGGGCGATCAGGGCGGTGTCAGTCGGCTCCGCCGCCACGTCGACCACGTCGGGATAGAGTGTATTGGTCGCCCCGCTGAGGTCGTAGAGCGTGGCGCCGGGGATCGCGGTGATCGGGCCGAAATTGACCAGAATATCGCGGCTGCCCGCGAGTCCGATGGTGCATTGGGTACGGTCGGCCGAGACCAGATCGCAGCCAGCCCACCCGAGGATCTGGCTCTGGGCGGCGGGGGTGGCGGTGAGGACCAGGCTTTGGGCCGCGTCCTTGGTGAGGAAGGCGATAGGGATCTGCTGTGCGGCCGGCAGCGCAGAATCCACCAGCACGAGATTGCCGGGGGCGGCGGCGCGGCCCTGGCCGCTGGAGCCGAGTTTGACGCGGATGCTCTGATAGCGTGAATCCGGCGCGGGGAACCGGCTGAGGGTGTGGCCGAACTGCTGGTCCAGGAGTGCGTTCAGGGTCGTCTCATCACCGGCGTGCAGTGCGGCGACGATGCTGTGGCCCTGCGCGTCCGGGGTGAAGAGCCGCTGATAGTCGAAGTTGAGCGCCGCCCGGTGGGCGGGGTTGGCCGGGTTGAACCGGAGCAGGTCGCGCAGGTCGATGCGGCCGTCGCCGGTGAGGTCCGTGCGAATGAACTGGGCCAGCAGGTCGCCCAGGCGGATCGACACCTCCTCCGGACTGACCTGGTCGGCCAGGTTGCGGGTATAGCGCCAGACGATATCCGTCAGGGCACTGACCTTGAGCCCCCCGGCGCGCCAGTCGGCCGCGGTGGCCAGGGCGTGGAGGGTGCCCAGATTGGTGGTGGGCGTCGCATCCGCCACGCCGTCGTCGGCCGCGTCGATATCCTGCCCGCCGGTGGCGGTCACCAGGACCCATTCGTCATCGGCGATGCCGGTGAGCGCCAGTTGGAAGGTGCCGGCCAGGGCCAGGTTGCTGAGGTCGGCATCGGCCGCGATGGGACCTTCGACGGCGGTGCCCAGGTCGCTCAGGCGGTAGGCATTAATGGCCGCGCCGGCGAGCGGGCCGAGCAGGGCCTGGTTCGAGGTCGGCACCGAGTCGACAGCAGCGAGATAGGCGGCGACCTGGGCCGGGCTGGTGCGGGCGGCGTCCGGCGCGATGGCGCCCAGGGTGAGGGCGGAGCCGGTGCGTCCGAGCAGGTAGCGCTTGATCAGCACGCCGTCGGTGAGTGCGTCGCGGCGGCCGTCGCCGTCCACGTCCAGGAGGGTGCCGGTGCCGGCGAGGTAGGCGGTGATGGCCGCGGCGTCGCGGGTCGCGTCGGCGCCGAGTGCGCCGGTGGTCAGGGAGGTGCCGGTGAAGCCGAACAGGTGACGCAGGATCAGGGTGCCGTCGGTGGCGGGCGCGACCGCGCCGTTGCCGTCCGCGTCCAGCCGGGCGGCCTGGGTGGTGGCCGCCGCGCAGAGCAGCAGTGCCAATAAGCCCAGGCCCAGGTGCGTGCGTATCCAGCCGATCGTTCGCATGTCCGCGTTCTCTCTAGTGTATCCGTCCGCGTGCTGGCTGTGGGCGGTGTGCGCCGTCCCCGACTCTTTGTTCCGGCCGCCGCTCGGGCGTACCGCACTGGAGGTCGAGGCTTTACCGTGAAAGTGCGTAGTCAGGCCATCCTGGCCTGACGGTGTCGGGGCTGGAACAGTCAGGGCTGGAAGCCCTGACTACGCCGCCCCGCGCGCTGGCCATCGAGCTAGCGGTCGAGAGGACTTTCATGTTCCGGGGTGGCGCGGGTGCCATGACCGTTCCCTCTCCCCGGCCCTCCCCCAGAGGGGGAGGGAGATGAGGAGCGCGCTCCCGGCGCGACTTTCACGGTAAAGCCTCGACCTCCGGTTTTCTGCGGCCGGAACGACGATTGAGGCCGGACACCGCATCAATGCACGGCTGGACATTTTCTAACAGATAATTTATGGAATAGCAACGGTGGGAAACGCTCAGGTATTCGGACGCCAGACCCTGCCCCCGGCGTGTCGGTCAAAAACCGCCCTCGGCGCCCGGGCATCCAGCCCCGCGACGCACGCGGCGACCGCGATCACCACTGCTGCCACTGGGAGCGCCGCACCCCAGTGCGGCGCGATCTCGCAAGCGACCGCGGGGCCGCTGGTGTCGGAGAGACCTCGCCGCACTGG
>NZ_CAIKKU010000718.1 GCF_903828115.1 uncultured Thiodictyon sp. | reverse complement strand
GTTCGATTACGACAACGACAACGACAACGACGCCCAGCCCGTGAGAAGGTCCGGTCGCTGGAGGGCACGGGAGCGGCGTCAACACATCAGTCCTGATCGCACCCATCGGCGTCCGCCCTGCCCCAACCCCCAGAACCAGATGTAACCATGTCCGACCTGCAACACCCCCCTGTCCAGACCCCGCGGCGGTCGCTGATGCTGCGCCTCGTCGGCATGACCCTGCTGGTGTGGAGCGTCGGCCTGGTCTCCTGCCAGGCCCTGTTCGTCTTTTGACCGACCGAGGACCCTGTGGTGAGTATTCCCCCTGAACGACCCAGGGAACCAACGCGGACCCTGGTTACGAACCAACCGCCGCGGCTGGTCAAGGTCAACCAGGTCACCCCCCGGGAGCGCCCGACACTACTGCCGGGGGGCCTGGGAAACCTGTTCCTGCCCGATTCGCAGTGGGTCCCGCCCTGGCGGGGCGCACTGCTGTGGGTCCTGCCGACGCCGCTGCTGTGGGGCGCCGTGATTGCCCTGGCGAGCGGTCATTTCGACAAATTCCTGGCGGACGCCGCGGGGTTTCTGCTCCTCATCGCCGGGGCCTGGCTGACCCAGCGCGGCCTGCGGGCCGATCATCCCGAACCACAGGCGCGGTTCGTTCGTCTCTGGCGCTGGCCGCGCAAGACGCTGGGCGGGCTCCTCACGGCGCTCGGCGCCGGGGTCACGGCCCACTTCGCGGTCGGGAACGGGGTGGCGATCAGCCTGGCCTTCGCGGCGGTGGCGGCCCTTGGGTTTCACTGGGCCTACGGCTTCGAGCCGCTGGTCCGTTGGCGCCCCTTCGGTAGCGGCGATGCCCAGGCGCGCCGGGTGGGCGCGGCCCTGGCCGAGGCCGAGGGCCGGCTCCTGGACCTGGAACACGCGGCCGCGAACCTGCGCAACCCGGAGCTCAAGGCGCGCCTGACGCGCCTGGGCGCCCAGGGGCGCGACATCCTCGATCAGATCGCGGACCGGCCGACCGACCTGTATCGGGCGCGCAAGTTTTTGAACGTCTACCTGGAGGGCGTGCAGCAGGTGGCCGAGGGCTATGCCCGCACCCACCAGCGCGCCGACTCCCGGGAACTGGAGCAGAACTTTCGCAACGTCCTGGTCACGGTCGAGGAGGTCTTCGCGCAGCAGCGGCAAAGCCTCTTGGAGACTGATGTCATGGATCTCGACATCCAGATCGAGGTGCTAAAGAAGCAGCTTGAACGCGAGGGCATCGCTTAATAACGACTCAATAACAAGTGAAGCGCGAAGACAATCGTTGTCGTTGTCGTTGTCGTTGTCGTAATCGTAATCGTAATCGTAGTCGGACAAGCAATGCAGTTCGGTCATGAGCAACTCGATGTCTACCGAGTTTCGATTCGGTACGTGGCTTGGGCATACGAAACCGCCAAGCGATTGAGAGGAATTGACCGCCACACGCGGGACCAACTGCTTCGCGCCTCACAATCGATCCCTTTGAACATTGCCGAAGGCAACGGCAGGGGAACCAACGCTGATCGACGCCGTTTTTTTGAAATCGCTCGCGGCTCCGCGTTGGAATGCGGGTCGATTCAGGACTGCCTGGAAGCCTGCAACGTGTTGACTGCTGTTGAAAACGCGCAAGGTAAGACGATGTTGATTCGGATCGTTGCGATGCTGACCAAGCTCGGAGAGCGAAGTCACGAGGTGCGAGAGAATCCTGGGTGCTACGATAAGCTCGATTACGACAGCGACAACGACAGCGACAACGATTACGACAACGACAACGACAACGACAACGACGCCAAGGGTACATGAACACATCAGAACCCATCCCGGAGGCCCTTCAGTGACCGCACATACCGATTTGGTGCAGACCAGTCCCACCAGCCTGACCCCGACCCTGGGCACCGCGGCGGACCCGGCGGTCACCGCCCTGCTCCAGGAACTCGACCTGACCGACAGTCATTCGGTCATGTTTTTCGGGGCCAAGGCCCAGGAGCAGTTGACCCAGATCTCCGACCGGATGCTGGAGGGCGTGCGGGCGAAGGATGTCGGTCCCGCCGGGGCGGCCTTGAGCGAGATGGTCACCACCCTCAAGGGCTTCGACGTCGCGGCCCTGGACCCCAACCGCAAGCCCGGCTTCTTTGCCAGGATCATGGGCCAGGGCCGGCCGATCGCCCGCTTTCTGGAGGAATACGAGGCGGTGCGCGATCAGATCGAGGCCATCGGGCGGACCCTGGAGCGTCACAAGACCCAATTGCTCACCGATGTGACCTCACTGGATCGGCTCTACCAGGCCAACCTCGACTACTTCCGCGCCCTGGAGCAGTACATCGAGGCCGGCGAGGCCAAGCTGCGCGAACTCGACGAGTCCGTCATTCCCGCCCAGACGGCGCGCGTCGAGTCCGCGGACGATATCGTGCAGGCCCAGCAACTGCGTGATCTGCGCGGGGTGCGCGACGACCTGGAGCGGCGCGTGCACGATCTCAAACTCACCCGTCAGGTCACCATGCAGGGCCTGCCCAGCATCCGGCTCGTGCAGGAGAACGACAAGGGGCTGATCAACAAGATCAACTCCACCCTGGTCAACACCGTCCCCCTGTGGCGCCAGCAGTTGGCGCAGGCCGTCACCATCTACCGCTCCGGGCAGGCGGCCGACACCCTGCGCGCCGCCACCGATCTCACCAACGACCTGCTGCGCGCCAACGCCGACAACCTCAAGAGCGCCAACACGCAGGCGCGCCGCGAGATCGAGCGCGGTGTCTTCGACATCGAGGTGGTCCGCCACGCCAATGAGTCCCTGATTGCGACCATTGAGGAGGGGCTCAAGATCGCCGACGAGGGCAAGCGCGCCCGTGCCTTGGCGAGCCAGGAACTGGAGCGGCTGGAGGGCGACCTGCGCCGGGCCTTGAGTGCCGCCTCGGCCAAGTCCGCGGGGGGCAGTCCAGGGGTTGGTTCCACCACGGCTGCCTTGAGGCCGTAAGTAACGAGTCAAGAACAAGTTATAGCCTCCTAATGTGAGATCCGGACAGGACGATTAAAGGCGAAACAATTTAGCATTTAATAACAAAGACATACGCCAGCGAAGTTGTCCGGCTAACTTATGAGAAGGCTATAAACACGAACACAATCGTTGTCGTTGTCGTTGTCGTTGTCGTAATCGTAATCGGAGAATCGAGGCTAGTTGGTCATGAGCTTAGTAAGCTCGGACAGCGAAGCGACGAGGTGCGAAGAGAATCCGGGGCACTGCGATAAACTCGATTACGACAACGACAACGACAACGCAATGGTGCTGAGAACAGTCCCAAATGGATTTGTTTAACCTAGTGAGGAACCCTGCATAACCATGATATCAGATGAATTGAAGCAGCAACTCGGCATCACTGACGACGGCGCCTACCGCATCCACCCCGATACCGGGCGGGTGCAGAAGGAGCGGCTGTTCGGCTGGAAGAATACCCCGCGGCGGGTCGATCAGGCGAGCGGTGCCATTCAGGAGCGCGGCTTCTTCGGGTGGAAGGGCACGGGGATGCGGATCGATCCGGATTCCGGCGTACTCCAGAAGACCGGGTTCTTGTGGAACAGTAACATGGGTACCCGCATCCACCCACAGACGGGGGTCGTGCAGCAGCGGCGCTGGTTCGGCTGGCGCGATACCAAGGAACGCATCGACCCCGATACCGGCATGCAGCAGAAGCGCGGCTGGTTCGGCTGGAAGGACAAGGCCTAGCCCGGAGTTAAACCTCACTTCCAGTCCGGCCCGGCCTGGGAGCGCCGCCCCCCCGTGCGGCGCGGCCTCTGCTCAACCCAAACCGGCGGGGCTATCCGCGAGATCGCGCCGCACTGG
>NZ_CAIKKU010000717.1 GCF_903828115.1 uncultured Thiodictyon sp. | reverse complement strand
TCCTGGCACGCCTGGTACTGCTCCTGCCACTGCGCCAGCGCCCAGTTGTAGGCGAAGCGCGCAGTCCCGGCGGCCCGCGCCAAGTAGGTGCGCTGGGTGTTGTTGGGATCGAGCGCGATTTTGTGCGACAGGATCATGGTTGGGAATCCGCTATGGCCTGGGTGGTTTCAGACGAGACGCCAAACGCCTTGGCAGCTTCTCCGATTTATACCATGTGTGGATTTTTGACCATCATATGTGGGTAATATAGGGCTTTCAACGCGACAGTTCAACCCCCCTTCGCTAGGTGCTGTGCAAGCAAGCACTTGTCGGCAAGTAAGCGCAAATAAATGAGGGTGCGATCGAAACTGATGTGGGTCGCCTGGATCGTCGATTGTAGGATGGGCAAAGCGTAGCGTGCCCATCCTCCAGACCTCGACGCGGCCCGGATGGGCACGCCCGAGCGACGCCGCGACAGGTCCGGACCATCGCCATCGCGCGCGGGCTTTGCCCATCCTACGGCGTGGGCGCGACCACATCAGTCTGAATCGCACCCTGGAAAAGATACTACCTTATACCGGTCCGGCAATCGAGCAAGCACCGCAAACGCACACCCGGGTGCCGGGGGACTCACCCGCCCAGTCGGCATCCACCCCGCGCACCAGTAGACCGTCCGCGGGGGCGGCGGCGATCCAGTTCAGCGCCCGGTGCGCGGCCCCGCGGACCCTGGCCCCGTTGCTTTTGCCAACCGGCGGGGCCACGTCGGGACCACCCGCCCCGGCCGCCGCCCCAAGCCCCATGCCTGCCACCCTCCTGCTCGACAACGGCTCCACCCGCCCCGAGTCCACGCGGGCCCTGCGCCGGCTCGCCCGCGCCCTGGCCGGGCGCAGCGGGCGGGCGGTGCACCCGGTGTCGCTCCTGCACGCGGACCAGGTGCCCGCCGACGCCTTGGGCGGGCACGGCGCCGACACCCTGGAACCCTGGCTGCGCCGCGCCCTGGCCGCCGGCCGACGGGACTTCCTGCTCATCCCGCTGTGGTTTGGACCCAGCCGTGCCCTGACCCGGTTCATTCCCGACCTGACCGCGCAACTGCGCCGCGAACAGGGCCCCTTTGAACTGCGCTGCACCCCGGAACTCTGCCCCCTGCCGGACGGGGAGCCGCGCCTCATTGAGGTCCTGCTCGGGAACATCGGGCGCACCGCCGCCGCCCTGGGCCTGGCCCCCCGGCGCCTGGTGCTGGTCGACCACGGCTCACCCATCCCGGCCGTCACCGCCGTGCGCACCTGGCTCGCCGCGCGGCTGCGCGAGCGGCTCGGCCCCGGCGTGCAACTCCGGGAGGCGGTGATGGAACGGCGCCCCGGGCCGGAGTACGACTTCAACGGCGACCTGCTGGAGAGCGTCCTGCACCGACTCGCCGCCGCGGACCCGACAGGCCCCGTCCTGCTCCCGCTCCTCTTCCTCTCCCCCGGGCGCCACGCCGGACCGGACGGGGACCTGGGCGCCATCTGCGCCCGGGTCGAGTCCGCGGTCCCGGGCTTTCGCGTCTACCCCACCGCGCTGGTCGGTGCCCACCCGGGGCTCATCGACATCCTGGCCTGGCGGATTGCCGCCGCCGCCCGTCCGGCTGACGCCTCGACCTCCGGTTGAGGCCCCAACGCCCAGGCGCTTGAGAAGGTACCCTGCGCCTTCAGGCCGGGGCTCGATGGGAGCGGCTTGAGCCGCGCCGCGAGCGCGTCGAGCGCGTACGCGGCCCTGGCCGCGGCCCGGCTGAAGCCGCCCCCTCGCCCGCCTTTCATCCTCCGGGCCTGTGTCATGCCTTGCCCAAATGCGGGTTTGCGCGGTAAAATTGAACTGACCCCGCAGGTACACGGGATACACCGTGACCAAGTGACCAAGCCCCGTGGCCGTCTTAAGCCGTGACCCGCAACGCCGGGGTCGCGCGCGGCGGCGCCGGTCGTTCGCGGCGCTGAGTCCACGGGACACCCGGCACGGGGCCAACCATGCTGTAGTTCACTCACCGGGAATCGCTGGATAGAGGTCAACGGACGCACCGTCCCTCCAATTGGCTTCCCCTCATCGTCTGACCAGGAGATCAAACCGATGCCCGCCCTCTTTCCAACCACCCCCCCACCCACCCAGCCGCCGGATTGGCCGCGGCCGCGGCGGCTGACCTGGCGCAGCACGCTGTTGTCACTGCTTGCGGCCGGCGGCCTGCTCGGTTCACAA
Source organism: uncultured Thiodictyon sp. (assembly GCF_903828115.1). GTDB lineage: Bacteria > Pseudomonadota > Gammaproteobacteria > Chromatiales > Chromatiaceae > Thiodictyon. The sequence goes on along the minus strand of NZ_CAIKKU010000717.1, from coordinate 2,377 downwards.
GCCGCGTTGGCCGCGGACTGCTCGCTCTTTAACCAGACCGTACCCGGGCTTTATACCTGTGAGGTGGGCCCGGGCTACACCTCGCTGAACTATGTGGTCACGGGCGCCAATGGCGGTGACGTCGGTGACCTACGCGGAGGCAGGGGGGCGCACATCACGGGCACCCTGAGCGGCCTCACGCCCGGTCAGACCCTCTATATCGCGGTGGGGGGCGACGGCGGGAGCGGCAGTACCAACTTAGTGGGCAGCGGTGGTGGTGGATACTCCGCCATCTCGACCGGGTCGGCGACCACGGGTCCGCTGGTCGTTGCCGGCGGCGGCGGCGGAGAAGGTGATTTTAATCCCAGCTCGCCCCTCGAGCTTGGCGGGCTTGGCGGCAATGGCGGCACGACGAATGCCGGTGGCGGCGGCGCGGGCGGCGCCGGGGGGGCTTTCGGGCCTGGGTTTGCGGGCGGGGTCACCCTCGCGATCGGCGGTGCCGGCGGGACCAATACCCCTAAACCAGATGAACTGGGTGGCGCCGGCGGGGACTTGGGCGCCAACGGTGTGGACGGGGTCACGACCTCCGGCGGCGGTGGCGCCGGTTTCGGCGGAAAAGGCGGAAACGGGGCTGCGCCCGACGGAGAAGCCTCCACCCTCGGAGGCCTGAACGGCGGCGGCGGCGGCGGTTATGGCGCCGGCGGCGGCGGCGGCGGCTGGGGCGGCGGCGGCGGCGGCGCCGGCAATGACTCATTCTTCGGCGGCGGCGGCGGCGGCGGCGGCAGCAGCCTCTTCCCCTTGGGCGCCATCGCGGCGGTGTCCGCCGGCACGGCGTCGGTATCCTTCACCTTGCCGCCGCCCGGACCCACGGTAACGGCCATTAACCCGACGACGGGTCCGACGACGGGCAACCAGCCCGTGACCATCACCGGTACGGCCCTGACCGGTGCGACGGCGGTGACGCTCGGCGGTACGCCATGTACTGGGGTCATCGTCGGTTCCGCGACCTCGCTGACCTGTACGACCGGGGCGCACGCACCGGGTACGGTCAACGTTAGTGTCACGACGCCTGCTGGGACTGGCACGGGCGCTTCACTCTACACCTATGTCTCCCCACCGACGGTGACGGCCATCGCCCCGACCGCGGGTCCGACGGCGGGCGGGCAGCCCGTCACCATCACCGGTACGGACCTGACCGGTGCGGGGTTGGTGACGATCGGCGGTGCGACCTGTACCGGGGTGGTCGTCGGTTCCCCGACCTCGCTGACCTGCACGACCGGGGCGCACGCGGCGGGCCTGGCGAGCGTCGTGGTCACGACGCCTTATGGGGCTAATGGGGCCAATGGGCTCTACACCTATGTGCCACCACCGACGGTGACGGCCATCAACCCGACGACGGGCCGCTTGACGGGCGGACAGGCCGTGATCGTCACCGGTACGGACCTGACCGGTGCGACGGGGGTGACGATCGGCGGTGCGGCCTGTGCCCTGGTGGGCGTCCCGTCCGCGACCTCGTTGACCTGCACGACCCCGGCGCACGCGGCGGGCGCGGCGAGCGTCCTGGTCACCACGCCTTATGGGACTAATGGGGCCAATGCGCTCTTCACCTACGTGGCGGCACCGACCGTGACGGGGATCGCCCCGAACGCGGGTCCAACGGGCGGCGGACAGTCCGTGACCATCACCGGTACCGACCTGACCGGTGCGACGGCGGTGACGATTGGCGCTGTGCCCTGCACCGGGGTGAGCGTCGGTTCCCCAACCTCGCTGACCTGTACGACCGGGGAGTACAAGACGGGCACGGGGAACATTCTGGTGAGCGTCAGTGTTACGACACCTTATGGGGTTGGCACGGGCAATTCGCTCTACACCTACCAGTGGTTAATGCCGACGGTGACGCTCATCGACCCGGCCTCCGGTCCGAAGACGGGCGGAACGCCCGTGAGAATCACCGGTACGAACCTGAACGGTGCGTCGCAGGTGTTGTTCGGCGGGTCGCCCTGTACCGGGATTGTCGCCACCGCGACCTTGCTGACCTGTACGACCGGGCCTTACCCACCCGTGTCGGCCACGGCGATGAACGCTGTGACGGCGAGCTCGCTGGTGGACGTTAGGATCATAACGCCTGGTGGGGACCTCGTATTGCAGTCGCGATTCACCTATTTAGACGCGGTGCCGACATCGAGCCTGCCGATCCCCACGCTGTCGGGCTGGGCGCAGTTGATACTGGTCGCGCTGCTGTTCGGCATCGCGGGCTGGTATAGGAGGACCAGGGCCTGATAGAGGCCCATCCGGGGGCGGGACGGGGCTCATGCCCCGTCCCGCTCGGATTAACGAAGTCCCTTGTGGGAGCGGCTTCAGCCGCGACGAGGCCACGCGACCGGCGCGGTCGCGTCGC
>NZ_CAIKKU010000716.1 GCF_903828115.1 uncultured Thiodictyon sp. | reverse complement strand
GTAATCGTGGTCGGATTATTCGATTACGACAACGACAACGACAGCGTACCCGGGATCTCGGTCACCACATCAGTTCTGATCGCACCCCCGCGGGGCACCCGGATGCCTGGGCACCGGGGCAGGCCGTCCAGACGCCGACCCTGCTGTTACACTTAAGCTACGGCACCTCGCCGAGACACCGGCCGCGGGGTCTGCCCGCCGCCCTGGCCGCACCCGCCCGGTCCACCCAGCTACCGCCTGAGGGGAGTTCACGCCATGCCCACCTGGATCCTGGTCGCAGACAACAGCCGCGCACGTATCTTCACCGCGGACAAGGCCGCCGGTCCGCTGCACGAAGTCCGCACCCTGACCTCCCCCGAGGCGCGCCTGCACGAGGGCGATCTGGTCACCGACCGGGCCGGACAGGACCGCAACCCGGGCGTCGCCGGCCATGGGTTGAGCGGCGAGCGCCCCCACAAACACGACATTGCCGAGCGCTTCGCCGCCCAGGTCTGCGAGGAGCTGGAAACGGCCCGCAATCAGGGGCAGTTCCGCAAGCTCTATGTGGTCGCCGCCCCCGCCTTCCTCGGGATGCTCCGCCACCACCAGTCCCCGGCCCTGCGCCAACTGATCGTTGCGGAGATCGACAAGGGCCTGGCCACCCAGGACCCGGCCGCGATCCGCAAGGCCCTGCCGGACTTCCTGTAGGGTCCGCTGTGCGGACCAGGCACCGCCGCCGCGCGCCCCGCGCCGCGGCCAGTGCGCAGTGCGGTAATGAAGGGCGCGATGCAACGCCTCGTGCCAAGATACGCGTTTGATCATGCCGCGAGGCGCTGCCTTGTCACCGCCAACGCAACACCCGCCCCCCCCGGCGCCGCCCCGTCCGGTCACCGCCGAGGCTTTTCGCCATTGGGTCTTGCGGCCCGCCGAGGGGGTCTTTCTGTTCCATCCCCGGGCCATCGAGCGGCTGCACGGACTGGGTACACCGCGGGGGGCAATGGAGGTCTGCTACCACCTGATGGCCCGCGGCCCCTTCCTGCAGCGGTTGGAATCGGAAAACCCGGAGGCCCTGTCGGTCATCGAGGGGCTGCGCCTGCCGGAGTGGGTCATACTCCTGCCGATGCCGGGTGCACCGGTGCTCAGGGCCACCCCGCAGCGGACCCTGCTGCGGGACTACTGGGCCCGGCGCTTCGAGGGCGAGGTGGCCCGCACCTGGCAAACGGCCCGGGACGACAACCAGGACCTGGCCCATTTCGGCCCCGCGACACTCACGACCCTGATCGGCGGCACCGCGCTCGCTGAGGCCCGGGAGGTCCTGGCCCGCGACGGGGTGCCGGAGGCGCTGGCGGACGAGGCGCAACTGGGTCGCGCGTTCGTGGCCCGGGTGGTGCGCCTGCGCTATTTCGCCCCCGGTAGCCGCGGCTGCTGCTTCCCCGCGGTGCCGGACTGGGCCGCGGTGGATCGGTGGATGGAAGAGAGCGGGCTGGACCTGCCCCCGCCCCGGTCCGGCGGCCGGCTGCCCCAGGCCATGGAGCGCACCCGCCCGTCGGTTACCTGCGGCGCCCCCGGGCTGTGCCTGCAGCTACCCGCGGACCTGCCCTATGGCCGCTCCGATCCGGACCGGCTGACCGGGGCCTGTAATTGGCTGGTGCAAGCCGACCCCCCCGTCCCCGCGCCGCCGGACCCGGCCCCCGCGGGGACCGCACCCGTTACGACCCCGGGGCCGGCCGCGCACCTGTTACCGGGCGTTGGTCCTGACCCAGGCGCCAGACCCCGCTCGGACGTCCAGTCCCGGTGCCTCCTCGCCCTGCACCGGGGGGCCGCGATCCGCCGCCGTCCGGGCCGCCTCGCGCGGCTCGGGGCGGGCCTGGCGGAGGCCCTGCAAGCCCCGCTCGATGGGCTGCTCGACCTGTGGGGCACCCTGTCCAGGGTCCTGGCCCGCGAGCGCCCGCCGCTCACCGGGAGGGCACTCCTGGCCCTGATCGCAACCTTGCGGTCCGCCACCGCGGCGGCCCAGCGGGCGGACTGGGAGGGTCGCTTCGCCGCCGCCCTGCGGCACCTGGCCGCGATCCGCGCCCGCTATGAGGCGGCAGTCGGACCCGGCGACGGCGCCGGTCAGCACCCCACGGACCCGGTGCTGCGGCTCCTGGATCAGCGCCAACGGGCCACGGCGGAGACCTTCGCGCACGTCCTGGCCACGACCTGGCGCCTGTCCCCCGCCACCGCCGATGAACTGGGCGAGTTGCTCCGACGCCTGGCGGCCGAGCGCGGGGCCGCCGCCCGCCCGGCCCAAACACTGCTCGGCCAACTCGAAACGGCCCTGCGCGAGGGCCGCACCACCTATTATCGGATCAGGCTACGCGCCTGGTTTACGCCGGCCGGGCCACGCCAGGTCCTGCCCTTCCAGGGTCCTTTGAAGGCCCTGGCCGCCCTTGACGGCGCCCGCCGCCTGCTGGAGGAACTCCCCTGGCCGGTGGCCGACCTGGACCGGCTGGGGGAGCCGCTGGCGACGCTCGCGGGGCGCATCGACGGGGGCCTCCAGGAGCGCCTGCGCGCCCGGCTGCTGGAGGTCCTGGAGACGGCTGCACTGGTCCCCGCTGACCCGGCGGGCCGGCTCGCCGGCCGCCGTCTCGCCGACTCCCTGGCGCGCCTGATCCGGCGGCAGCGGCAACTGCGGTTCGCCGATCTGCGCGACCTGCTGAACCAGGACACCCTGAGTCTGCCCGATGCACAATGGGGAGACTGGCGATACGGCGACCGCCTGGGATCCTTCGATCAGGCCGCGGCACGGGCCCTGCCCGGGATCTATCGGCCCGGTGAGTTCTATGTGAAGGGGCTGCAACGACTGAGCGCGCCCCTTTTCGGGACCCGGCGCGGGCGGCGCGGCCTGCGCCTGGTGTTGCTGCCGGTGCTCGCCGCCTGGGCCGCCCTGGCGGTCACGGCACTCTTGTGGGACCTGTGGGACAGCGGCCACCCCCCCTTGACCGACCCCTGGGTGGTCCTGCTCCTGGCGGCGGTCTTAAGTGCGGGCGCCAACACCGATGCCGGCCGGCGCTGGGTCCGCCGCCTCTGGCGGGGGGCGGCGTGGCTGACCCGCCTGCTGCTGTTGACCGGCCTGCCCCGCCTGTTACGCTCGGCCCCCATCAGATGGCTCCTTGAACGTCGCCTGGTCCGGGGCCTGCTGGGGGGCATCCTGGCCCCTGTGACGATCGGCCTCTTGCCCCTGCTGCCGCTGGCGGTCCTGTGGTTCCTCGTCACGCCGGGGGCGTCCGGGCCCGCGCATTGGACGGCGGTGCTGGCACTGGCCTATGCGCTGGGCACCCGCTTGCGGGACACCCCGGCGGGGCGCCGCCAACTCGACGACCTGGCGACCGCCGGACGCCAGTTCAGGGAGTTGCTGCGGCAGGAGCGGCTGGCGGACCTGATCGCGCCCGTCATGGAGTTCTTCAAGCGGGGCCTGCGCACCCTGGACCAGGGACTGCATCTCATCCGCACCCGCTTGAGCCCGCGCCTGGGCGAGGTCCCCGCCGTCACCCTCCTCAAGGCCCTGGCAGCCCCCCTGTGGACCGCCTGGGAGGCGGCACTCCAATTCTACGTCGTCGTCCTGATCGAGCCCCAGACCAACCCGATCAAGCACTTCCCTGTCGTCACCCTGGGCCATAAGCTACTGCTGCCCTTGCTCCCAACGCTCGGCAGGTGGCTGCACGCCGGACTCTCCCCCCTGCTGCCCTCCCCCATCGCCCTGCCGCTGATCGCCGTCACGCTGTTCCTCCTGCCCGGGCTCTTCGGCTTCCTGTTCTGGGAACTCAAGGAGAACTGGCGGCTCTACGGCGCCAACCGCGCCCACCCCGTGCCCAGGGCCCGCCTGGGCGCGCACGGCCACACCATGAACGGTCTGTTGCGGCGCGGCCTGCATGGCGGCATCATCCCCAAGGCCTTCGACCGGCTCCGCCAGGTCCTGGATCGCCAGGTCCGCGACGAGGCCCCGGACCCCCGGGCGCTGCGCCGCGCCCTGGCCCGACTGGAGGAGATCACCGCGCTGATCGCGCACTTCGGCGAACAGGAACTGGCGATCCCCCTGCGCGAGGCATGCCGGGGTGGCGGTGCCGGGGCGTCCGACGGGGCGGCGCAGTTGACGATGCAGCCGCCCCAGTTGGCGAGCCGGGGGATCGAGTTGCGTATCCAGCGCGCCGGGTCTGCCACGGCAACACCGGCGGAACTGGTGCTGCAACTGGCGCTCGGTACGGCGGCGCACGGATCGCAACTGACCTGCACCCTGGACTGGCGCGGCCCCTGGGCGGACCTGGACCCGGAGTCTCAGTGGCGCATGGCGGCGGTGGTCCGGCGCTTTGCGCGCCGCTGCGGGGCACTGGTTGCCGAGCCCGCGTAGGGCGGAACGCGATAGCGGTTCCGCCATTTCGGTACCTGCATCGTGGCGGATCGGCCTGCGGGCATCCGCCCGGGCTAGCAACCGGGACCGTTGAGGACACGGAGGGAAGAGGCAAATGAAACAAGCTGCCCTGTCTGCGGTGGACCCGCTCAAATAAGGCGTGTCGCTAAGGCCTTCGGTCGCGGCAATGATCTTCTGGTTATTGAAGACATCCCTATGATTGTTTGCCGCACTTGCCACGAGCAATATATCGCCGCGGCAACATTGCGCGAAATCGAGCAACTTCGCGAACGTCAGCAGCATCAGGCACGGATGATTGACGTCGAGCGGTTTGCAGCTTAAAGCCCGGGTCGGGCGGAACGCGATAGCGATTCCGTCATTGCGGTGCCTCCATCGCGGCCGATTTGCCGACCGCTCGCCGCGCGCAACCGGCGCCCCGGGCCGGTGCCGGCCATCTCCCAAGAAAAATGTGCAACCGAGAGGAGAACTTGGCACTATCCTGACGCTTGGGGGCCTCGGCCGGTCACAGCGGCCCCGGGGTGCTTGCCCAGTCCCGATCATTCAACCCTCTGACAAGCGCGACAGGAGAATGGTGTGAAGTCGAATGATGTAAAGTCGAAAGTCATCTGGCTGGCCGTGGCCCTGGTGGGGGCCACCGCCTTTGCCATCCTCGCCCTGAGCCGCGGTGAGCCCGTCAATGCCGCCTGGCTGGTGCTGGCGGCGGTCTCCTGCTACGCGATCGCCTACCGGTTCTACAGCAAGTTCATCGCCGAACGGGTGTTCGAGCTGGACGATCGCCGGCTGACCCCGGCCGAACGCCGCAACGACGGCCTGGACTATGTCCCGACCAACAAATATGTCGTCTTCGGCCACCACTTCGCCGCCATTGCCGGGGCCGGCCCCCTGGTCGGCCCGATCCTGGCGGCGCAGATGGGCTTCCTGCCCGGCACCATCTGGATCCTGGTGGGGGTGGTGCTGGCCGGGGCGGTACGTAGCCGTTCAGAGACCCCTTGACCGCTGCCTCCAGCCCGATCAGTATGTTCCCCCTACGCTGCCCGATGATACCGCGCCACTGACCGATGCACCTGAGCGACCACAGCCTCAGCCAGCTTGATGAAGCCTACGTCCAGGCCCTGGACGAGGGTCGGCTGCGTGGTCTGTCGCTGCGGCTGTTGGAGG
>NZ_CAIKKU010000715.1 GCF_903828115.1 uncultured Thiodictyon sp. | reverse complement strand
GTAATCGTGGTCGGATTATTCGATTACGATTACGATTACGATTACGATTACGATTACGACAACGACAACGACAACGATAGCGTACCCGGGATCTCGGTCACCACATCAGTCTCGATCGCCCCCGGGGCCAGGGTGTCCCCGCCCGAGGCGCTCGCGCAGGACCTTGTACCAGCGTGTCTCCGGCAGCATCACCAGATAGACCAGGACCAGGACCAGCACCTGGTACCAGAAACTGGTCAACCACAGCGGGGTCGTCCCATTCCCCAACCAGGTCTCCGCCAACTGCTGCAGATTGAAGAAGGTGAAGTAGGCAAGAAAGGCGAGCAAGAGTCGCCCGGAGGTCTTTTGCCTGGGTGAGATGGCGACCAAGGGGACCGCGATCAGCAGCAGGGTGAAGATCGCCAGGGGGGCGGCGATACGGTGCTCCAGTTCGGCCCGCGCCAGGGGGTCCGCGGACTCCAGCAGGTCCAGGGAGGGCGTGGTGGACTTCTTGGTCACCTGCGGCTCGGGGCCCTGGCCCGCGACCCGCAACTGATACTCACGAAAGCGGGCGATCAGATAATTGCCCTCCCCCGCGTTACCGTCGAAGCGGTGTCCGTCGATGAGTGTCACCAGGTGATCGCCGGTGCGCTCATCCACCCGGTGGCGACCGCTGTCGCTGACCACGATGCGCGTCTTATCCCCTTGCCGATCGAGGACGAAGACCCGCTCCAGGCCCTTACCCTTGGCGATGGCCCCGACATAGACGACGACCTTTCCCCCTTCTTCCGTGTAGAAACGCCCGGCCTGAACCCCGGCGATCTGGGTCGCCTGATCCTTCTGCTGGAGGCGGATCTCGGCGATCCCCGCCGCCGCCCAGGGCTGCAGGACCAGGGCGAACCAGCCCGTGACGAGCGCTACCGGCAGCGCCAGCAGCACGAGTGCCCGGTACAGGCGCCGCGGCCCGATACCGCAGGCATTGAGCGCCACCAACTCACTGTCCCGGGCCAGGCGGCTCAGCGCCCCCAGGGCGGCGATGAAGAAGGACGGCGGCAGCAGGGTCGCGGTATCGCGTACCAGTTGCAGCCCCAGGAAGCGCAGCACCAGGTCGGCGTTCAGGGCCCCCAGGTTCACCTCCTCCAGGGTCCGCAGAAAGAGCATGCTGGCGACGATCAGCATCAGCGTGATCAGGATCGCCAGCAGGGTCTTGGCGACCTCGCCCAGGATGTAGCGGTCGACGATCGGGAGCATGGCGCCTCGGTACCGGATGGGGTGCGCCATTCTGGCACGGACGCGGCCGGCCGACGCGGGCGTGACGCGCCGGCCGCGACGGCGCGGTTCCTGCACCGTTGCTCCTATCGCCCCACTGCCATTAAGTCAAGTCTCACTTGCTGTCCGGCCCGGCCTGGGAGCGCCGCACCCCAGTGCGGCGCGATCTCGCAGATAAATCTGCTGGTTAGCATCGGATCAAGGCTCGCGCGGCGGCTCCTGCCACCGACTTTAGCAACGATTCACTTCAGATTTGACGCGCGTCAGTTTTGAAGTATCCTGATCCCCAACGAATCACGCTGGAGCGACGGCCATGCCGATCAGATTGGGCAACAAGGCGGACGGTGACGACTTCTTCGACCGGGTGAACGAGCGTGCGGACCTGTGGCGCCATCTGGAGGGGAACCATGTCGTGCTCAGCGGTCCCCGACGCCTGGGCAAGACCTCGCTCTTGCAGCGCCTGGCCGAGGAGGCGCCGGGGCACGGGCTGGTCGCCCGCCTGGAGGACGTGGGCGGGCTCGACACGGCCGCAGCCTTCATCGATGCCTTGGACCGTGCTGTTGCCGATGAAACCATCGCCGGTCACCTGCGTACCGCCGGCAAGCCGATGAGGGACTGGATGGCGCGGGTCCGCAAGGTCGGCCTGCATCTCCCCGGCGACCTCGGCGCGGGTATCGAGATCCAGGCCCCGTCGGAGGCGGCCTGGTCGGCCAAGGCCCGGCGCCTGCAACAACGGTTGTCCGCGGCCCCGGTGCTCCTGCTCATCGATGAGGTTTCCGTCTTTCTGGAAAAGGCCCTGGGACGGGACGCGACCGATACGGTAAGGCTCCTGTCCTGGCTGCGTGCCTGGCGCCAGCACAGCGGGCTCACCTGCCGCTTCCTCTTCTCCGGCTCCATCGGGCTCAATGCACTCCTGGACCGGCACGGCCTCAGCACCTATTTCAATGACTGCTACGATTTGCGGCTCGGTCCCTTCAAGGAACGCGCGGCCCTGGAGATGCTTCAGACCCAGTGCCAACGGGAGGGCTGGACGCCGGACCCCGCGACCCTGGCCCACCTGTGCGAGCGCGCCGGCTGGCTCTCCCCCTTCTATCTCAACCTGCTGCTCGACACGGCTCTGTCTGCGGCCCGGGATCGCCGCCAGGAGACCGGCGCCGAGGCGCCGCTGCTGTTACCGGGCGATGTGGACGACGCCTATGACCGCCTGCTCGCGGTGCGCTCGCGCTTCATCCACTGGTACCAGCGCCTGGAGCGGGACCTGGCGCCGCCGGACCTGGCCTTCACCCTACGCATCCTGGGGGTGGTCGCCACCGCTGAGGATGGCCTGACCCGGCGCCAGTTGCTGGCACGCCTGAACCGGCAGGAACCCGACCCGGATCGCCGCGCCGCCCGGCTCGACGACGCCATGATCGGCCTGGAAGAGGACGGCTACCTGGCCGTCACCGGCGAGCGCATCGCCTTCCCGTCCTTCATCCTGCGCGACTACTGGCGGCGCAATCATGCCCGCTGAGCCCCCCGCCCTGACCGCCACCGTCAAGTACAACCCACACCTCTGGGGGCCGGCCGAGCTGCGTGCCATCTTCGTGGTCCGCACCCGGGAGCTTGAGGACCTGCTGCGCCTGCTGCGCGGCACCGCGCCGGAGGCAATGCCGCAACACCTGCTGATCACGGGCGCGCGCGGCATGGGCAAGACCACGCTGCTGCGCCGGCTCGCGCTCGCGGTGGAGGACGATCCGGCGCTGGCCGCCGGCTGGGTTCCGGTTACCTTCCCCGAGGAGCAATATACCGTCAGCACCCTGGCCGAGCTGTGGCGCAATGTACTCGACGCCCTGGCCGATACCCGCGAACGCCAGGGCGCCCCGGCCGCGGAACTGGACCAACTGGACCGGGAGATCGCCCGCATCGGCGACCTGTCGGCCGCGGAGCGTGAGGGCGCGGCCCTGGCCAGCCTCGACGCCTGGGTCCGGACCAACGAACGGCGCCTGCTGCTGCTGATCGACAGCACCGACCTGCTGCTGGCCAACCTGGCCGGGACCACCGAGGCCGGCGCTCCCAAAAGCGCCAAGACCGGCCAGGGAACCCCGATCGACGGCGGCGCCACCCCCCTGTGGCGGCTGCGCAAGACCCTCTCCCACGACTCCGCGATCTTCTGGCTCGGGGCCAGCTACCAGTCCCTGGAGTCCAACCACGCCTACCAGGACGCCTTCTGGGACTTCTTCCAACTGATCGAACTGCGCGCCCTGACGGTGGCCGAGATGCGCGAGGCCATGCTCGCACTCGCCCGCACCTTCGGTGCCGGACGCGGCCTGACCGGCGAGGCCGCCGTCCAGGAGATGGCCCGCAACCTCGACACCCGCCCGGAGCGCCTGAAGGCCCTGCGCGCCATCACCGGCGGCAACCCGCGCACCACCGTCATGCTCTACGAACTCTTCGCCGCCGGCGGGGCCGACGACGTCCACAGCGACCTTAGGCGCCTGCTCGACACCATGACTCCGCTCTATAAGGCACGCATGGAGACCCTCTCCGACCAGGCGCGCAAGCTGCTGGCGCACCTAATGGAACACTGGGCGCCGATCTCCGCCCGCGGACTCGGGGAGGTCTCCGGCATCGCCACCAATACCGTCAGCGGCCAATTGGCCCGGCTGGAGGCCGAGGGGCTGGTGGAAAAGGCGCGGCTGTCCGGGACCAAGCGTACCGGCTACCAGGCGGCCGAGCGGCTGTTCAATGTCTGGTATTTGATGCGGTATGCCTCGCGGCGGCTGCGGCAGCGGTTGACTTGGCTGGTGGAGTTTATGCGGTTGTGGTTCAGTGGGGAGGAACTGACACAGCTTGCGCACAGCCGCGCCGCGGAGCACGCCAATGGTCGGCTGTGCTGCGGCGACCAGCTCGAATACTCCCGTGCCGTGGGACTTGCACTGCCGGACGGTCATGCCGAGCGCTATCGGCTGCTCCAATCCCACCTCTGGCTCGGCAACCGCGACCTGGCCCGCCAGGCGCTCGACCGGCTGGCCGAGACCGCCGCCGCGGGCAATCGGGACGCCTTCGCCCGGCTCAAGGAGCAGGCCCAGGAATGCCATGGGATCGGCCTGGGTTCGGCCCTGAGGGACCTGATGACCGAAGGCACCTGGGCCGACTTCCTCCAACCCTTCGCCCTGGCCCTGGGCGCCGCCGCCGCGGCCGATCCCGAGGACGCCCTAGCCGGCGCCCCGCCCGAGTTGCGCACGCTGGCAGAGGAGGTCCTGGCGGACCTGCGCCCACCGGGCAACGCCCCCGCGCAGCCCCGGTAGCCATGTGTGGGGTTTGATCATCCTTGATGCCGATGGC
>NZ_CAIKKU010000714.1 GCF_903828115.1 uncultured Thiodictyon sp. | reverse complement strand
TTGATCACGGTCCAGACCTTCCAGTCTTCTTCCGGATGCTCAATCTTGACGATCTTTTCATCGGCCAGCAGATACGGAACTTTCATTTGCGTTACCTTAAGACGTTAGACTTGGATAGACCAGTCGAATCAGATCAGAACCAGGGTTGATAAGCCCAGGTCACCAGGTGGACAGCGGATGCAATCATCACCCAGCTCCACACGCCATGCTTCCAGTGCTCATGAAACTCCTTCGCCTGCTCGTTGGTCAGACCCGAGATGTTGCCAGAATTCATTTTCAAAACCTCATACGTGACATTCGTGAGAAGAGCGAGTTCACTGTTACGGGTGACCTCGCTCTTCGATAGCGGGGTACTTGACCCCGCGACCCAGCGCCAGAGACCCTGCGGCGCTTTGTTCTTACTGAGCGACGGGCGCCGGGGCGACGATCACGACGGGCTGTTTCGCGGCGTACGCGTCGGCAGCGGCATCCTTCCAGCCATAGCCGGGCAGGGCCAGAGCATAGGTGTGAATCATCCACATTTGGACCATCAGCACGATGAACCACGGAACCATCCAGTTGGCCGGGTTGATCACGGTCCAGATCTTCCAGTCATCTTCCGGATGCTCGATCTTGACGATTTTCTCATCGGCCAGCAAATAAGGAACTTTCATTTAAATTACCTTGGTTTGTGAAGTTTGGACGAAGTCTGATCAGAACCAGGGCTGGTAAGCCCAAGTCACCAAGTGGACAGCGGATGCGATCATCACCCAGCTCCACACACCATGCTTCCAATGCTCGTGAAATTCCTTTGCCTGCTCGTTGGTCAGACCCGAGATGTTGCCAGAATTCATCTTCATAACCTCAAAGACGTTGTGAAAAAACCGTCCCCATCAGCCTACTGGCGGCAGAGACACCCACCATCGATCCAGATCGCAACGCCCTGGCGCCCCGCATCCTGACTTTGTTTGTTCCAAACGGGTAGTGTCTTGGAACAGCCCGGCGATCTAGGCGCTATTGTAACCCGGCAGCCGCCTGTGTCAAGGCCAACTGACATATATTTGTGTCAGGGTTGGCTTACATAAGCCTAGCCTAGCGATCCGCCCGCCAGACGCATCGCGTCCACGACCAAGGGGGGGTGTGGGCGGCTGGAGGCGAGCCGGGATAATCGCAGTAAGATCCCGTGTAACAATGGGTTAGGTATGCCCCGATGGGCGCCGCCGGGGTCAGGCGCCCGTCGTCAACGGACCGACCAGCGCCACGGCCGGGATTGGGTTCTCACGCAGGTGCTCCGCCGCCAGGACACGATTTGCCGCCATCCTGCCGGTCATGGTGGCCGCCTCCATCAGATTGGCCGGCACCTCGAGTCTGACGAAGTCCCCGGCGAGAAACAGGTTGTCGAACGGTGTTGTGACGCCCGGCCGCCCCGCATGGTCGCCCGGTGCCCAGCGTGGGAAATTTTGCTGCATCATGTAAATGTCGTGAATGACTCCGGCCCCTTGCAATTCCGGGATCAGCTCGTCCAATTCCGCCCGCATCAGCCGCTTGATCTCGGCTTCCGGCAGGACGTTATGTGCTTCCACGGCATAGGCATGTAACTCGACGACGGCGCCGCGCCGACGCCTCGCCCAGTCCTCGTACGCCGGCTGCAACTGCGAGTAGATGGCGATAGAGTCGACGTAACGGTAGCCGCTGACGGTATAGAAAGGAACGTATTGTGTGCGCAGCTCCCGGTCGAGCCAGATGCGCCAGACGATGTAGGGGTCGGCAACGCCCAAGCGCGCGACGCTGCTGACCAGCGCCTGATCGGAGATCTCGGAATGGGCCAGGATATTCTTGAGTCCAGGCACATCACAGGCCAGTACAAAATAATCCGCGGCATATTCGGTAGCAGACTGGAGCGGCGCCGCCGCCAGGTGCACGGCATCTCCCCGCAACTCTGCCGCCACCGCAGGCAGGGGCAGGATGGCCGGGCCCGCGGTCGGCAAGCCGTGCCGATCATATTTGGCACCATGGCAAGGACAGGCGAAACCGCCGGTGGCTGGGTCGAGCGCAACTGGACAGCCCATGTGCGTGCAGCGGCTCGACAGCGCTGCGTAGTCGCCGCGGTCGTTCCGCTTGACGAAGTAAAGCTCCCCGGAGCTGGAGCGGGTCGGTTGCCAGTCGTCCCCCACCGCGTTGGCCGGGACCTGGTGAGCTTCACCCGGACTACTCCCCGCCGACCGCAAGACCAGCTTGGTGATGCGCCCATCCGTTTCCACCAGGCGCTCGGCCTCCATGCCGGTCAACACCTTGCCGCCCAACGCAATCAGTATGTCTTTCAAGGGTGTGACTACCGAGGTCATGGCGTCGTCGATGGTTTGGTCGTAGCCCATGCCGTCGGGGTTGCCGAGGTAGAAAAAATGAAAAAAACGGATACCTTCAGCGGTCGACTACTGATGGAACTGATTGAAGGAGGTATGCGCGAAGGGTTCGATGATCGTCTCGACCATGGGCCGGTTGATATTCTGGCAAAAGCTCTTGAAGTCGACGCCGTCGAACTCACGAAATGTCCGTTCCGGCTG
>NZ_CAIKKU010000713.1 GCF_903828115.1 uncultured Thiodictyon sp. | reverse complement strand
GTCGAGATTATCGTAGTGCCCCGGACTTTCTCGCACCCTAAAGTGCATCGCTTCTCCGATTACGATTACGACAACGACAACGACAACGACAACGACAACGATTGCGTTTAACTTGTTCTTGGCTCGTTACTAAGGCACCGGCACCCGTGCCAGCAGCGCATTGATGAAGTCGTCCGGGTGCCGGCCCTCGGCCTCCGACTCATAGGAGAGCAGCACCCGATGGCGCAGTACGTCCGGGGCCACGGACTGGATATCCTCGGGCGAGACATAGTCGCGCCCCGCGAGCCAGGCGCGCGCCCGGGAACAACGGTCCAGGGCCAGGGTGGCGCGCGGGCTGGCGCCGAAGCGCAGCCAGTCCCGCAACTCCGGCGCATAGTCCTGGGGCCGACGGGTCGCCATCACCAGGTGTACCAGATAGTCCTCTACCCCCGGGGCCATATAGAGCCCGAAGATGGCGCGGCGGGCGGCAAAGATGCTCGTCTGACTCAGGCGCACGGCGGGTGGGGCCGGGCCGTCCTGCAGGGCCTCGTCCCGGTTCAGGTGCAGGATGGCCCGTTCGGTCACGGCGTCCGGGTAGTCCACCCGCACATGCATCAGAAAGCGGTCGAGCTGGGCCTCCGGCAGCGGGTAGGTCCCCTCCTGTTCGATCGGGTTCTGGGTCGCCATCACCAGAAACAGGCGCGGCAGGGGGTAGGTTTCGCGGCCCACCGTCACCTGCCGCTCCCCCATGGCCTCGAGCAACGCGGACTGGACCTTGGCCGGGGCCCGGTTCACCTCGTCCGCCAGCAGCAGGTTGTGGAAGATGGGGCCGCGGTCGAAGCGGAAGCTGCCGTCGTTGGGACGATAGATCTCGGTCCCGGTCAGGTCCGCCGGCAGCAGGTCCGGGGTAAACTGGACGCGGTGGAAGTCGCCCTCCAGGCCCCATGCCAACTGCTTGATGGCAGTGGTCTTGGCCAGGCCCGGGGCGCCTTCGACCAGCAGGTGTCCGTCCGCCAGCAGGGCGATCAGCAGGCGCTCGATCAGATTGGCCTGACCCAGGATGGCCCGGCCCACATGGTCGCGCAGGGCGGCGAACTCGGCGGCGAGCGCCGCCCCGCCGGGGAGTTCGGGCGCGCCGCTGAGGTCGCTGACGGAAGGGTCGGAGAGGGTCTGATCCAAGGCGTTGATCCCCTGTTGGACGGGCAGGACGATGAGGCGAACATGGGGGTAGATTGTCGGGGATTCACGGGGCTTTGGATAGGCCGATCGGGTTACCGGTTCTTTACGGTTCGGTAAGGGAGCGGCCCGCGGGCCGGTAACCCCGGAAAGGGCAGTCAGCCGTCAGCAGTCAGCCGTCAGCCGTCAGCCGTCAGCTATAAGTGCATCAGCATCTTACGAGCCGTCTTGGAGCCGCAGGCGCCCACCCGACAGGCGATGCCCCGGGTGGTCAAGAACTCATGAAACTCAGAGCTGAATGCTGAAAGCTGATCGCTGGTCGCTGATCGCTGACTGCTCTTTTTGGGATAACAGGCGCCGGGCCGGCGCGCGGCGCTCCCGGGGTACAATCCGGCGATGATCCAGATTACAGCCCAGATCCACATCGACCCCGACGAGCTGACGGAGCAGTTTTGCCGCTCCCCCGGGCCCGGCGGGCAAAACGTCAACAAGGTCGAGACGGCAGTGCAACTGCGGTTCGACGTCGCGCGCTCCCCGTCCCTGCCGGAGGACGTGCGCCAACGCCTGCTGCGACTCGGCGGTCGACGGGTGGACAATGCGGGCGTCCTGACCATCGAGGCGCACCGCTTCCGCACCCGCGAGCGCAACCGCGAGGACGCCCGCGAGCGTCTGGTCGCGCTGATCGCGCGCGCCGCCCACCGGCCCAAGCCGCGGGTCGCGACCAAACCCACCCGCGCCTCCAAGGAGCGGCGGCTGGAGACCAAGAAGGCGACCGCGGCGACCAAGCGGCTGCGGGGGCGGCAGTCGGGGGATGATTAGGGTGCGCACGCTCATGGGTCAATCGTCCAGATAAACCGCCCCGGTGTCGAACGCCTCCTCGGGCGTGCCTTCAAAGGTGCCATTGTCGAAGACGCTCGCTTCGTATTTGTCATGGCTGTAGGTATAAAAGGCCATGGACCAGCGGTCTTCTTTGCCGAAATAGCGTAGACGGACCAAATGGATGGGAAAATTTCGCTGCCGCTCGATGTATTCTTCACGGGATACCCCGAGCGGGGACGGATCGAAGTCCGGCGCGACGAAGGGTTCCTTGTAGGCATCGATGTAGCACAACTGACCGCGGAAGCGCACATCGATGCGAGTGTACTTTCCGGCGTAGTGCTTCTGCGCGTGCGCCAGAATACGATCACGCGTCCGCTCACGGACGGCCTCCGGAATCTTGACCCCGCCGGAATGCGGATCATAAACCCAAACTTTCTTGCTCATTGTTGGCCTTCAACCTTATCTGCGGACGGTGACTGGTGTGAAGGATCATCCCTCTATGAGGTGGGATCGGGTCTTCACCCCGTTCCCCCACATTCAATCCATTGCCGACGGGCGGGTGCGATTAGAACTGATGTGTTAACGCACATGTCGTAGGGTACGCATCGCGTGCCCGCCAAGCTGCCACGACCGCCGGAGCCGGGTACGCGATGCGTACCCTACAGCGACAGCGACCGGACGTTCGCACGGACCGGGCGTCGGGGT
>NZ_CAIKKU010000712.1 GCF_903828115.1 uncultured Thiodictyon sp. | reverse complement strand
GGGCCGGCCGAAGACCACCATGGCGTCCGGGGCCATGGGGCCGACGAGGCGCCGGTCCTGGACCGGGTACCAGAAGAGGTCACCGGCGACGAAGACCTCCGGGCGGTCGGCGAAGAGGATCTCCAGGTTCTCCTTGATCTTCACGATCCAGTCGAATTGCAGCGTATTCTCCGCCATCGGGGCTCCGTCGCTGTCGGGATAGGGGTCGGCGGGGTCGAAACGGGGCACTGGGTTCATGGTGCTGGCTCCGGGCCGGGGGCCCTGTGTCGGTCTGAACTCGCTCTCCAGCATAGCAGGGGCAAGGGGAGAACGACACCGCGTTCGCGGTGTGACCCGTAGGGCGGAACGCGCAGCGGTTCCGCCATCGCCACTACCACCGTGGGCGCCGCGGCGGATCCCCCCGCGGGCCTGCGCTCCCCACTCCCCACTCACAGCACCCGCCACACCAGCCGCTCCACCCCCAGTGCCACCACCGCGAGTGCGCGCAGATCCGCGAGCCCGTGCCGCCCGCGCAGGGTCGCACCATAGACCCGCGCCTGCGCCGCCGCCTCATCCAGCCGGGCCGCGACCGCGGGCAGGGCCGCCAAGGTCTCGCGCGGCTGCGCCCGCACCTGCTCGCCGGAGAGCCCCAGGTCCTTGAGTCCCAGATATTTGAACTCCAGCAGCAGGTCCAGGGCCTGGAAGCGGCGCATGTCCGGGCGCACGATCAGCGCCAGGTCCGCATAGCCTCGGTCGGTTTCCAATTCCGAGACCGCCATATAGAGTCGGTCGTCGAACAGCAGGGTGAGAAAGGCGAACTTGACCAGCAGTTCATTGGTCCAGCGGTAGTCGCGGTTGGACAGCACCCGGAAATAGCGTGATTCGATGAAGTCGCACAAGGGGGCGGGGTCGCCGCGCAGGTAAAGGGTTTCCGCCACCCCCTGCGCCGTTGCGCGGTCTTCGTAGCCGGGGAGCCAAAGGTCGCGTAACCGTTCGACATAGAGTGAGCGGGCGACCAGATTGGGGATCTTCAACGCCAGCTGACCGAGCGCGCCCTGGCTGGCCAGCGTCAGGACCCCGAAGTAATAGAGCAGCGAGGCCATGAAGGGCTGGTCCTTGACCGCGCGCAGCATGTCCTCCACCCCGAAGCGCCGGGCCAGTTGCGGAATGACCACCTGATCGTCACCGCTCAGGGCTGCGATCAGCAGGTCCTCGCCATGGGGCAGGCGGGCGATATAGGCGAGTTTGTTGCGGTCCATCGCCAGATTTTCGTCGAGGAGTTGTCGCGGAGGCTGCCCCCGACGGCTCAGCGCCTTCAGGAAATAGAGGCTCAAGGTCGGATTATAGACGCTCTCGGTGCCGTCCTCGCTGAAGCGATAGCCGTTATAGAAGGTGCGCATGGTCGCCAGCGCCGCGGCGGGGGACCAGGACGCGCCGTCGGCGGCCAGTCGTTCCAGCACCGTGGCGATCTCGGGCTCGGAGAAACCGCACAGGTCGTTGAAGTCCGGCGCCAGATAGATGTTCTCCCCGACGTTATAGCCGCTGGTCATATCGCTCAAGACCACCGGCGAGACCCCGGTGATGAATACCCGGTCCAGCCCCATTCCACCCGCTGCCGCCTTGACCGCCTTGAAGACGGTCTTCAGCAGGCCCTCGCCATAGAGCAGCGATTCATAGTGGCCCTGGCCCTCGCTCCGACCGGACCCGGCCATCAGCACCTCATTGGCAAAGTTGTCGTATTCGTCGATGAGGAGATAGACCTTGTGGGGCGTCCGGGAGACCGCCGTCAGGGCCGAGCGCAGGGACGACAGTGCATTCTCGGTATGGATCTCGACGACCAAGGGCAACCGCGCCTGATAGCGCCGGGCGAAGTCGACGATGCAATCGTTGAGGTGCTGATGCAGCGCCGCCTTGATCGCCCCGACCTCTCCCTGCGCCGGCACCAGCGAGAAGTCCCACTTCATCACAAAGAACCGGTTGTGCAGGGCCGTGGGCGCGCGCCCGATGGCCAGCCCCCCGAACAGGGCGTCGAATTGGTCCGCCCGGTTCAGGTCGTAATAGTGCTCCAGCATCGACAGCAGCAGGCTCTTACCGAAGCGCCGCGGGCGGATGAAGATCAATTGCCGCCCGGCGTCCTCCAATTGGGGAATCCGGTCGGTGCGGTCCTGATACCAGTAGCCGTCCTCGATCAGGGTGCCGAAGTCGCTCAAACCATAGGGGAATTTCACGGCGGACGTCTCCCGCGTGCCGAACCAGCGGCACAGCATAGCACCATCGTTGCGGTGGTCGGCCGCCGGGATCGGGGGCTGGCCGGTCGCGGTGCCGTCCGCTCGGGGCCCGGGTGGGGGCGCTGGGTGCGATCGGAACTGGTGTGTTAACGCACATCTCGTAGGGTACGCATCGCGTACCCGCCAAGCCGCGCCGACTGCCGGAGCCGGGTACGCGATGCGTACCCTACAGCTACCGGACGTTCCCACGGACCGGGCGTCGTTGTCGTTG
>NZ_CAIKKU010000711.1 GCF_903828115.1 uncultured Thiodictyon sp. | reverse complement strand
GTTGTCGTTGTCGAATAATCCGACCGCGATTACGACAACGACAACGACAACGACGCCCGGTCCGTAAGAACGCCCGGTCGCCACGCGGCGCGGCCGCCTGAGTCCCGCCACGTCCGTCAGGCCCTAAGTGTTAAGGCTTGTAAAGCACCTCAGAAACCGACTGCCTGGTATGGCCGGACACCGCAAGCCTCCCGGTAATCGGTATATCATCGACTGTTTTGCGACCCATAGGCCGGGATGAATGCGGGTCCCGGCGCATCCGGGACCGCGGCTGGACCGCTCCAGCCGCGGCCCCGGTGCGCCCTGAGCGAGCGGACGCCGCGGCCCGTGGCCGGCAGCGCGGCCCGCCGCTGACCAGAAACCCTATGAACCGGCCACGGGCAGCGACACGCCGGAGGGAGACTAGAGTTGAATAGCGACGCCGCCGCCGGCCCCCCGCGCGAGCCCCGGGCCCCTGTAGCGCCGGCCCCCCAAGGGCTTGAGCGCCTATTGTTCATCGCCGCGCTGGCACTCGCCGCGCTCCTCGGCAATCGGTTCAGTCTGCCGCTCGCCTTCGGTGTCGACTTCCTGTTCGGCTCCATCGCCGTGATGCTGGCCCTGGCCTGGCTGGGGACCAGGGCCGGCCTGGTGGTGGCCCTGGCCGGGGGTGCCTACACCTGGCTGCTCTGGGGCCATCCCTACGCCCTGCCCATCTTCCTGGCCGAGGCCGCGGCGGTCGGCTGGCACCGGGACCGGGCGCGCCGCCGCGGGTTGGCCACGCCGCCGCTCGCGGTCTCCGCGGCGCTGTTCTGGCTCCTGCTCGGTATCCCGCTGGCGTTGCTGGCCTACCGGGTCACGCTGGGTATAGGCTGGATACCGAACCTGCTCATTGCCGCCAAACAGTCGCAGAACGGCATCCTCAACGCCGCACTCGCCGATCTGGTCCTGGTGGGCGGCGCACTGCTGACCCGGCGGAAATCCGCGCTGTCCTTACGTCAGGTCCTGTTCGGTGTCCTGCTGGCCGCGATGCTGATCCCCTCGATCCTGCTCAACGCCTGGGAGAACCGGGACCTGAAAGACCGGTTGGAAGCCGCCCAGGCGACCAGCCTGCGGCTCTTCGGTGAAGTCGCGGTCCATCAACTGCTGGTCGACTCGCAGGGCCGCGGCGCGGACCCCGCCGCCCGGGAGGCGCAGTTGGCGGTCATGAGGTCGGCGCTGGTCGAGAACCTGCCCCCGTCATTCGACCCCCAACTGCGCCTGGAGCCGGGGCCGGCCCCGGTGCCGCAGCCCCCGGCGGGCACGACCCCGTCGCCCTTTAGCCGGGTCTTCGGCAGTTTGGCGAAACCAGGTCAGGTCATTCCCACCGCCGTCCCGGGACTCGTGTTGATCCTGCCGCGCGGCCGCTATCCCTCGCGTGTGGCCCTGTGGCGTGCCGCGGTGTATCGCCTGGAATTCCCCGCCCAGGCGTCGCCCGCCCGCGGCGGCCCCGGCGCCGGGGGCGCCGCGGACGCCCCGCCCCAGGATTTCAGTCTCGTCATGCAGTGGCGCGCCGCGCCCCTGGTCGATCAGGTGCAGGGGGCGGCGACGCGGGTGCTGGTGTCGCTGCTGGGCGTGACCCTGTTGGGGTTGGCGGTGGCGGCCGGCTTGAGTTTGCGGATCGTGCGGCCGTTGCGCCGGTTGGCGGCGGGCAGTCGCGCGCTGCCCGCCGCCATCCGCGCGGACCGGCCCTGGCCCGCGCCGGTCCCCGGCCTGCTGGCGGAGACCGGTGAGTTGGCGGATGCCGTGGCCGAGATGGCGGGGTCCCTGGCCGCGAGCTTCCGGGCGCTACGCGAGGAACGCGACCAGCGTGAGGCACTGAACCTGGTCCTGGCCGAGCAGGAGGAGCGTTACCGCACCCTCTACGAGACCATGGCCGAGGGGGTGGTCTGCCACGGGGCCGACGGTGTCATCACGGACGCCAATCCGGCGGCGCAGCGCCTGCTGGGCCTGTCGCTCAAGGCGCTGCGGGGCCGTGACCCGCTGGACCCGCGTTGGCAAGCGATACGGGAGGACGGGCTGCCCTTCCTGGGCGAGGAACTCCCGCCCATGGTCGCCCTGCGCACGGGTCAGGATTCGGGCGAGGCCGTCGTCGGCATACTCAACCGACAGGCCAACGACACCCGCTGGCTGCTGGTCCATGCCCGCCCGCAAGTCAGGCCCGGTGAATCCAGGCCCTATCGGGTCTTCACCAGCTTCGCGGACATCACCCGGCTCAAACGGACCGAGCATCGGCTGCGGGCCATCCTCGATGTCTCGCCCCACGGGATCGTGGAGGTGGACCCACTGACCCGGCGTCTGCTGTGGTGCAGCGGGTCCATGCTGCGCCTCTTCGGCTGTGGTCCCACCCAGTGGCAGGGGCTCAAGGTGGAGGACCTGCATCCGGTCGAGTCCCTGCCCCGGGTCCTGGCCGAATTCGAGCGCATGGCCCGCGCCGATCTGGCGCCCGCCCTGGACCTGCCCTGCCGCCGCCGCGACGGCAGTACCTTCTATTGCAAGCTGTCCCCGGGCCTGGCGAGCCTGGGCACGGAGACGATGCTCGTCGCCTTCTTCACGGACGTGACCGCCGAATTCCAGGCACGCCTGGCCCTGACCCGCTACAACGCCCAGCTCGAGGACCTGGTGGACGCCATCAGCCTGCCGCTGCCGCTCGCCCAACAGGTCGGCACCCTGCTGTCGCTCGGTTGCCGCAGCCTGGGCCTGGGCGCGGCGGTCCTGGTCATCATGGACGAGGAACGCGGCCACCGGGTGCTGTTCGCGGCCCCTGACGACACCCGCGACGGGGTCGCGCGCGGTCTCGAGCGCGCCTTTCTCGACGAGGTCTTGACGCATCCGGGCAGCCCGGTGGTACTGGGGCCGGAGCGGCTGCCCGGCGCGGCGCTCGCTGCGGGCCTGCGCTCCTGCGTCGCCCTGGCCTTCGCCGGCCCGCGTGCGGACGGACGCACCGACACCCTGGTGCTGTCCCTGTGGGGGCCCGAGCCGACCCTGGACCTGGGCGGACCCGGGCACCAGATCATCCGCCTCATCGCCCAGCAGATTGCCGCGGTCCGCTACCAGGAGCAGGGCCAGCGCGACCTGATGCAGGCCAAAGGCGAAGGCAATCAACACACCGCGGGAGCCGCAGTTGAATAGCGACACCACCGCCGGCCCCCCGCGCGAGCCGCTGGCCCCGCAATCCCCGCCCCCCAAGGGGCTTGCACGCCTACTGCTCATGGGGGCCCTGGCACTCGCCGCGCTCCTCGGCAATTGGTTCAGTCTGCCGGCCAGCTTCGGGGTCGACTTCCTGTTCGGCTCCATCGCCGTGATGCTGGCCCTGGCCTGGCTGGGGACCGGGGCCGGCCTGCTGGCGGCCCTGGTCGGGGGCGCCTACACCTGGCTGCTGTGGGGCCACCCCTATGCCCTGCTGACCTTCCTGGCCGAGGTCGCGGCGGTCGGCTGGCACCGGGACCGGGCGCGCCGCCGCGGGTTGGCCCCGCCGCCGCTCGCGGTCTCCGCGGCCCTGTACTGGCTCCTGCTCGGTGTCCCGCTCGCGCTGCTGGCCCATCGGTTCGCGCTGGGGTTGAGTTGGACGGCGACCCTGCTCATTGCCGTCAAGCAGGCGGAGAACGGCATCCTCAACGCCGCGCTGGCCGATCTGGTCCTGGTGGCCGGCGTGCTCCTGACCCGGCGCAAGTCCTCGCTGCCGCTGGCCCAGGTCCTGTTCGGGGTCCTGCTGGCCGCGCTGCTGGTCCCCTTGCTCCTGCTCAACGCCTGGGAGAATCGGGATCTTAAGGACCGGCTGGAGGCCGCCCAGGCGGATCGCCTGCGGCTCTTCGGCGAACTCGCGGTCCATCAACTGGTGGCACTGCCGCCGGGCCGCGGTGCCGACCCCGCCGTCGTCGAGGCGCAACTGCAAGTGATGCGCAGTGTGCTGGCCGAGCACCTGCCCGCCTCCTGCGCCCCCCAACTGCGCCTGGAGCGGGGGCTGGCCCCAGTGCCCGAGACCCAGGTGCCCGCGGCCTGGTCGCCCCTGACCTGGGTCTTCGGCCGGCAAGCCAGACCGGGCCAGGTTATTCCCACCGCCGCTCCCGGTCTCTCGCTGATCCTGCCGAGCGGTCGCTATTCCTCGCGCCTGGCCCTGTGGCACGCAGCCCTTTACCGCATGGCGATCCCGGTCCACGCGATCCCGGCCCTCGAGGCAGCCTTTCCCCCCGATCCCGCGGGCACACCGCCCCAGGGCGTTAGCCTGGTCATGGAGTTGCACGCCGCCCCCCTGATCGATCAGTTGCAGTGGGCGACGGTGCGGCTCCTGGTGCTGCTGCTGGCCGTCGCCCTGCTGGGGTTGCTGGTGGCGCACCGCCTGAGCCGGCGCATCGCGCGGCCCCTGCGCGCACTGGCCGACGACAGCCGCGCCCTGCCGGCGGCCATCCGCGAGGATCGTCCCTGGCCCGCGCCGGTCCCCGGCCTGCTGGCCGAGACCGGCGACCTGGCGGACGCCGTGGCCGAGATGGCGCGGTCACTGGCCGCGAACTTCCGGGCCCTCCTGGAGAGCGAGCGGCGCTTCCGCAACCTCTTCGAGACCATGGCCGAGGGGGTGATCTACCGGGATGACCAGGGGACCATCACGGACGCCAATCCGGCCGCCCTGCGCCTGCTCGGGCAGTCGCCCGAGCGACTGCTTGGCACGGGTATCGCGGACCTGCCCTGGCAGGTGTTGCGCGAGGACGGCAGCCCGCTCCCGGCCGCGGAGCACCCGGCCATGGTCGCCCTGCGCACGGGGCAGGACCCGGGCGCGGCCGTGATGGGCGTCATCAACCCCCTGACCGGCGATACCCGTTGGCTGCTGGTCCACGCACGCCCTGAAGTCAGGCCCGGTGAGTCCAGGCCCTTCCGGGTCTTCACCAGCTTCGCGGACATCACCCGGCTCCAGCAGACCGAGCGGCGGTTGCGGGCGATCATTGAGGCCTCGCCCCACGGCATCGTCGAGGCGGACCCGCTCACCCGGCGTCTGCTGTGGTGCAGCGGGTCCATGCTGCACCTCTTCGGCTACGGCCCCGCCCAGTGGCAGGGGCTGCGGGTGGATGACATGCACCCGGTGGAGTCGCTGCCCCAAGTCGCGGCCGAATTCGCCCGGATGGCGCAGGGCGATCTGGCGACCGCCCTGGAACTGCCCTGCCGCCGCCGCGACGGCGGCACCTTTTATTGCAAGGTGTCCCCCGGTCTGATGCGGCTGGGTCAGGCATCGACCCTGGTCGCCTTCTTCACCGACGTGACCGCCGAGCGCGCGGCGCGCCTGGCCCTGGAACTCAGCCAGGAGTCACTGCTCAAGGCCCAAGAGATCGCCCGGCTGGGGTCCTGGGAGTTCGACATCGTCCATGACCGCGTGTCCTGGTCACCGGAGGCGTTCCGCATCTTTGAACAGGACCCGCAGTGCTTTGAACCCTGCTACGAGGGTATGCTGACCAGCATCCACCCGGAGGATCGGGCCCTGCTCGACCGGGTGTATCGGGAGTCGGTCGCCAAGCGTATCCCCTACGAACTGGAGCACCGGCTGCTGACGCCGGACGGTCGGGTCAAGTGGGTCTATGAGCGCAGCGAGACCGACTACGCCGCCGACGGCACGCCGCTGCGCTCGCGGGGTACGGTGCAGGACATCACCGAGCAGCGCGCCGCGACGCAGCGTCAGCAGGCGCTCGAGGCGGCCCTGACCCGGTACAACCTCCAGCTCGAGGAATTCGCGGACCTCATCAGCCTGCCGCTGCCGCCCGCCGAACAGGTCAGCAGCCTGCTGTGGCTGGGCTGCCGTCGTTCGGGGGTGGGCGCGGCGGTCCTGGTGATGATGGACGAGGAACGCGGTCAGCGCGTGCTGTTCGCGGCCAACGACGAGACCGGCAACGGGTTCACCCCCGAGATCAGCCGCGCCCTGGTCGTCGAGACCTTGACGCACCTGGGCAGCCCCTGTGTCCTGGGGTCGGAGCGGCTGCCCGCCGCGGCGCTCAGCGCGGGCCTGCGCGCCTGTGTCGCCATGGCCTTCACCTGCCCGCGCCCGGACGGACAGGCCGATACCCTGATCCTGTCGCTGTGGGGGCCCGAGCCGTCGCTGGACCTGGATGGACCCGGGCGTCAGATCATCCGTCTCATTGCCCAGCGGGTGGCCTCGATCCGCTACCAGGAGCAGGTCCAGCACGACCTGGTACAGGCCAAGGGGCGCGAGACCATCGGTCACCTGGCGAGCGGTATCGCCCATGACTTCAACAACCTGCTCGGTGTCATCGACGCCAATGTCTACTATCTCGAGGCGCGCCTCGGCGACCTGGCCCCGGCCGACCCGCAACTGCGCCAGGTCATGGAGGAGACCCAAAGCGCCCTGGGTCAGGCCAAGGTCGTCACCTCCGGGATGCTCTCGCTGAGCCGCGCCGGCGGCGTGCCCCTGGAGTCGGTGGACCTGGCGCCGACGGTCGCCGAACTGGAGCGCATCCTGCGTCAGGTCCTCCCCGCCGCGATCGACCTGCGGGTCGCCGTCGCCCCCGGGACCCTGGCCTGGAGCAACGGTGCCTTTCTCCAGTCGGCATTGCTCAATCTCGCCTTCAACGCGCGTGACGCCATGCCCGACGGCGGCGTCCTGTCCATCGACGCGCAGCCCATTCGCTGGGATGGGCACCCCCCCCTGGCGGTGGGCGCCGTGGCGTCCATGGACTGTATCGCGCTGCGGGTCACGGACACCGGCAGCGGTATTGCACCGAGCCTGCTTGCCCGGATCTTCGACCCCCTGTTTTCCACCAAGGCGCGCCAGCGCGGTCACGGCCTCGGGCTCTTCATGGTGCAGGAGTTCGTCACCCGCTCCGGGGCCGGCCTGACGGTCGAGTCGCAACCCGGGCACGGGACCTGCTTTACCCTGCTGTTGCCCCGGGAGGCCCCCGCCGTCGGGATCGCCGAGGGTTCGGGCGCGTCGCGATCGCTCCCGGTCGGTCCGCCCGCGCCCGCGGCCAGTGCGGACGGCACCGCACCCGCACCGCTCTCCGGCCTGCGGGTGCTGGTGGTGGAAGACGACCCGCGGGTGCGCGAGGCGGTCGGCCGGCTCCTGGCCCTGGACGGCGCCCGCCTGGGCCAGGCGGAGCATGGTCAGGCCTGCCTCGAGCTCCTGGAACGCGACGCTGCCTTCGACCTGGTGCTCTCCGACATCGCCATGCCGATCCTGGACGGCATCCATCTCCAGCAACGCCTGGCGCAGGAGCGCCCCGGGCTGCCGGTCATCCTGATGACCGGTCAGAAGGACGCCTTGAGCGCACTCGACGAACTGAGCGAACGCCCGACGGTCCTGCGCAAGCCGCTGGACCCCGCGGTCCTGCGCGGCGCGATCCTGGCCAAGACCGGTGTGCGCCCGCGTAGCGGAACTGTGGTGGCTGGTTAGCGGCCGGTGAAGCCTCCGCGGTGGGTGGGTATCTTGTAGGATGGGCAGAGCGAGAGCGATGCCCATCATCACGGGTCGCCGCGGCAAACGAATGATCTGTTTTTCTTTGTGTCTTTGTGTCTTTGTGAGCCCGTCCCAGAGGTTTTCTCCGGCCTCGATCCTTGGTGCGAGCCGGCCTTGATCGTCGTTCCGGCCGCAGGGGACAGGAGGTCGAGGCTTTAGCCGG
>NZ_CAIKKU010000710.1 GCF_903828115.1 uncultured Thiodictyon sp. | reverse complement strand
TAGTAAGCTTCATTTAAAGATTAAGTTGCAGACTGCCTTACAGGCACTGCAACAGAATATTGGCCGTGTAACATCTTTCTTCTATTTGCCAGATACATTATATGCTGCAAGTTAGTCGTGATAACTCATTAAGTCGCTATAAAGACGGCTTGCGCGAGACTTTTGCCGATGCGCATCGGCGCTATACCGGCTATATCAATGCACGCTTGAGAGCGACTGGTCATTTGTGGCAGGGGCGCTTTGGATCGGTGGTGATGGACGAAGTACATCTGTTCTATGCGGTACGTTACGTTTCTCTCAATCCCGTGCGAGCCAAGCTTGTGCAACAGGCACAAGACTGGCGGTGGTCGAGTGTCGCCGCCCATCTTTCGGGCAAGGACGATAAACTGGCAAAGGTTGCACCCATTCTTGAACGGTATGGGGACTTTGCCGCCCTCCTTGGTCAAAGTACCGAAGACGAAACGGAATTCAAGAGCCTGCGACAATCGGAAACAACGGGGCGGCCATTGGGCAGCGAAGAATGGATTGAAGAGGTCGAAAAAATGACAGGCACCGTACTGAAACCTCAGAAGCGAGGACCCAAGAAAAGGGATCGCAACGATGATTAATGTCATTCAGTAAACTGTCACCGTAATCCAAACTGTCACCGTAATCCCACCGTAATCCTTGTGGCAGGCGTTCCCGCCCACGGGGATACAACTCCCTATCGCCAGGGTGTCCCTGGTTGGCGGCAGGCACCGTGCCAGGATCGGATTAGTTCAGTGCGCGCCAGACAGCCTGCCACGACCGGGGATCACTGCGGCGCGCAAGACGTATGAATGCTTAGTCGTTAGGTTGCCACCATCCTGGAGAGTCAATATGAAGAAGATCACTCGTTGTCTCCTTACTTTTATCCTCGCCGTTGCACCGTCGTACGCGCTTTGTCAAGAACAGGACGCTAACGCTCAAGTAGTGGAAACGCTAATCAGGCAGGCTCTTGCTGCGGAAGATAGCGGACAATACAGTAAATCCATCGAATTATTCAAAAAGATATTAAAGATCGATACCGAAAATGCAAAAGCCATGAATAGCATTGCCGGTCTTTACGGGAAAGAAGGGAAATTCAAAGAAGAATTGGAATGGGCTCAAATGGCGATCAAAGCGAACCCGGAATTTGATCTCGCATACATCAATCAAGGGAATGCCTATATTAATTTGAACAATCCAGCAGACGCCGAGCACTCATTCAGAAATGCAATCGCGTTGAATCCCAAGTCTCCGCTCGGAGTATATTCACTCGGAGTGATGGCGGAGAACAAAAAGGAATTTGATAAGGCAATCGAATATTACAGGCAGTCCATCGAAATTGACCCCAAATTTGAAAATGGCTATTTCAGCCTTGCAGCAATGCTTGCCAATACCAAGCAACTCGATCAGGCAATAGCCGCATTGGACGAATTGCTTGCCATGAATCCGACCGCCGCGGATGCGCAAACCATGAGGGCGCAGATCATTAACGAGAAAGCCAAGAAATAATGCCTATCGAGCAAGGATAAGTCGTGGCTCACTCTGCGCGTACGGCTCATACTTCACGGCAGGCGCCACAAGAGGAGTCTCGCCATTGTGAACGCTCCAGCATATGAAGCTCCGCCCTGTCCCATTCTTGCTTTCATGTGGAGTTTCGCCTTTCAGAACGAGCGCGCTCCGCATATAGCCCTTTAAGTTTCACTACCCTGAAACTTCAGTCAGGAACCAAACATGAACATGAGCAGCGGTATATCCGGTCGCGGGTGGTTGAATTTCCTATCCGTCATTCCCTTGGTCATCGCGCTCGCCTGCGCGCTATTCTCTCCTGCGTGGGCCGCGGAGCCGAAACCCGAGCCAAAGCCGTCCTTCGAAATCACGACCAAGATGTTCGATGGCACCGTGCTGCTCGATCCGCAGATCCAGACCGACCAGGCGCTGGCCGCAAATTGTGTCGCTGAAGGCAAGAAATGGGTGGAGCAGTACCGCTCGGACGCCGCCAAGGAACGCAAGCAACCGGACGCTTTCATCGGCGGCGGCTGGTACGTGGAGCGCAGCTACGATGTGCGCTCGGTGGTCGGCAATCGCTACGTCAGCATCGTCCGCAACGATGCCACGATGACCGGCGGTGCGCACCCCGATCTCGACCTCGACACCATCCTGTGGGACAGGACCGCTGGCAAGCGCATCAGTATCCGTCCGTTTTTCAATGAGACCGCCGATGGCGGCCCGACCCTGCAATTCCTCGCGGCAAGTATCATCGCCACGGTGAAGATAGCGAAGAAGGCCCGCTTCGACGGGGACGACAGCGACACCGACTGGATCAAGAACATCCAGCCGACGCTCCGGAAGCTCGGCTCGGTCACACTCACACCCTCGACCGATGCCGGCAAGAGCTCGGGCCTGACCTTCCACTACGCGGCAACCGCGCTTGGCGTTCATGCCGAGGGCGGCTACGTCGCCTTCGTGCCATGGGAGCAGCTCAAGCCGTATCTGACGCCTGAAGGCGTGGCAATTTTCGGCGGCGCCCGCCCCAAGGGCGACGATGATGACCTGGAATGACCACCGCTGAGCGGCAGCAACCCGGGTCAGTTCTCGTCGTAGTCCAATCCGCTCTTCCTCGTCTTGACGATCAGGCCCTTGATGTCGTAGAGGTCGGTGTTGACCTCAAATCTGTCGGGCTCGGAGTCGAGGGAGGCGATCTTCCTCTTGCCGTCGAAGACCATCAATTTGATGCTCGGCATTGGGTGCTCGCAGAGCCCTCCCATGCACTCGGTTACGGCATAGGTGATCCTGTCCTTCCGGAAATAGATAGAATATGTCGTCGTTCGAGGCAGGGGAGACTGGTCGTCGGCGAAGAAGAAGCCGTCGCGTGGCGCGGTGTATTCCAGCTCGACCGCGCCCTGGGGGCCGAAGCGGTAGGAGACTTGGTCGAAGGGGGGGCTGGACCTGTCGGCGCACAGGGACAGGATCTTTTCCCCCCTGAATCCCCCATCAGTGAGCGTGCCGACCCGACCGCTGAGGAGAACTGTCTCGCCCGGCAGGCAATGCGTCTGGGCCGAGGCGTTCGTCGAAGCCAGAAAGGCCGCTACCAGAAATAGTCTTCTCATATTTAACCACCCGAGACGTAATATGGCTCTCATCCCCCTGTGGGCCTTGATCACAATTCCGCCCCTCGGACCCTACGGGCTCCAAATCGTTCTTGCGCCCATACCATAGGATACGGAGTCACGGGGTCAGGTCTTGACTTATGCCTCGCCATCACGCCTCTATTCGCAAACCTTTGGCAGACTGCAACTTCCGCTCTAGCACAGAGAAACAGAAAATGGGGGGCGTACCACCTCGCCTACGCCGTTCAATGCAACACAGCGTCCAGACTGTCCGCGGTCAGGATACGGTCCGACCAGCGCAGCAGGGTTTCGGGATCCGCGCTGGTAATGCGTTCGCGCACCGGCTCGCTCGGAGGACCAAATTTCCGGTCGATCAGCCGCAGGAGCATAGCGGCCTCGCCCTCCTGCCAACCCTTTTGTTTGCCCTCCCGCCAACCCTCCTGTCGACCGCGCGCAATCCCTTGTTCGATTCCCTCTTTTCTGCCTTGCTCAATGTAGCGATCGATAAAGGTTTGCATGATCGGGTCTCCGGTGGGGTTCTGTTCCAGCAG
>NZ_CAIKKU010000709.1 GCF_903828115.1 uncultured Thiodictyon sp. | reverse complement strand
TAGTAAGCTTCATTTAAAGATTAAGTTGCAGACTGCCTTACAGGCACTGCAACAGAATATTGGCCGTGTAACATCTTTCTTCTATTTGCCAGATACATTATATGCTGCAAGTTAGTCGTGATAACTCATTAAGTCGCTATACCAACGACATCATCAAATAGCGCATTAAAGCTATCTTCTCTAGCTATTAAGGTGTTCCGGTTAACGTCGCGACCACCAAAAGTCTCGTAATGCTCTTTGTAGAAATCCTCCAGACGCCCCTGAATCGCCACTTTAGCGTTGCGAATAGCAGGCGCTTGATGAATTCGGCGGCTTACGACGTACATTAAAGGGTCGTAAACGGTAGTTGTAGAGCGCTCTAGCCAAGCCCACCGCACGCTTGGTTCTTTCCCTCGACACCGATAAAGCCAGAAAGCGCTCTCGCCAAACGCATCCTCAACCAAGGAAATAACTTCATCGAAGAGCATTTGGAGCTGCATTAGGACATCCTCGGGGAATCCGTTGCTATGTCTCAAATAGACGTCCAAATATCCAGAAAGACTAATGTTACCTTTATGTAGATTTCTTTTCTGACGGTAAGCGAAAAACCTTAGGACGAGTTCCACATCCTCCATTCGACGATAATCTTCATTCGCTAAGCGCTCCTTAGACGGAGTTCCTCCTGCAATCTCAGCGGGCTCAGGAGCGGGGATAGCCCACAAGCGACAAAGCGAATCATTCTTTGATAACTTTATACAAAGCCGATTCATTGATCCGTCAAATATAGCATTGCGGGTCTCCTGCGGAGTCAATCGCTCCCCGCCACTATTGATGCGTTCAAATACCATCTGCTTAAGACGCAGAGCCTCGACGTCATCTTTCGCTGTCTCCTTTAAGAGGATTACGGACGAAAGATAACGACGATCAATTCCTTCACGCACGCGCTCTGGAAGATCGCAATATTTCCTGCCATTTAACTCATTCCACTGCGACAAGCCCGACAGCTCAAACTCGTTTCGATAAAAATCATGAATCGCAGTAAGTCGCTGGAGCCCATCCATAACCTCGTAACGCGAGTAATCGTACTCATAAAGAAAGACTGGCGGAATGGGAACATTCATGATCAACGATTCGATGAGTCGCGATTGCTGATCCCGCGACCACCGATGCCGCCTTTGGTATTCTGGAGATAGCTTATATGACCGATTTTCGACAATCTCGGCAATTGTATTCAGTGGATATCGAGCCTGTTCAGTCACGATTCTAATTTCACCGCGGACATATTTTTCATTAATCTCACGGTTAGATAACTTTGGTGGCGATTCAGTGTCTCGAATGTCAAGATTTATCTCTTCGCCGTTAAACAGTGCCATTGCCGTATCACCTCTGGATTAGGTAGCGAAAATCGTGTTTGAGGATGGTCGCGGTCATCAGAGCACCTGTCGTCACCTCGGCCCCATTGCGGGAGCCCCGGGGCCGAGCCGCCCCGCATTCACGGCGGCGGCCTCGCCGATGTGCTCCAGGATATAGCGTGCGGTGGGGCTTCGGTGACTATTTCCTCAAGGACACCAGCATAAACACGCCAAAGCACAGCCCGTAGCCCCAGGGCAGCGCGATCAGGCCGATCGCGACCTCGCTCGCACCGTACTCGTTCGCCAGCCAGGCGCCTAATCCTGAGACCAGAAAGATGACAGGGATGAGCACGGCGGCCACCGTCAGTTTCCCGACCCAGGGGACCTTCATATTGGCGATGCTGACGACGCTGCCGGCCGCGACGAGGGCGCCCAGGATGGCGCCTATGACACTTACAATACTATTGATGATGATGGCGAGATGCATCCGCGAACCTCTGTGGTGACGCGCGCTTCGACGCGCAACTGGCGATTCTAAGCACGGAACCAGGTGTGGCGCCCGCGCCCCGATCGCAGCCCGCGGCACCAAAGAGTGCTTGCAGCCGCCGACCCGGGGCATCATCCTTGACGATTTGGTGGTGTTACGATCATGCCCAAGAACCGATTCTATCTCGCCTTCGCCCTGGCCGGGTCCCTGTGCCTGACGTCGACGCCGGGCTTCGCCGCGCCCGCGCCGGCGCCAGCCATCGCCGCACCGACGACGGTGGCACCCGTGACCATCGAGAACCGCATCGCGGCGCAGCTCCAGCACGAGATCGCGGTCGTGCAGCCCTTGCTCGACCGCTATGGTTACGGGGCGGTCGCGGTGGCCGTGGGCGTGGAGGGGGCGGGCATCCCGGCCCCCGGTGAGACGCTGCTGGTCGCCGCGGCGCTCGACGCCGCCTCACACCCCAAGCTGCACATCGGTTGGCTGGTGCTGGCGGCCTTCGCGGCGGCGTCGGTGGGCAACAGCCTGGGCTACCTGATCGGGCGCTTGGGCGGGCGCCCCCTGCTGCGGCGGCTGCGGGTCAACGAGCGGTATCTGGCGCGTATCGAGGCCATCTTTGAACGCTGGGGCGGCTGGCTGATCGTCGGTGCCCGCTTCTTCGACGGACCGCGCCAATTGAACGGCATCGCGGCCGGCATCCTGAAAATGCCCTGGTGGCACTTCACCCGCTTCAACCTGCTGGGCGCCGCCCTATGGGTCGGTACCTGGGGACTCGGGCCCTACTTCCTGGACGAACACCTGCAGGGCATCCTTACCCTCGTGCACCGCTGGAACCCCTGGGTGGCGGGTGCGACCCTCATCGGTCTGGTCGTCCTGGCCGTCTACCTCTGGCTCAGGTTCAAACGGGCCGCGCTGCCGGACGTACCATCGCAAACTTAGCACCGCGAAGCGCAGATGCCGATACCACCCGAGAATACACAATTCCGCTATTGAAATCTTTTCGCGTCGTTGTCGTTGTCG
Source organism: uncultured Thiodictyon sp. (assembly GCF_903828115.1). Taxonomy (GTDB): domain Bacteria; phylum Pseudomonadota; class Gammaproteobacteria; order Chromatiales; family Chromatiaceae; genus Thiodictyon. The sequence goes on along the minus strand of NZ_CAIKKU010000709.1, from coordinate 2,161 downwards.
TTGTCGTAATCGGATCTATCGAAGCGCCCTTGATTCGCTCGTACCCAAATTGCATCGCTTCTCCGATTACGACAACGACAACGACAACGACAACGACAACGACAACGATTCTGTCGTGTTCAACTTGTTCTTGACTCGTTACTTAGCGAGATTCAGTGCTCGCGGACATAGGTCCCGGGCGCCGGTGCCAGCGCGGGGAACGCCGGGGTGGACACCGGCCGGGCTTTGACCATGGCGCCGGCGCGCGGCTTGAGCCAGGCCATCCAGTCCTCCCACCAACTGCCGACGCGCTCCGGGGTCCGCCCCTTCCAGACCTGCGGCCGATCCGGGCACTGCGCCGCGTCCGCCCGGTAGCGTCGCTTGGGCGGAGCGACCGGGGGATTGAGGATGCCCAGGATATGCCCGGCGCTGGAGAGCACGAAGCGCTTGTCGCCCGGGACCAGATTGACCGTGCGGAAGGCCTGCTCCCAAGGCGCGATGTGGTCGTCCGCGGCGGCGACCGCGTACAGGGGTTGCGTGATGGCGCCGAGATCCAGTGACTCGCCCGCCACCGTCAGGGCGCCGGGTTGGATCAGCCGGTTGTGAAGATACAGTTCAGTCAGATACCAGGCGTGCATGACGTGCGGCATGCGCGTCGTGTCCATGTTCCAGTACAGCACGTCGAATGGGGGTGGCTTTTCACCATAGAGCCAGCCGTGGACGACGTAGTGCCAAATCAGCCCGTTGGAGCGCAGCAGGCGGAAGGCGGCGGCCATTTCCCGGCCGTCGAGATAGCCGGTGCGCTGCATCTGGGCGCAGAGGTAGGCGACGCTCGCCTCATCGATGAAGACCTCGATGTCGCCCGGCTGGGCGAAATCGACCAGGGTGGTGAAGAGGGTCCAGTCGGCGACCGGCACCACCGCGGGCGCAAAATGCCGGTTCGCCCAGGCCAGATACATGGCGAGCGCCGTACCGCCGATACAGTAGCCGACGGCGTGGACCTGATTCGCGCCCGTCATCTGACGCGCCGCGTCGATGGCGACCTGGATACCTTCGAGCAGGTAATCATCGATACGCAACTCGCGCAGGTCGGCGCCCGGGTTTTTCCAACTCGTGATGAAGACGTCCAGCCCCTGTCCGAGCAGGAAGCCGATCAGGCTCTTCTTCGGTGTCAGATCGAGCACATAGAACTTATTGATCCAAGGCGTGATGATCACCACCGGCTCGGCGTGGACCTGGGGCCGGGTCGGCGCATAGTGGATGACCTCCAGCAGGCGATTGCGCAATACGACGGCACCGGGGGTGGTGGCGAGGTCCTCACCGACGGTGAAATCCGCCGGATCGCTCATGCGCAGGTCGCCGGCCTCAAGGTCGGCGAGAAAGTTCCGGTAGCCCGCGGCGAGGCTGCCGCCGCCGGTCTCCATGGCGCGGCGTAGCGCTACCGGATTGGTCCACAGATAATTGGTGGGCGCGACCGCGTCCAGCCACTGCCGACACCAGAAGGCCGCCCGGCGGCGGTCCCGGTCCGACAGCCCCGGGGTGTCGCGGATCATGTCCTTGGCGTTGCGGCTGAAGGTCAGGTACCACTCCTTGATCAGGTCCCAGCCCGGCGTGTCGGACCAGGCGGGATCGGCGAAGCGCTCATCCGCGGGGTTGGGCCTGACCGGGTCATCGTTCGGCAGGCCGATCATGCGCTGCCAGCCATACCATTGCAGGCGCCACAGATCGGCGTACCAGCGGGCGAGGCGCTCGCCCAGTTCCTGCGGGTGCATCAGCCAGGCGACCTGCGCCAGGGACAGCGGGGCCTGGACGTAGGGGGTTTGCAGCAGGGGGGCCGCCGGTTCGAGCGGGACCAGGGCCCCGGCGACCGCGGCCTGGGCTTCGGGAAACTCGCTGGCGACCCGCTGCGCTTCGGGCGGGTCGTCAGTCCCCCTCCGGGCGGACTTGCGCGACGTGTCGCTGGTGTCGGTGGGTATGGCCATGATCGTCAGTCGCCTCCGTCAAGTTGCATTGTTAGGGTATGGACACCCCGCGGCAATGTCCAGCGGGTGCGATCAGAACTGATGTGTTGACGCCGATCCCGTAGGGTACGCATCGCGTACCCACCGAGCCGCGGCAACCTCTGGGGCCGGGCGTCGTTGTCGTTGTCGTAATCGAACAATCCGATCACGACAACGACAAC
>NZ_CAIKKU010000708.1 GCF_903828115.1 uncultured Thiodictyon sp. | reverse complement strand
TAGTAAGCTTCATTTAAAGATTAAGTTGCAGACTGCCTTACAGGCACTGCAACAGAATATTGGCCGTGTAACATCTTTCTTCTATTTGCCAGATACATTATATGCTGCAAGTTAGTCGTGATAACTCATTAAGTCGCTATAGCGCGGGCATCCGTATTTGTTCTCAAGTATTCTTCTAGCTAAATCGCCGTTCTTATCATAGTTATCGGAACCCATCCATCCTGACTTGATAAGCGCGACTGCATCTGGATATGTCTCATTAGAGATATATAATTTATCAAAAGCCTCTATGTCGCCCCCTGCTAGATACAAAAAACTTAATCTATCTGGTCCATGATCTGGAGTTATGTCCTGGGATCTTTGCATGATTACCCAAATAGAGTTCTCGCAAACATGGTTGTATAACTCGCATTTTACAAAATACCCCCTAAAATTTCTTTCTGGATTGGCAAGAGATTTTGTAATCTGACTCAAGGAAATGCCATTTTCTACATACACGAAGCTATATATGAAGCCCCCTAAAAATTTCACCGGATCTCCATCACGTCCGGAACATGGATAGTAAAGAGAGTGCTCAAGAATTTCTTTTGCAGAAAAAACCTTCATATCATTGGCGGTGTCAATACTGGATAGCCAGCGCGGCATCTCCTTCTTAGGTAGCGTACACATCATTTTCCTCTATAAAAGTCAAAGCCTAACCTTTGCGTTCACCGGCTCGCCGAAGGCGAGTCCGGTGCAACGAAGGGTTGGACGGAGCCGCTACCGCGGCAGATCACCGCCCGCCACACACTTTCCTCGCCGCCACGCCGTTGGCAATTCCGGCGACAGTTTACTCAATTCAACATCTTAGCCGGAACATAGGATCAAGCAAGACCTGCCCCGAATCTCCGACAGGCCCGCCGCTCGCCACTCAGCCCTGACTCAGCTCGTCGCGAACCAGCGGTTGCGCCACCAGCTTTACCCCTAGGGCCTGGCATACGCGGCTCACGGTCTCGAAGCGCGGCTGCGCATTCGGACGCAACGCCTTGTACAGCGCCTCGCGCGTAAGGCCGGACGCCTTCGCGATCTCGGTCATTCCGCGCGCGCGGGCGACGATGCCCAAGGCATGCGCCAGCTCGGCCGGATCGCCCTCTTCAATCACCAGGGTCAGGTAAGCGGCCATGTCCTCGTCGTCCTTCAAATGCTCGGCCGGATCGAAGTCGGGCAGGTCGGCAACGCGGATCTTGTCAGTCATGGCCCATTCCTCGATCACCGACGCCAGCTCAATGGCCTTGGCGATGTCGCCGGTCTGCGTGGATTTGTCGCCGCCGCCCAGCATCACGATCAGCAACGGGCCGCGCTGGACGTAGTACAGGCGCCAACCGCGGCCGAAATGCTCGCGCATCTCGAAGACGCCCGCGCCGACCGGTTTGACATCGCCGAGCTGGCCACGCTACGCCCGGTCGAGCCGGCGGTTGAGGCGGACGCGCGTCTGGCGGTCCTTGATCCCGTCGAGCCAGGCGGCGAATCCGTCGGTGCGCTTGATCGCGAACATAGGCACTACTGTAATCGAGCGATGATAGGCGATCAAGCCTGCTGGTCGGCCGCGCTGCGTCGGCCGACCCCAAGCCCGATCTCTACTCGGTCGGTGCCCACAGGTCATCGAGTCTGATCGTCACTGCATCGTATGGCGCGACCGACACCGGTGCTGCGCCGGCGAAGCGTCCGATCTCCCGCCAGGCGCCGCCTTCCAAGGCGTAGGCTTCCAGGATATGCGCGACGGGATCGAGCAGCCAGGCGAAGGGAACCCCGTACTGCGCGTAGATCGGCATTTTGACCTTGCGGTCTTTGCTCTCGGTCGAGGGGGACAGAATCTCGCACACCCAATCCGGCACCACGGTGAAGCGATGGTCGCGCGGAAATCTGGGTAATCGCTCTTTCCGCCATCCGGCCAGGTCCGGAACATCGACTTCGGTGTTGCGCAGGAAGTGCAGTTCGGGCTCCTGAACGATCCACCAGCCGCCGGGTCCCCCGCGTCCGCGCTCGAAGGGGCCGAGCAGTTCATAGCCCAACTCGGACGCGGCGAACACATGTGGGCCGCTCGGGCGCGGCTGGGTGTAGATCTGACCGTTGAGGATTTCCCCGGTCAGTCCTTCTGGCAGGGCCTCCAGCTGTTCGTAGAGACTGGGGCGGGTCTTCTGATGCGCGTGCATGGCTCGGCCTCTCGTACCGGTCGATCTTTTCAAGCATACCCCGCTGAGAGACGGGAAGAAACCGCTTACAGACCGCGGTTTCCGGCGACCAACCGGGGAAAGGCTCTGATTTATCTGCACGAAATCAGGGACTCCGTGGCCTTTCCCAGGTCTTGCGCGCGATGACTTGTCATCCGGCGATGCGCTCGACCTCCCCATTGACCTCGAGCAAGAGCGACGGTTACTAATTGCGGCGAGAGACCGGCGTAGCGCCGCGGCAGGTCGGCGGTAGCTGTGTCGGCTTAAGACCTGCGCCGGGTGAGCAGTTCCAGATGATCCGCTCCTGCCCGTCGGCGCTGGGGGTGAAAATGAGCTCGCCCTGTGGGGTGCTCACCGTCAGCACCATGCCTTTCTGTTCGAGCGACAAATGGGCGCCGCCAACCAACTCCGGGGTCACCCCGGCAACCGCAAGCGATTCGGGAATCTTCTGGTTCTTGATGTAATAGCTACCCAACGCATTGCGCGCACCCTGGGAACCGTCGATCGCCGCGCTCACTTTGGCCCTTGCGATGTAGTCCTGATAAGCCGGCACAGCGATTGCCGCCAACACGACAACCAGATAAACCATCAACAAAAAGCTGAAGCCCGCACCCATACGCCCGAAATAGGGAACCAAGGCCGCCGGGAAGTAGGCGAAGGCACTACGCCTGGGTAGCTTTCCCACGGGGTCCATCACCCGGGCGGCACGCTTGGTCAGCCAGGGATAGCCGGAGGTCAACTCATGGAACGACATCCAGAAGCCGGAACAATGCCGGATCTGCCGCCCATAGGCCGCGACGTCGAGTGGTTCCCAGCGCTGCGGCCCCGCGGCCAGCGCGGCCAAGGCGCGCACGGCCCCTTCCGGCGAGGCGCAGCAGGCCCGGCCGTGGCGATCACAGGTACTCTCACGGGCGCGGGAATAGGCCGCACCGAGCAACGGCAGCCACAACGCCGGCCAGCGCAGGAAGGTAGCGCGTAGATGCTTCATCCGTAGGTGCCCGAGCTCATGGCCGATATAGAAGCGTACACCATCGGGATGCCGGTTCATTGCGTCGACCACGTCAGACAACAACACGACGAACTGGGCGCCGAGAAATTTGGTAGCGAAGGCGTTGAAACCACCGTTGCCGTTCAAGATGTAGACCGCGGGCGGCTCCTTGATCTGGAGCCGCTCACAGCAACTCGTGAACTGTTCATAGAGGTCTGGAAATTGCGCTGCCGAGAGTTCGACGCCATTGCCTTTGATGTGGGCGATCAGCGTAGAGTGAGCAAACAGATACAGCACGAAGCCGATCCCGAGCGCGACCAACGCCACGCCGACGGTACCGACGATCAGAGCAAGCCAGAGCAGCAGGCCGAGCACCAAGGTGATGATGCCGAGCGTGCGCTCGCGCGGATAGACCAGGTCGTCCATTCTTCCCCCCATGAAAAATTGTTGCGTACGCGCCTGCGAGCATACACCACAAGCCGCGGGATCTGATGTCAACTATCTTGGCCGGTCGGTGACAACTATCATCCGGCCAGGTCCGGAACATCGACCTCGGTGTTGCGCAAGCAGTGCAGTTCGGGCTCCTGAACGATCCACCAGCCGCCAGGGCCCCCGCGCCCACGCTCGAAGGGGCGGTATCCGGCATGCCGCGTCGTCCCAATAACTCGATCTGGCTGCTTCCGGGATAGAGATCGGCCAGCAACCCGGGCAGCCGGGGGCTGAGATTCTCGTCAAGCAGCAATTTCATACGGTGTGCCCACCGTCAAACGACGCTCACGCTGGGCCGCGAAGGCCAGCACCGCGCGCAGGTGCTCGGGCCTGAGGCTGGGAAAGTCGGCGAGAATTTCCGCCTCGCTGATGCCGCCGGCCATGTATTCAAGGATGTCGTAGACCGTGATCCGCGTCCCCCTGATACAGGGCTTGCCGCCGCGGATATCGGGATCGATGGCGATGAGCGCGTTGAGGTCGATCATGCGAAACCCTCCTCGTTGCAGAAAAAGTGCCCGGTATCCGTTTGAGCGTTTGCGCTTGTGCCTATCCTGGCAGTCGCGGGTAAGTCGCGCAAATCCACTTCCCACGCGGCGCCCCAGGACCCGCCCCCGCTCACATCCGGTGAGAGCCAAGAATACACGAGTCCAAGGGCTCTTTGTCGACCGCAGGAAAGGCCCACAGGCTGCTACCCGAGCCTTATCTCCCACCGGAAACTCCCGCCCCCCGTCGGCAGCGTCACCCGCGCCGCCCCGTCGCTGACCGGCGACGCCGCGCCGTCGAGGCTGGCGGGAAACCGGGGACGGGAAACCGGGGACGGGAAACCGGGGACCGGGAAACCGGGGACACGGGAAACCGGCGGGAAACCGGGCGGGAAACCGCGGGAAACCGCGGGAAACCGGGGAAACCGGGGACGGAAACCGGCGGAAACCGGGGACGGCGGAAACCGGGGACAGACCACGGATTCCGGCGGGCGATCGGGGAAAGACTCTGATTTATCGGCAGGAAATCAGGGACTCCGTGGCCTGTTCCGGTTTCGCGATGTGGTCACGCGAACGCCGTAGGATGGGCAAAGCCCGCGCGCGATGGTCCGGGCCTGTCGTGGCGTCGCGTCGCTCGGGCGTGCCCATCCGGGCCGCGTCGCGGTCTGAGGATGGGCACGCTGCGCTTTGCCCATCCTACAATCGACGATCGAGCCGACCCACATCAGATTCGATCGCGCCCCTGTGGGAGCGGCTTGCGCCGCGACGGGCCGCGCGGGAAGGCGGCGGCGCATCGCGGCCGGAGGCCGCTCCCACAAGGAACTTTCATGCTGGCTGCTGCCAGGGTAGAGATCGGCCAGCAATCCGGGCAGCCGGGGGCTGAGATTCTCGTCAAGCAGCAATTTCATACGGTGTGCCCACCGTCAAACGCCGCTCACGCTGGGCCGCGAAGGCCAGCACCGCGCGCAGGTGCTCGGGCCTGAGGCTGGGAAAGGCTGCTACCCGAGCCGCACCTCCCACCGGAAGGTCCCGGGTATAGGGGTCAGAACGATTTTACGGTATCAGGTCCAGAATTCTTTTCAGCGATGATGCCTCGTCCGCCGGCCTACCGTAGCGGCAAATACCGAACCTGCCCCTCCAACTCACTCCGTGGTCTGTCCTCAGTTTCGCGCGCGGGCCGGCGCGAAGCGGGCTAAGCCGCATCTTCCATCAGTTCGGGTACCGCAGGGTCGAAATGCAGCGTCATGAGTTGATCCGGCCGCAAGCCGACCGATTCGTAGGTGCGTCCCGCACGGTCGCAGAATTCGACCTCAAAGGCTTGCCCGTCAGCCAGAATATCTACCACCGTTCCGACCTGGCCGCGGTCCAGACCATACTCGGGAATACGGGATGCCAAGGCAACAACATCGAGCAATCGAATGGCTTCGCTCATCGTCTTGTCCTCTCAAAGGGGATAGCAGGTGGTAAGACGGGGGATAGGGGACCCGTGCTCGATGATCCATCCGCTTCGCAGTATTGCACGGCGATCTCGCCAATCGAACGCGAAGTCGATCTGATAGCGCTGACCATATGCATCACACCGTCCGAGCGTTGCGTCATGTAATTGGACGACTTGCAGTAAAGCGGTGCGAAGCGCTTCAGCGTCCCCATCGGTCATGCTCAACGCCGCCGCGAACAGGCGCGCCTTGTGCTTGCCTTCGGGGTGCAACGGATTCGGGCAATAATCACGCAGTTTGCGAACATCGACGGTTGCCTGTTCGCCATTTGGTACACGCATGACGTTTACTCGGTCGAGAACACCAAGTGTTGTCCGCCCTGAACACGCACCCGGTCCGGTAGCGGACCTTATCGACGAGCAGGCACCCGCCCAGTCCAGCGACTCCGGTTGGGTTCTTGCCGGGAAGTCTAGCACGGCAGCGGGAGGATGCCCGCAGGGTGGTCCGCCATGGTTTCGACCGCTGCAATGGCGGAACCACTATCGCGTTCCGCCCTACGGCGCGCCCGCTGCGGAAACCAGTGCGGAAACCAGGCGGTGCGGAAACCAGCGGAAACCAGGGACACGGAAACCAGATGCGAAACCGGGTGCGAAACCGGGGACAGACCCTGAGGTATCCCCACGAATCGGGGAGAGACATCAGCAGGTTAGCGGAAACCCTGCGTCGCGGGCCCACCTGCCTACTCAACTACTCTCCATCTATATGACTGGGAACGACATTTCGTGGGAATACCTCAGGGATACCTCAGGGACAGACTACGAATTCCGGCGGGCAACCGGGGAAAGACTCTGATCTATCGCCACGACATCAGGGACTCCGTGGTCTGTTCCCGGTTTCGCGGTCCCCGGTTTCGCGGGGCATCCGCCTGGGTCACTGCCATTAAGTCAAGGTGCACTCGCCGACCGCGTCGCCTTTGCCTGGAGTCCAAGGCTTCAGCCTTGGCGCGCTC
>NZ_CAIKKU010000707.1 GCF_903828115.1 uncultured Thiodictyon sp. | reverse complement strand
GGTCGGCCACAATGCCGCCCGGACTGAACGCTACACGGCCTTGCGCGACATCATCGCCCGCAACGCCCGCGACCTGGCGCGCAAGACCCGCGATATGATCCATGGCCGGGCCATCATCCAGGGCGACTCGGTGGAGGAGTTCTGGGCCCTGAAGGATGTCTCCTTCGAGGTCCAGCAGGGCGAGACCCTCGGCATCATTGGGCGCAACGGCGCCGGTAAGTCCACCCTGCTCAAGGTCCTCAGCCGCATCACCGAGCCGACCAGGGGTCGCATCACCCTCAACGGCCGCGTTGCCAGCCTGCTGGAGGTCGGCACTGGCTTTCACCCCGAACTGAGCGGACGGGAGAACATCTTTCTCAACGGCGCCATCCTCGGCATGACCCGTGGCGAGATTCAGCGGAAGTTCGACGAGATCGTCGCCTTCGCCGAGGTCGAAAATTTCCTCGACACCCCCGTCAAGCGCTACTCCTCCGGCATGTATGTACGCCTGGCCTTTGCTGTGGCGGCCCATCTGGAGCCGGAGATCCTGGTGGTGGACGAGGTACTGGCCGTCGGCGACGCGCAAAGAGACCAGGGGCGAGGTGATATGGGAAGATATTTATGCCGCGCCGGGGAGTGAAAAAATTCGTCTTCATGCAGTACGATTCATATCTGATGGTCAAGTCACGAGTGATATTGAAATTGAAAAAGAGCTAGCGATTGAATTGGAGTTCTGGAACCTTCGCGATGGGGCGATCGTTTCCAGCAGTATTCACTTGTTGGATCAGATGGGCGGCTGTGTCTTTGCATCCGGGACAAGCAAAAAAGCTAATCTGGTGCATGACGAGTGGTATGGTAAGCCACACCCGGTGGGATTATTTAAGACAACTTGCGTTATCCCTGCCAATTTTCTCAATAACGGCGGATATAGCGTCCATGCCATTATGATCACGGACACGATGAATATCGAGGTGGCCGAAAAAGGGGTGCTAAGCTTCAACGCGCACGAAGCGGGCACCCTGCGGGAAGACTATTTGGGGCCTATTATCGGGGTTGTCAGGCCCAGGCTTGCGTGGACTACAGAACCCGTCCAGGCAGGTTTGGAACCATCACGATGACAACCTTCGTTCTTGCTTGGGGTGACGAGCCTGGATTACCGACGCAACCAGACTTCAACCAAGAGCAGGTTAGAGCTACCTGGAAACGCTAGCCCAGACAAGCACCAATGGCGAATATCGATCTAAACTTCTGGCCGGGCAAGGGCGTCCTGCTGACCGGACACACCGGTTTTAAGGGTTGCTGGCTCGCGTTCTGGCTGAACCGGCTCGGTGCCGAAGTCACCGGCATCTCGCTGGAACCCAACACCGATCCGAACCTCTTCAGTCTGTTGGCAATCGAAGACCGCATCCGCAATCATTTCCAGGACATCCGCGACGCAGCGTCCCTCGCAGATCGCGTCCGCCTGGCCAACCCCGACATCGTCTTCCATCTCGCCGCCCAGCCCCTGGTGCGTGCCAGCTACCGCGATCCCCTCGGCACCTTCTCCACCAACGTCCAGGGCACGGCGAATCTGCTGGACGCGCTGCGTGGGCTGGCAGCACTGCGCGTCGTCATTGCCATCACTACCGACAAGGTCTACCGCAATCTCGAACAGGCATTCCCCTTTCGCGAAATCGACCCCCTTGGCGGACAGGACCCTTACAGCGCAAGCAAAGCCGCCGCGGAGCTGGTCATCGACTGTTATCGCGACGCCTTTTTCAGTCAGAAGCCGGTCGCCGTTGCCTCTGCCCGCGCCGGCAACGTCATCGGCGGCGGCGACTGGTCGGAGGATCGCCTTATCCCGGATGCCGTGCGTGCCTGGAGTACGAATCAGCCCCTCCAGATTCGCCGCCCCGAGGCCATCCGCCCCTGGCAGCATGTGCTCGAACCCCTCTCGGCCTACCTCCACCTGGCGGAACGGCTCTGGCACGATCCGGCGCTGGCGGGCGCCTATAATTTCGGTCCACCGACGCACGAGGCCGCGTCCGTTCGTCAAGTCATCGAGTGCGCCCGCATCGCCTATGGTCAAGGCGAAGTGATCTGGGGCGATGGCTCCGAAGGCCCGCACGAGGCCGGCTGGCTGACGCTGGAGACCAGCAAGGCCCGCGTGCTGCTCGGCATCCAGCCGCGCTGGACCTTGTCACAGGCGGTCGAGCGCACCCTACATTGGTACCGCGATCTCGCGGCAGGCACGTCAGCACCGGATCTCTGCCTGACAGACCTGAATGCCTATGCAACCTCTGGAAAAGAACGATGCACGCCGTAAAAGCCATCTACCGCAAAGGCCATATCCAACTGCTCTCTCCACTCCCGGCGGAGGAGAACGCCGAATTACTGGTCGTCGTGCTTGATCGCGTGGGTCGCACCGGCATCCCCGCCGAAACGCTCCGGCCAACCGCCCCAACCTCGGAAGAGGAGTTTCACGCCCTGGGCATGGCCAGCTTCGTCGACAACGACGACGACCACAACGTCAACTGGGAAGAGGTCTTTGATGACAGGGCTCGGTGATCTCGTCCTGCTGGATTTTCCCTACACCAACCGTGCGGGCAGCAAGGTGCGGCCCGGCGTCGTGATTGCAGTGGGTGGCGAGCGTTTCGGGAGCGATTTGCAGATCGCGTACGTCACCTCGGAGGTCGATTCCTATATCTACGATCCACAGGCGGTCTCGATCCGTCAGGATGATCTTGCCGAAGGACGCCTCAAACTCGACAGCGTAGCCCGTGTCGATAAGGTCATCACCGTTCATCAGAGCCAATGCCGCAAGGTCGCCCGACTCACCAGCACCAAGCGCGACGAGCTCCTGCGCAAGGCCACCGCCCATCGCGTCACCCAGTACGCCAGCCATCAGTTCGCACCGAGCGTTTTTCAGCCTGGGGTCACCCCCATCCCCGCCGCCGGCAAGGTCCTGGACGCCGCCGAGATCCAAAACATGGTCGAAGCCGCCCTCGATGGCTGGCTCACCACCGGTCGCTTCAACGACGCCTTCGAGGACCGGCTGGCCAAATTCCTCGGCGTCAAGCATCTGATCACCGTCAACTCCGGCTCGTCCGCCAACCTCATCGCCTTCAGCACCCTCACCAGCCCCAAGCTCGGCGAGCGTGCCATCAAGCCGGGGGACGAGGTCATCGGCGTCGCGGCGGGTTTCCCGACCACCGTCAACCCCATCCTGCAGGCCGGCGCCGTGCCGGTCTTCGTGGATGTCGAGCTCGGCACCTACAACATCGATGTCAGCCGCCTCGAAGAGGCCATCGGCCCCCGCACCAAGGCCATCATGCTGGCGCACACCCTGGGCAACCCCTTCAACCTCGACGTGGTCACCGCGCTGTGCAAACAGCACAACCTCTGGCTCATCGAAGACTGCTGCGACGCCCTGGGCTCCACCTACCGTCTCCCCTCCCCCCCGGGGGAGGGGCCAGGGGAGAGGGCCGCATGGTTGGCACCTTCGGCGACATCGGCACCCTGAGCTTCTACCCCGCCCACCACATCACCATGGGCGAGGGCGGTGCAGTCTTCACTAATAACGGCCTCCTCAAGCCCATCGCCGAGTCCTTCCGGGACTGGGGCCGCGACTGCTTCTGCGCCCCCGGCAAGGACAACACCTGCAAGAAGCGCTACCACTGGCAGCTTGGCGGCCTGCCCGCGGGTTACGATCACAAGTACACCTACTCCCACGCCGGCTACAACCTCAAGATCACCGACATGCAGGCCGCCTGCGGGCTGGCCCAGCTCGACAAGGCTCCCGAGTTCATCGCCCGGCGCAAGGCCAATTTCGCCTATCTCACTGCGCAGTTGCGCGGGTGCGAGGAGCATCTCATCCTCCCCGCGGCGACGCCAAACAGCGATCCCTCCTGGTTCGGCTACCCCATCACCCTGCGCCCTGAAAGCGGGATTGCGCGCGTCGAGCTGTTGAGACACCTGGACCGGCACAAAATCGGCACTCGTCTGCTCTTCGGCGGCAACCTGACTCGGCAACCCTACTTCGAGGGGCGACAGTACCGCGTGGTCGGCGACCTCACCAACACCGACACCATCATGCACCAGACCTTCTGGATCGGCGTTTATCCCGGACTCACCGAAGGCATGTTGGACTATGCCGCGCACCAGATCGCGCGCGTGACCAGCGGCGCCCGTGATGGGTGAAGCGCCGGACATGCCCATTCCCCTGAAATACGATCCCGGCGAGCACCGCGTGAAACACTGTTGGCATAAACCGGAGGCCGGGTTCGTCGAGGTCAATCGTGAGGGTAGAACACTCCTCATCGGCAAATGTCCGAATACCATGACGCGCCCCATGGCCGAACAACTCCTACGCACCGGCATCGCCTACCCGCCGGCCTTGATCATCGCTCCGGCCAGTTGATCGCGCGGCGTGCGTAGTCAGGGCTTCCAGCCCTGATTCGGTCAGGCCAGGATGGCCTGACTACGCAGTCGGCGCGACAGCGGACGGATATGCGCGTGCGTTCAAGAACTGGATGAAATCCTATGGCACCTGAGCTTGAGCTCACCTTGATCGGTGAATCCGATCTAGGCTCGCGCGCATCCGGATGGGCACGCGGCTACTTGTCCCTGGCGGGTGAGCCCTACTGGGCCGGAGAGGATGACGGTCCCTTCGATTGGACCTGGATCGAACTGTTGACCTGGCTGGTCCGCCACTGGTCGGCCCTGACCCTGGAAGAAGGCTGGCCCCTACCCTTGGCCCGGGTACGTCATCCGGGTGATCTGTTGCCACAGGCCCGTGAGCGCTGGGGCGATCTCCCGCAGGCGCAAGTCGATCAGGAGCAAATCGCGCTGTATGGCTACCTCGATCGCCACAACCTCGCGTGCGCCCTGCACGGCGCCTACGCGCCCGCGCTCACCCTCGCGCGCGCCGGGAACACCATCTGGTTGGTTGATGAGGATCAGCAACCCACGCGGGCGGATTTCACCGCCATCTACACCCAGCTCGAGCGGATCGGCGAGCAATTGGCGGACTATTTCAGCCCGAGCACCCAGCCCCAGGTCCAAGAGACCCTGACCCTGTGGCGGGAGCGCACGCAAGGCCTGCCGCATGATCGCCTGAGATATCGTGCTGGACTCGCGGGAGAGCGACTCCAGCGGATCGGCACCGTCGCGTTATCGCTCATCGAGCAGCTACCGCCGGATTTCGCACCAACCTGCGCGGATACGCCCTATCTAGCCGCAGCGCGGATGGCCCGGCACCTCCTGACCAGTCCGCAGATTGGCAAACTCATCGAAACCATCCACCGCGAGATACGCCGTCATACCCCCCTCTCACCGCGGTTGGTGGCGGCGTCGCGGGCGGCCACGCTCGTCGATGGCAAGCCCTGGGAGCAAGGCTATCGCCTCGCCCAATGGCTGCGCGCGGAACTGACACTCGCCCCAGACCAGCGTTTCGATCCGCTCACACTCCTGAACACCTACGATGTTGCCGTCATCACCGAGCGGCTCGACATCCCGGCCATCGACGCCATCGCCTGTTGGGGGGAGGCGGCACCCTTCGTTATCGTCAACACCCATCCCGACGCCCGTTCAAGCACCAGCCACGGCCAACGCAGCACCCTGGCGCATGAGATCTGCCACCTGTTGGTCGATCGCGAGCGCGCCTTACCGGTAGCGGAAGTGCTCGGCGGCGAAGTCGATGTGGAATGTGAGCAGCGGGCCAACGCCTTCGCCGCGGAAATGTTGCTACCGCAGGCTTGGGCCGCGCGGGTCTGGGCAACCGCCGCATCGCCTGACACTGCGCTCGCCGCCTTGCGCGATAGTCACGGCGTCAGCCGACAACTCGCCGCGCAACACCTGCTCAATACCCCCGCGCTCAGCCTGACGGAAGACGACCGGGTCCTGTTGCACGGTGAGTCATATAACGAACGCGGCATGGATCGTCGCACAGCCAACGCGCAGACAGATTAATCCGCCAAGAGACTTTGCCGCCCGGCAGATCGCATCCCGGCTCACCGCGTAACAGTCACATCAACCAGCAGATCGACCGTCCATGAAAGCCATTATCCTCGCCGGCGGCCTCGGCACCCGCATCTCCGAAGAGACCGACCGCCGCCCCAAACCGTGGCACCGCTGGCTCGGCATCCTGCTGACCGACCTACCGTAAGCTGGCCTCGCTGCGCGCCGCCCACCGCGGCGCACGAACGGCGGATGAGTCGCTGGCCGAACCCGCCGGCGCCTACCCGCTGCTGCCGGCGCGCGACTTTCGCTGCTTCGCCGT
>NZ_CAIKKU010000706.1 GCF_903828115.1 uncultured Thiodictyon sp. | reverse complement strand
TTGTTCTATTACGACAACGACAACGACAACGACAACGACAACGACAACGACAACGACAACGACAACGACAGCCTACCCGGGATCTCGGTCACCACATCAGTTCTGATCGCACCTGTTTCTCGCGGCGGGGGAGGTCCGCGCAGCGGACCCTACGCGGCCGGGGCCAGGAAGGACACCAGGGCCTGGGCCAGGATCGCCAGCACGGTCAACCCCACCAGGGAACAGAGCGTACAGGTCACCAGAAAGGACTTGAACTCGATCGGGGCAGTATCCTTCGCAGCGTCGGCGGCGAGAAGGTCCGCCCGGTAGGTCTGAACCATCGATGTACTCCGGTTGTTGAACAAGGGCCGTCACGGGCCCTGGGCTGGGATTTTTGGGGTCACGCGGCGGCGCGCTACGACAGTGTCGCGCCGCTGTCTCGTGAGATTTACAGTATAGTGTGTCACGCCACCTTGACACACCCCCTTTCGGCAGGTTTTCGGGTCCCATCGCGACGCGCGTCCGGTTACCATGGGCGCCCTTTCAAGCCCGCGCACCTGACACCAGAGACTCGAGACCTCAAAATATGCCCGTCCCATTCCCGTTCTCCGCCATCGTCGGCCAGGAAGAGATGAAGCTCGCGCTCCTGATCGGGGCCGTCGACTCCCGCATCGGCGGGGTTCTGGTCTTCGGCGACCGCGGCACCGGCAAGTCCACGGCCATCCGCGCCCTGGCCGCCCTCCTGCCCAAGATGAAGGTGGTCGCCGACTGCCGCTACGGCTGCGACCCGGACGCCGCACCGGACGTGCTGTGCGCCGAGTGCCGTGCGCACCGCGGTGACACCCCGTTCAAGACCAAGCAGGTGCCGGTGCCGGTGGTGGACCTGCCGCTGGGCGCCACCGAGGACCGGGTGATCGGCGCCCTGGACCTGGAGATGGCCCTGACCCGGGGCGAGAAGGCCTTCGAGCCCGGCCTCCTGGCCCGCGCCCACCGCGGCTTCCTCTATATCGACGAAGTCAACCTGCTGGAGGACCACCTGGTGGATGCGCTCTTGGACGTCGCCGCCTCCGGCGAGAACCTGGTGGAGCGCGAGGGCCTCTCGGTCCGCCACCCGGCGCGCTTCGTCCTGATCGGCTCCGGCAACCCGGAGGAGGGCGAACTGCGGCCCCAACTCCTGGACCGCTTCGGCCTCTCGGTCGAGGTCCGCACGCCCCAGGACCTGGCGACCCGGGTCCAGGTGGTGCGGCTGCGCGACGAGTACGAACGCGACCCCAATGCCTTCGCCGAGAAGTGGAAGCGCAAGGACGCCAAGGTCCGCAAGCGCATCACCGACGCCCAGGCCCTGCTGCCGGAGATCGAGGTCTCGGAACAGACCCTGGAACAGGCGGCGCGCCTGTGCATGGCGCTCGGCACCGACGGCCTGCGCGGTGAGCTGACCCTGATCCGCGCCGGCCGCGCCCTGGCCGCCCTGGAAGGCGACAAGTCGGTAGAGATTACCCACCTGCGCCGACTCGCCCCCCCGGCCCTGCGCCACCGGCTGCGGCGCGACCCGCTGGACGAGTCCGGCTCCACCGCCCGGGTCGATCGGGTGGTGCAGGAACTCTTTCCCGCATAATGGCCGGCATGAGCGCACCTCCGGCCAACCCCTTAGCCAAGAGCCCGATGGGCGGCAGTGCGCCACCACCGGCACCCCCGCGCTACCACCCCTGGGACGACGCCGCCCTGATCGCCACCCTGTTCGCGGTGGACCCGTCCGGCGTGGGCGGCGTCTGTCTGCGCGCCCTGCCCGGCCCGGTGCGCGACCAGTGGCTCGCCGACACCCGGGAACTGCTCCCGCCCGACATGCACCGGCGCAAGATCCCGCTGCATGTGACCGACGGGCGCCTGCTGGGCGGCCTGGACCTCACGGCGACCCTGCGCGCCGGGCGCCCGGTCGCCGAGCACGGACTGCTGGCCGAGGCCCACGGCGGCGTGGTGGAACTGGCGATGGCCGAGCGCGTGCGCGGCTCACCCGTCTCCTACCTGTGCGCGGCCCTGGACACCGGTGAGGTCGTCCTGGAGCGCGACGGGATTGCCCTGCGCTCCCCCGCGCGCCTGGGCGTCATCGCGCTCGACGAGGGCAGCAACGAGGACGAACAGGTCGCCGACGCCCTGGTCGACCGCCTCGCCTTCCTGGTGGATCTCAGCCCCATCGGCGTGCGCGACATGGGCGATCTCCCCTACGCGGTCGCCGACATCGTCGCCGCGCGCGAGCGCCTGCCCCAGGTCACCATCAGCGAGGCGCAGGTCAACGCCATCTGCGAAACCGCGCTCGCGCTCGGCATCCACTCGCTGCGCGCATCCCTGCACGCGGTGCGGGTGGCACGCATCGCCGCCGCCCTGGACGGGGACCCGGAGGTCACCGACGGCCAGGTCAACCTCGCCGCCCGGCTGGTGATGGCCCCGCGGGCGACCCAACTCCCCTCCATGGAGCCCCCGCCGGACCAGGAACCGCCGCCCCCGGAACCGCCCCCACCGGACCAGGACGGCGAGTCCGACGCCAACCAGGAACAGCGCAACGACCCGCTGGCGGACCAGATCCTGGACGCCACCAAGGCGACCATCCCGCAAGACCTGCTGGAACGGCTGCGGCTCGGCCAGATGCGCCGCGCCAAGGTGCGCAGCACCGGTAAATCCGGCCAGGTCCAGCAGGCCAACATGCGCGGCCGCCCGGCCGGGGTGCGCCGCGGCGAGCTGCGCCCCGGCGACCGGCTGAACCTGATCGAGACCCTGCGCGCCGCCGCCCCCTGGCAGCGGGTGCGCCGCGCCGAGCGCGAGCGCGGCCTGACCCCCGACCGGCTTGCGGTGCCGCTCCCGGCCCCGGTCAAACGCGGCGGGCGCAAGAAGGCGGCGCCCGTCGTCATGCCCCGGATCGAGGTGCGCAAGGACGACTTCCGGATACAGAAGTACAAGCACCGCTCCGAGACCACCGCCGTCTTCGTGGTGGATGCCTCCGGTTCCTCCGCCCTGCACCGCCTGGGCGAGGCCAAGGGCGCGGTGGAACTCCTGCTGGCCGACTGCTATGTGCGCCGCGACCGGGTCGCCCTGGTCGCCTTCCGTGGGAAAATGGCCGAGCTGCTGCTCCCGCCGACCCGCTCGCTGGTGCGCACCAAGCGCTGTCTGGCGGACCTGCCCGGCGGCGGCGGCACCCCACTCGCCTCCGGGATCGAGGTGGGGCTCGCGCTCGCCGATGCCGTCAAGCGCCGCGGCGGCACCCCGCTGCTGGTCCTGCTCACCGACGGGCGCGCCAACGTCGCCCGCAACGGCGAGGGCGGGCGCCCCAAGGCGACCGAGGAGGCGCTGATCGTCGCCCGTCTGGTGCGCGCCGCCGGCGTGGCCGCCATGGTGGTCGACACCTCCAACCACCCCCACCCCCAGGCCAAGGCCCTGGCCGAGGCCATGGACGCCACCTACATGCCGCTGCCGCACGCCGACGCCGGGCGGCTCAATGCGGCGGTCAAGGCCAAGGCGGGACTCTAGCCATGCATCAAAAGCCTGAATGGCACAATGAAGGGCGCGACTGGCCGAACCGGGAGGCCAGCCGTTTCATCGAGGTCGGCGACCTGCGCTGGCACGTCCAGGAGATGGGCGCCGGCCCCATCCTGCTCCTGGTCCACGGCACCGGCTCCGCCACCCACTCCTGGCGCGACCTGGCCCCGCTGCTGGCCGAAGACTTCACCGTCATCGCCCCGGACCTGCCCGGCCACGGCTTCACCGGCAACCCCAAGGACGACGAAGGGCTGTCGCTCCCCGGCATGGCCGCCAGCCTCTCGGCGCTGTTGAACACCATGGGCGTGACGCCGGACCTGGTGCTCGGCCACTCGGCCGGCGCCGCCATCCTCGCCCGGATGTGCCTGGACCACTGCATCGCCCCGCGCGCCCTGATCAGCGAGAACGGCGCCCTGCTGCCGCTGCGGGGCATGGCCGGTCACTGGTTCGCCCCCGCCGCCCGCTTCTTCGCCACCCATCCGCTGATCCCCAAATTCTTCGCCTGGCGCGCCGGGATCGCGGGCGGGGTCCAGGACCTGGTCGACAGCACCGGCTCGCGCCTGGACCAACGCGGGGTCGACCTCTACCGCCGCCTGGTGGTCAGCCCCGGCCATGTCGCCGCCGCCATCGGCATGATGGCCAACTGGGACCTGGACGCCCTGGAGCGCGACCTGCCGCGCCTGACCACCCCGCTCGTCATGCTGGTCGCCGAACGCGACAGCACCGTCAGCCCCGCCGAGGCTAGGCGTGTGCGCGCCGTGCTGCCGTCGGTCGAGGTCGAAACCATCCCCGCGCTCGGGCACCTGGCGCACGAGGAGGAGCCCGCGACCGTCGCGGCACTCATCCGCGGCATCGCCGGGCGGTTCGGAGTGCTCGGACCGCAGTGAGTGCCCCACTGCAAGCGGCTTCAGCCGCGCTGTGGGAGCGGCTTCAGCCGCGACGAGTCAACGCGATGGCCTAGAGCCACTTGGCGTCCCACAACGGATAGTCGCCCAGGTGCTGCACCAGACCGGCGCGCAGCGGGTTGCCGACGATATAACGGGCCACCGCGCGCAGGTCCTCGTCGCGGCGCAGCGCATGATCGAAATAGCCATCCTGCCACAGCACCCCGGTGCGCCCCAGCCGTTGGTTGATCCGCCGCGCCGCGGCGCCCTTCAGGGACTGCATTACCTCATCGAGCCCCCGGTCGGCGGTGAGCACGACCAGCCAATGCAGATGGGTGGGCATGACAACGAAGGCGAGGCTCTCGACCTCACCGCGCTCGTGCAGCGCGCGCATGGCCTGGACGACCTCGCGACCCAGTTGGAAATCGGTGAACAGCGGGCGATTGTCGGCCAGGGACGCGCGCAGGTGATAGGCACGGCCACGCTCGGAGACGCGGCCTTTGCGCAGGTCCTTGCTGTGGGGAGGCAAGCGCTTGGGGTTCATCGCTTTCGGCTCCTCGATGATCGATAGGCGCAAGCATAGCCCGTGGGAGCGGCTTCAGCCGCGACAGTCCTCAGACCAAGGCGTCGCGGGTGCGGCTACCCGTCGCGGCTAAAGCCGCTCCCACCGCGGCGGCCTCAGCCGCGCGATGCCATTGCGCGGCCTCAGCCGCGCTGCCACAAGCGGCTTCAGCCGCGCTGTGGGAGCGGCTTTAGC
>NZ_CAIKKU010000705.1 GCF_903828115.1 uncultured Thiodictyon sp. | reverse complement strand
TTTCTGATGCATGGAGCGAGGAAAGCAAAGCCATGAGCTATGCCAAAAGCTGGATTGATGAATTTACACCGTGGATCGAATATAGGGATTTATGCGTTTAACTATAACTTGTTCTCGACTCGTTACTCAACGCGGGATGCCCTGGTTGGCCAGGCGGTCGGCGCGCTCGTTCTCGGCGTGGCCGGCGTGGCCCTTGACCCAGTGCCAACTGACCTGGTGGGGGGCGAGGGCGCTGTCGAGCCGCTCCCAGAGGTCCCGGTTCTTGACCGGCTGGCGCCCGGCGGTGAGCCAGCCGTTGCGCTTCCAGTTGGTCATCCACTCGGTCACCCCGCGTTTGACATACTGGGAGTCGGTGGTGACCGCGATGCACGTCGGTCGCTTGAGGGACTCCAGCGCGGCGATCACGGCCATGAGTTCCATGCGATTGTTGGTGGTCGCACGCTCGCCCCCGCAGAGTTCCTTCTCGATCGCACCGTAGCGCAGCAGGACGCCCCAGCCCCCGGGCCCGGGGTTACCCTTGCAGGCGCCGTCGGTAAAGGCCAGGACCGACTCAGACATCGTGGTCGCCGCGGGCACAGGGGCCGCTCCGGCCAGCCCCCGCCAGACCCTGGCGGGTGCTCGGTTCGATCGCCCCGCCGGCCAGCAGCGCATGGCGGGCGCTCCACGAGGGCCGCAATGGGGTCAAGGTGGAAACACGCTTCACGGCCTTGATCACGTAAACACCACCCAGGGCCGGCCACAACCCGCGCCCGAGGGTATCGAGCACCGCCAGGCGGCGCCCTTGGGCGCCGCGCATGGGCGGCCTGAACATGAGTTGTTTGCGCACTTCCACATCGAACCCCAAGAGTGACAACCAGTCTTCGACCCGGTATGTGGTAAGAAAGCGCCCGCACCAGGGCACGCGCCGACGCGACCGATAAAGCAACCGCAGCAGGCCCCAACTGCTGAGCGCATTGAACCCCAGGATGATCACACGGCCCTCGGCGATCAGCACTCGCTCCACCTCGCGCAACACCAGTCGCGGGTCCGGCGCGAAGTCCAGGGTGTGGGGCAGGAGTATCGCATCGACGGCGTCGGCGGCCAGCGGCAGCGCCTGCGGATTCGCCACGACTTCCAGACCGTAGGGTCCGTTCGGCAACTGAGCGGGCACCAGCACCCGATGACGGATGCGACTCGCCGCCAAGACCTCAGGGAAGCAGGCGCCGACGCCGATCTGCACCAGGTAGTAGCCAAAGGTATCGTGGAGCAGTTCCATCATGCAGTCCCCCTCCCTGGCCGCCACCTCCCGGCCAAGGGGCGTGCGGTACCAGTGCTCA
Organism: uncultured Thiodictyon sp.; assembly: GCF_903828115.1. Lineage (GTDB taxonomy): Bacteria > Pseudomonadota > Gammaproteobacteria > Chromatiales > Chromatiaceae > Thiodictyon. The sequence continues at coordinate 2,001 of NZ_CAIKKU010000705.1, read as the reverse complement.
AGACTTGCGAAGGAAGAGCCTGGGCCTCTGCAACCGGTCATTCAATTGCCTCTATGCGGGCACGGTGAAAACGTGAAAGTGCCGGAAGTGTGCGAACCCGGCCCGCGCCGGCGCCCCCCAACGTCAGGCGCAAGACCGCGGCGCACCGGCGCTTGCACGTCCCCGAAGGCCACCCATGGTAGCCGGTAACGGGCGCCCTGTCCCCGTGCCCCCGGCGGTCATGCCCGGGCCTTGGGTCTGGTAATGACCGCCAGGTTTGCGTATCATACCCCGACAACTCGTGAGAAGCGATTTAAACCAAGCACTTACGCTTGGCTCCGGGGGTTCGATGAGGTCTTTCACACGCATGGTGCGCCGCCAAGGCACACCTTTTTCCATTTTTCTTGCCGCGCTAGCCGTCTCCGGCTGCGCCACCAAAGAGGCCCGCTACACCGCCGGTGAGGACGCCTACGGCAGTCTGGTTTCCGCCCGCGAATATGGTTACGTCCGCCCCGCCGGGGAGGCTGCGCGCGGCACCCGCCCGGGGCGCAGCCCCCAGGGGTCAGGTGCCGATCTGTGGACGCGCGTGCGCGCCGACATGAAGCTCAATCTCCACGCCAACGGGCGCATCGATGAGAAGGTCAGCGCCTTCCGCCGCGACCCGCAGTTCCTGTCGAAGCTCTCGGAGCGGGCCAAACCCTATCTCCATGTGGTGATCGGCGAGATACAACGGCGTGGGCTGCCGGCCGAACTCGCCCTGCTCCCCCACATCGAGAGCCGCTACAACCCAGCGGCCACCTCCCCGGTGGCGGCCGCCGGCATGTGGCAGTTTATGCCCTACACCGGCCGCGAGATGGGTCTGCGCCAGGACGCCTGGCAGGATGAGCGGCGCGACGTCATGGCCTCCACCCGTGCGGCCATGGACTATCTGCAACAACTCCAGCGGCGCCTGGGCGGCGACTGGGAACTGGCCATGGCGGCCTACAACTGCGGCCCGGGCCGGGTCGAGTCCGCCCAGGCCGCCAACCGCGCGCGCGGCCTGCCCACCGACTTCTGGTCCCTGAACCTGCCCAACGAGACCAAAAACTACGTACCCCAGATCCTGGCGGCCGCCCGCATGGTGGCGGAGCCGGCGCAAAACGGGGTGCACCTGCCGCCGGTACCGAGCGCACCCCAATTGGAGGTGGTACGCACGGACCGACCCGTGGACCTGGCGCGCGTCGCCGCGGCCAGCGGTATCGGGCTCGCACAGTTGCAGACGCTCAATGCCGGGCTCAAGCGCGGCCAGACCTCCCCGCAGGGTCCGGGGCAATTGATAGTCCCGGCCGGAACCGGCACGCGCGTCACCGCCGCGCTGCCTCAGTCCCGGGTCATGGCGGCCGCGCCGCTCGCCGTCGCCAACCCCAGGGCGGTCGCCCAGGCGCTTGCCCAACCGACCGCAGCCGTACCGACGGCCAAGTCCGCGACCACCGTCTACGTGGTCAAGGGCGGTGACACCCTGGCCTCCGTCGCCCGCGCCCGCAAGGTGGACCTGACCGAACTCGCCGAAGCGAACGCTATGCAGCCGCGCGAGCCCTTGCTGCCGGGGCAGAGCCTGCGCATCCCAGGCCGGGACAGCGCCGACCCGGGCGGCGGCATGACGGCCGCCAACCTGGTCAACCACCGGGTGCGCAAGGGCGACTCCCTGGACGGCATCGCCCGCCGCTATGACGTCAGCGTCGGCGACCTGATGCGTTGGAACCCGGTCGCGGCCAACGACCTGCGCCACGGCGGGGTGATTCGTATCTATCGGCATGGCCCGGAGTTCGCAGCCTTGTGACGGGCGACTAGACGGGGCGGTCCGCTCCCCAACGGGGGGGCGAAACGGCCGCTCCGGGAGCGCGGGCGCAACGCCCGCGCCTGCAGCCTGGGACCGATCAGGTTGCCACACCCGCGGTCGCGGTAGGGAACCGCTACCGGACGTTCTCACGGACCGGGCGTCGTTGTCGTTGTCGTTGTCGTAATCGTGGTCGGATTATTCGA
>NZ_CAIKKU010000704.1 GCF_903828115.1 uncultured Thiodictyon sp. | reverse complement strand
TCGAATAATCCGACCACGATTACGACAACGACAACGACAACGAGGCCTGGTCCGTGAGAACGTCCGGTAGCTGTAGCTGTAGGGTACGCATCGCGTCCCCGGCTCCGGCGGTCGTGGCAGCTTGGTGCCGACACAGTTTTGAGTTCCGAGTGTTTGGATAGAAATGGACAGGATTAACAGGATTTCTCAGGGTTTACAAGATGTGTTCTTGATGCGCGTTGCACGCTATTAGTCCTGTTAATCCTGCAAAATCCTGTTAATCCTGTCCAGTTTTTGTCCGCTTGCTCACGGGCCCGAGTGGTGTCGGGATTCCCGCGTCCCGGTGCCAGGCGGATGGAGCCCAGGCGCGGGACGCTTGCAAAGTCCGCGCCACGGCCCGATATCGCGTGACGATAACGGGGTATTCATCAGCAGGGGAGAGACGAATGGCAGACGTGCAGACCGTGGACGTGGCGAGCGAGGCCGCGGAGGGCGAAGGCAGCGGCGTCATCCAATTGGCGCGGGCCAATGACATGCTGCCCGGTCAGATCCATCTGTTGCCGGTCGCCTCCCGGCCCTTCTTTCCCGGCCAGGCGGTCCCCTTGATGATGGCCGCCGAGCACTGGTCGACCACCCTGCACGCGGTCGGCGAGACCGAGCACAAGATCCTGGGCGTGGTCCTGGTCAAGAGCGAGACCTCCGAGGACGCCGGCCCCGGGGACTTCTACCCGGTCGGCACCGCCTGCCGGGTGCACCGCGTGCACCGCCAGGAAGGTCACCTGCAGGTCCTGGTGGAGTGCCTGCAGCGCTTCCACATCGACGGCTGGGTCCACGACAAGGTCCCCTTCAATGCCCGCGTCTCCTACCTGCCGGAACCGGCCGGGACGCCGGACGACCAGGTCCGCGCCTATGCCATGGCGGTGATCAACACCATCAAGGAACTGCTGCCGCTCAATCCGCTGTATGTGGAAGAGCTGCGCATGTTCCTGGACCGCTTCGGCCCGGACGACCCCTCCCACCTTGCGGACTTCGCCGCCAGCCTCACGACCTCCAAGCGCGAACAGTTGCAGGAGGTCCTGGAGGAGGTGCAGCTCCTGCCGCGCATGGAAAAGGTCCTGGTGCTGCTCAACAACGAGCTGGAACTGGCCAAGGCGCAGCAGAAGATCCGCCGCTCGGTGGAGGAGCGGATGCAGACGCAGCAGCGCGAGTTCATGCTGAAGGAGCAGCTCAAGGCGATCCAGAAGGAGTTGGGGATCGCCAAGGACGACCGCACCGCCGAACTGGACAAGTTCAAGGCGCGCCTCACCAAGCTCACCCTCACGGCGGAGGCGCAGAAGCGGGTGGACGAGGAGATGGAGAAGATGGGGATGCTGGAGACCGGCTCGCCCGAATACTCGGTTACCCGCAACTATCTGGACTGGATCACGCTCCTGCCCTGGGGCCAGCACTCCCAGGACAAGCTGGATCTGAAGCGCGCCCGCCGCATCCTGGACCGCGACCACTATGGCCTCAAGGACGTGAAGGAGCGCATGCTGGAGTTCCTGGCCGTGGGCATCCACAAGGGCGAGATTGCCGGCTCCATCATCCTCCTGGTCGGCCCGCCCGGGGTGGGCAAGACCTCCATCGGGCGCTCGATCGCGGACGCCTTGGGCCGGCGCTTCTACCGCTTCTCCGTGGGCGGTATCCGCGACGAGGCGGAGATCAAGGGCCACCGCCGCACCTATATCGGCGCCATGCCCGGCAAGTTCCTCCAGGCGATCAAAGACGCCGGCACCGCCAACCCGGTGATCATGCTCGATGAGATCGACAAGATCGGCGCCTCCTACCACGGCGATCCGGCCTCGGCCCTGCTGGAGGTCCTGGACCCGGAGCAGAACTCGGACTTTCTCGATCACTACCTGGATCTGCGCTTCGACCTGTCCAAGGTCCTGTTCGTCTGCACCGCCAACACGACCGACAGCATCCCGGGACCGCTCCTGGACCGTATGGAACTCATTACGCTCGCCGGCTATATCGCCGAGGAAAAGCTCCAGATCGCCAGGAAATACCTGCTGCCCCGCCAGATCGATCGCGCCGGCCTGCCCAAGGGCACCATCCGGCTGGACACCACCACCCTGCGCGCACTCATCGACGGCTATGCCCGGGACGCGGGGGTGCGGCGACTGGAGAAGCAACTCGGCAAGATCGTGCGCAAGGTCGCGGTGCGGATGCTGGAGGGGGCCCAGACGCCCATCACCGTCGGCGAGACGGATCTGAAGGGCTATCTGGGCAGCCCGGTCTTTCGCGACGAGCGCAAGCTCTCCGGCCCCGGGGTCGTGACCGGACTCGCCTGGACCGCCATGGGCGGGGCCACCCTCTCCATCGAGGCGGTGCGCGCCCACGAGCAGGGCCGCGGCATCAAGCTCACCGGCCAGTTGGGCGACGTCATGAAGGAGTCGGCCGAGATCGCCTACAGCTATCTCACCAGCCACGCCCGCCAATACAACGCCGAACCCGGCTATTTCGACAAGGCCTTCATCCATTTGCACGTCCCCGCCGGGGCCACCCCCAAGGACGGCCCCTCCGCCGGCATCACCATGGCCTCCGCAATACTCTCGCTGGCCCGCAATCTGCCGGTGCGGCGCATCGCCATGACCGGTGAGATCACCCTCACCGGCGAGGTCTTCCCTATCGGCGGGGTGCGCGAAAAGCTCATCGCCGCGCGGCGCGCCGGGTTCAAGGAGATCATCCTGCCGGAGGACAACCGCGGCGAATACGAAGAGGTCCCGGAGCACATCCGCAAGGGGTTCCTGATCCATTTCGCCTCGCGCTTCGAGGACGTGGTACCGCTTCTCTTCAAGGCCTAGCCCGCATTGCTAGCCCGCATTGCGCGCGGAGCTCGGCGCGAGTGCCGTAGGACTGCGCCGCGCAATGTGGGCTTAAACAAGATCCGCGAGACGCAGTGCCCACTCTATGCAGGCCGCAACCCAATGCCATTAAGTTAAGCGCCGACGGCGCGGCTTCTCGTTCCCACGCTCCGCGTGGGAATGCCGGGCGGGCGCTCCGCGTCCGGTCTTGGCGCTGGACGCGGAGCGCACGCACTTGCTCCCACGCAGGAGCGTGGGAGCCAGAATGGCTTTACTTAATGGCATCGAGCCGCAACCAGGGATGGCGGGGCATCCGCGAGCGGCCGGTGTTGGGTGCAATGGTCCGCAAGCACTTCGGCAGGCTTGGCGCGGGAATGCCCTTTCTTCAATTGGTGATAGGCCGTGGTTTCATCGACCGGCAGGCCGCTCAGGTACCCGACCCAGGTCTCAATGTTGCGGCATGGTACGAAGATCGCGACATGATCCGCCGGTTGGCGCTGGATAGCCGCCTCCAAACCCCTGATGCGCGTCTCAACGTCCTGCGGATCGCCGTCGATGATGACGATGAGACAGATACGCTCACTGGCCTTGCGTCGGTAGGTGCGTAATTCCCCTGGGAACGTGTCGCGAACCCACTGCTCGGCCGCACCTTTGGCGGTCGGCGCGATGCGCGAGGCCAGTTGCCGTTCGTTCCAACCACAAGCGACCAGAAAGGCGCGGGCAAAGTGCCAATGCGCCCGGTCTTCGCAGAGTACGACCGCGCGGACCTGTCTACTCATCGAAGACCCACCCGCGCTCGACCAGTTGATCCATCGACACGCCCGCGGCGCCGGTGCCCGGTTCGATTCGGCGTACCCGCGTCGGTGCCAGCGGGCCGTCGCGATCGATCCAATACCCGGCGTCACGGGCGAGCAGGTTGATCGGCCGGGGATGGTGAGAGATCAGGATGCCCTGCTGAGGTGGCTCGGCGCAGCGTTCGTCGAAGCGATCCAACCAAGGACCGATCTCCGGCAGCGCCAGGAAGTTCTCGGGCTCATCGACGCACAGGGTGGCGCCGTCGTCCGGCAGGCAGTGGAGCAACGTATAGAGCGCGATCAAGGCCCGCTCGCCATCGGAGAGGTCGCCAAGGCGCCAGGCCATCCGTCGGCCGTCCGGTCCCTGCATCGTCGCCTCCAGGAGCTTGGCCTCACCCGACTGGCGCAGGCGCAACACGTCGAAGCCAGGCAGAACCTCACGGAGCGCCGTATTCAGGGCCATCACCGCGCCGGGTTGCTCCTGACTCAGCCAGCGATACCAGGACGCGAAGTTGCCGAGGCGAGGGTCCGGGCGTGTGACCTCTTCGCGCGTCTCACCGCCGATCAGCATCGGGTTCGGTCGCACGACCAGCAGGCTCCCGAGCCGACGGCGAAACCAGGTGAGTTGCGTGTTGTCCGGGCGCTCGGGGAGCGCGCCAACGCCGGAGCGGGACCAGTCGAACAGGTACTCCCCGCCGGCGCTTCCGTCGTCCCGGAACAGCCGGGCGCGTGCTTCGGATCCATCCACCGCGAACTCGAACAGGGCTTGCCCGTCGAGATGCAGGGTTTCCCGTTCAATGCGTACCCGGCGACGGTCCGGGTCGTGGGAGATCGTCAGCGCATAACGGAAGACGTGGGCGTCGTCCCGCACCATGTCGAGCTCGAAGCGCTGCTCGAACCGCGTTTCCCAGGCCGTCAGGTCCGCGGAAGTGAAGCAGTCGTCGATGCGCGCCCCATCGACCACCAGGCGGCGCAGGCGCTCCAGCAGGTCGAAGATCGTGGACTTGCCGGCGCCGTTCGGCCCCAGCAGCAGGACGATCCGCCCCAGGTTCAACTCGAAATTGACCAGACAGCGGAAGTTATCGGCGTACAGGCGGCTCAGCATGGTCAGGATATCCGATGAATCGGCGGGACATGGCAACGCGGCGGCAGGGGCCGCCGCTGGCCCTGTCATAGTCGCACGAAGGGCGAGGGCCTGCCCAAGTGGACTGCCGACCCGCGGCTGTCGGCGGCTGACCTATTCAGCCTAGAAAGAGCAGTTCTCACACAGAGACACAAAGATCACAAAGATTTTCAACGCGATATGTAGGTCGAGGAGGTCACCCGGGCGGTGATCGGCCCAACGCCTTCAATGATCTGTTTTTCTTTGTGTTCTTTGTGTCTTTGTGTG
>NZ_CAIKKU010000703.1 GCF_903828115.1 uncultured Thiodictyon sp. | reverse complement strand
TCGAATAATCCGACCACGATTACGACAACGACAACGACGCCCCCGGAAGTCCCGTACCATTGTATTAATTCGGATTGAGGATCGATGATGGCAGGCTCCACCACCCGCTACCTGGTACCGCTCGGTGCCTTTTTGGCGCTCGCCGCCCTGCTCTTCTACGGGCTCGGACTGGACCCCAGCAAGGTCCCCTCGCCGCTGGTCGACAAGCCCTTGCCGGCCTTTGAGCTTGAGTCGCTGAAGGAACCGGGCAAGCTGATCAGCTCCGAGGCCCTCAAGGGCAAGGTTTCACTGGTGAACGTCTGGGCGTCCTGGTGCCCGTCCTGCCGCCAGGAACACGCGCAACTGGTGCGCGTTGCACGCGAGTCCGGGGTGCAGGTGGTCGGCTTCAACTGGAAGGACGAGCGGGCGGCGGCGCTCGCGATGCTGCACCGCTTCGGTGACCCCTACGCCATGATCTTCTACGACCCGACCAACAAGGTAGGGATCGACCTGGGAGTCTATGGCGCACCCGAGACCTTCATCGTCGACCCCGCGGGCATCATCCGCCACAAGCGCATCGGCCCGATCGACGACCAGGTCTGGCGGAACGAGATGCTGCCGGTGATCACGAAATACACACCCAAGGGATAGCCCATGAGCCCGCGACGCCTCCTCGCCCCCGCCCTGCTGGCCGCCATGATTGCCGGGGGGGGCGCCACTGCCTTCACCCTCCAAGAGTTCAGCTTCGACACCCCGGTCCAGGAACAGGCCTTCCGTGACCTGACCAGCAAGCTGCGTTGTCTGGTGTGCCAGAACGAGTCCCTGGCCGCGTCCCAGTCGGACCTGGCGCAGGATCTCCGCAAAGAGGTCTATGCGATGATGCGCGCGGGCAAGTCCCAGGACGAGATCACGACCTTCCTGGTCGATCGCTACGGCGACTTCGTCCTGTATGAGCCGCCGGTCAAACCGTCCACCTATCTGCTGTGGTTCGGCCCCATTGCCCTGGTCGCCATCAGCGGCTTCTTCCTGCTGCGGGCCCTGCGCCGCCAGGGCACTGCGCCGGCGGAAACCCTGAGCACGGCCGACGAGGCCCGTATCAAGCAACTTCTCGCCGCGACCGGCGACCCCAAAGAACCAGCCAAATGATCATCTTCTGGATACTCGCCGCCGGGCTCACGGGCCTGGCCGTGCTCTTTATCGTCTGGCCGCTGCTGCGCGTCCCGACCGCGGATACGGCGCTGAGCCAAGGGCAGTTGAACCTGGAGGTCTTTCGGCGCCGCCGCGACGAATTGGACGGCGACCTGGCGGCGGGTGTCCTGGTCCGGGAACAATACGACGCGGCCCGCAAGGACCTGGAGCGGGAACTGCTCTATGACTTGGGCGGGGACGCGGACGCGGCCCCCGGGGGCGTCGCCGCGTCACGCCGGACCGGCGACGGCCGGGCGCCCATCCTGGCCCTGATCCTGGGCGTCGCGCTGCCGGTGGCGGCCGTGCTTGCCTATCTGCAACTGGGTGATCAGGGCGTCATCCCGCGGATCGAGGCGGCCGGGGCTGAGACGGGCGAGGCCGCGCCGGCCGACCCTCAGGCGACACAGTCCCTGGAGGTCCTGGCGCAGGGGCTGGCCGAACGGATGCAGAAGACCCCCGACAACCTGGACGGCTGGTTGATGCTGGGGCGCACCTACTTCGCCATCGCGCAGCCGGCGAAGGGCCTGGAGGCCTTGGAGCGCGCCTACCAACTCGCCCCCGAACAGGCCGGCGTGCTCGCCGCCTACGCCGAGGCCCTGGGCGCCAACGCGGGTAACCGCCTGAGCGGTCGCCCGGCGGAACTGATCCGCACCGCCCTGCGCCTGGAACCCGCCAACCCCAATGCCCGCTGGCTCGCCGGGATGCTGGACTATCAGGAGGGGCGCTTCAGCGCGGCGGTACAGACCTGGCAGGGGCTCTTGAGCGAATTGGACCCGGCCGGGCAGGAGGCGCAGCAACTCGGTGCGATGATCGCCGAGGCCCAGGGCCAGGCGGGCACGCCGTCGGCCGCGGCCGAGGCACCGGCACCGAACGCCGACGCCGCCCCACCCGCCCCGGCGGCGGTCGCCGGTCAGGCGGAAACCGCGGCCGGGGACGCCGGGGCGCGCATCCAGGTGAGCGTCACGCTCGCCCCTGCGCTGGCCGCCCAGGCCGCCCCCGACGACACGGTGTTCGTCTTCGCCCGCGCCCCGGCCGGACCGCCCATGCCGCTGGCGGTGCAGCGCCTCAAGGTCGCCGATCTGCCGGCGACCCTCAGCCTGGACGACAGCATGGCCGTCATCCCGACCCTGCGCCTCTCCGGCTACCCGGAGGTCCTGGTCGGTGCCCGCATCTCCAAGAGCGGGCAGGCCACGCCGGCCGCCGGTGACCTGGAGGGTGAAGCCGGCCCGGTCAAGGCGTCCGGGGGCTCCGCGGTCGTCGTGGCGATCGACCGCGTGAGGCCCTAGAACCGATCGCCGAGCTTCCGGTAAGTGCCGACCAGCGCGGTATAGGCCAGGATGTGGTCCTCCATGGCCAGCAGCAGGTCGTTCTTGGTGGGGTTACCCAGTTCGGTCGGCAAGCCCGTGTCCAGGGCGTACAACCGGTGGAAATAGCGGTGACGGCCGCTGGGCGGACAGGGACCGCCGTAGTCGGTGTGACCCCAACTGTTTAGCCCCGCGACGCACCCCGTGGGCAGGGCCGCGACGCCGACACCCTCGGCCAGTCCGGCCGCGGTGGGCGGGAGGTTGTAGAGAATCCAATGATCCCATACCATACGAGGAGCGGCCGGGTCCGGGGCGTCCGGGTCATCGACGATCAGGACCAGACTCTCGGTACCCTCCGGGAGGCCCTGCCAGTAAAGTCCAGGGGAAACATTCGCCCCTTCGCAGGTATACTTAGGGGGAATCTCGCCACCCTCATCGAATGCGTCAGATTTGAGAACCAGTATCATCTTCTGCCTCCGCGGGCCTGCTAAATTATCAACCAGTGTGGGAACATTATCGGCGATTCGGTCGCACAATGGACCCCGGGCCGCCCCGCTTGGCCCTGAGATGAAACTTTGGTAATTTTGTACCCGATAATCGGCGGTCCGGGCCCCGCACCAGCCCCAGCAAGGCGACCGCGGACCGGCAAGAGAATACAACCTGTGAGGCTGATTGAGTGGAACTCTCTGCTACCTTACCTGGTCATCGGGTTATGAGGACAAAATCGCCCTAGAGACGGTTTTACCCCTCCCTAGCTGTGCGTCCTTCGGCGGCCGAATGGCCGCCTTTTTTTGCCTTTATTTTCATAATCTTACCGGAAGGAGTCGGGGCGTCTCGCCCCGGTTGACGAAGGCCCCGGAGCCGTACGAGGTTCACCCGGCCCCCAACAACTCCGCCCGAAAATCCTTGACCGTGCCATCCGCGACCCGACGACGAGGGCCGCCCTCCCGTGCTAGGCTTGCTTGCAGGCAATTCCCAAGCAAGGCCCATCGCTATGTGCCCAACCGCCGCGACCCTCGACGCACCGGCGCACCAGGCCCCGCCACGCGCCATCGCCCGCCCGCCCGGGTTGGCGCCCGAGGTCGCCTTCGAGCCCCGCTCCGCGGACGGCCTGCGGGTCTCGGAGGAGACCTATTGGAAGGAGTATTACCTGGAATCGGACATCCATTACGAGTGGAACAACGGTCGTCTGGAGGAGAAGCCGGTGTCCGACTACGGGACCTTTCTGGTTTACGGCTGGTTCGTCGAACTCTTGCGGTACTTCCTGCGCACCCGCCCGATCGCCCGGATGGTGGCCCTGGAGATGGGCTTCCGCCTGAAGCTGCCGACCGGGACCGTGATCCGCAAGCCCGACTTCGGGGTCGTGTGCAACACCAACCCCCAGCCGCTGCTGCCCTTGGATGCCTCCTACCACGGTGTCTTCGACCTGTGCATCGAGGCCCTGTCGGACCTGGAGCGCCGCGGCAGCGAGCGCGATACGGTCACCAAGAAGGCCGAGTATGCCGCCGGGGGGGTGCCCGAGTACTACATCCTGCATCGGGAGCCCGAGCGTCAGGCGTTTTTCACCCGCGCGGCCGCGGGTCTCTATGTCCCCATCGTGCCCGACGACGGTATCATCCGCTCGCGGGTCCTGCCCGGTCTGCAATTCCGGCTGACCGATCTGCTCACACAACCCGAGCCCAAGGCGATGGTCCGCGACCCGGTCTATGCCGACTTCGTGCTCCCCGAGTGGCGGGAGGCCGAGCAGCGGGCCGAGGCGCAGACGCGGGCCAGACGTGAAGCCGAGGCGCGTGCCGAAACCGAGGCCCAGGCGAGACAAGGAGCTGAACAGCGCGCCACGGCAGAGGCGCAAGCCAGAGGCGTTGCCGAGCAGCGTGCCGAGACGGAGGCGCGAGGGCGCCGTCAGGCCGAGCAAGAACTGGCGCAACTGCGTGCGCAGTTCGCGGGTCGACGACCGGAATCCTGATGCCCCGTTGCGCCCGACGCGCCCGCCCCGGTTGACGCCGGGCGCTCGGGCCCCGCGTAATCTGCACGGTCCCACCGGTCCGACCGGGGAGTTACGGTATAATTTCACGTTCATGACGAGACCGGTCGGGAGGCGCAACACCGATCCCCTCGAGCCGCGCCGCCCCGTCACGCCAGCCACCACGCAACACAGGATCTCCGATGTCTGATTACAACGCCGAGGACGTCCGCAACATCGCCCTGCTCGGGCACGCCGGCAGCGGCAAGACCACCCTGGTGGAGGCCCTGCTTGCCGCCGCCGGCGCCATCCCCGCACCGGGCAGCGTCACCAAGGGGACGACGGTGTGCGACTTCGACCCGCTGGAGAAGGAGCTGCAGCACTCGCTGGACTCCGCCATCACCAGCCTCGACACCCGGGGCAAGCACATCAATATCATCGACACCCCCGGCTATCCGGATTTCCTGGGGCGCAGCATCTCGGTGCTGCCGGCAGTCGAGACCGCCGCCGTGGTCATCAATGCCCAGGCCGGGATCGAGTCCATCACCCAGCGGGTCATGAAGCTGTTGGACAACCGGCACCTGTGTCGACTGATCATCGTCAACCAGATCGATGCCCCCGGCGTCGATCTGGGTGTGCTCACGACCCAGATCCGCGAGACCTTCGGCGCCGAGTGCCTGCCCATCAACCTGCCAGCGGACGGCGGCTCCCGAGTCATCGACTGCTTCTTCCAGCCCCAGGGCGAGGGTGCGGATTTTTCCTCGGTCGCCCAGGCCCACGGGCACATCATCGACCAGGTGGTGGAGGTCGACGAGGCCCTGATGGAGATTTATCTCGAACAGGGGCAGGACCTGGCGCCGGAGCAACTCCATGACCCCTTCGAGACGGCGTTGCGCGAGGGTCATCTGATCCCGATCTGCTACTGCTCCGCCACCTCCGGGGCCGGCATCCCGGAGCTGCTGGAGATCCTGGTGCGCCTGATGCCCAACCCGTCTGAGGGCAACCCCCCGGTCTACCTCAAGGGTGAGGGTGCCACGCTGGAGCCGGTCACGGTCGCCCCGGACCCGACCAAACATGCGCTGGCCCATGTGTTCAAGATCATCAACGACCCCTTCCGCGGCAAGCTCGGCATCTTCCGCATCCACCAGGGACGCATCAGCCAGAACAGCCAACTGCTGATCGGCGACGCCCGCAAGCCGTTCAAGGTCAATCACCTGTTCCGGCTCAACGGCAACGAGCAGATCGAGGTGGCGGACGGCGTCCCCGGGGACATCCTGGCCGTGGCCCGGGTGGACGAGATCCACTTCGATGCGGTGCTGCACGACTCCCACGACGAGGACCATCACCACCTGAGCACCATGGAGTGCCCGGTGCCCCTGTTCGGGCTCGCCATCACCACGGCTAAGCGCGGTGACGAACAGAAACTCAACGACGCCCTGCATAAGCTGCAGGCCGAGGACCCCTGCTTCCACGTCGAGCACCACGCCGCGACCAACGAGACCATCATGCGCGGTCTGGGGGAACTGCACCTGAAGGTCCTGCTGCGGCGGCTCTCCGAGCAGTTCCATGTGGACGTGGAGACCCGCCCGCCGAGCATCCCCTACCGCGAGACCATCTCCGCCAAGGCCGACGGGCACCATCGGCACAAGAAGCAGACCGGCGGCGCCGGTCAGTTCGGCGAGGTCTTTCTGCGGGTGGAGCCCTTGGCGCGCGGGGCGGGGTTCGAGTTCGATGACGCCACCGTGGGCGGGGTCATCCCCGGCAACTTCATCCCCTCGATTGAAAAGGGCGTGCGCCAGGTGCTCGCCGACGGCGCCATCGCCGGTTACCCGCTCCAGGACGTGCGCGTGACCGTCTATGACGGCAAGTTCCACCCGGTGGACTCCAAGGACATCGCCTTCTCCACGGCCGGGCGCAAGGCCTTCATCGACGCCATCGACAAGGCGCGGCCGGTGATCCTGGAGCCGATCGTCAAGATCCGCGTGGTCGCCCCGGATTCCTGCATGGGCGACCTGGCGGGCGACCTGTCCGGACGGCGGGGACGCATCAGCGGTAGCGAGTCCCAGAGCGGCGGGCGCATTGTCATCGACGGCGAGGTACCGCTGGCGGAATTGAGCGGCTATGACGCCCGTCTGAAGGCCCTGACCGGGGGCGAGGGCACCTACGGCATCGAGCTCAGCCGCTATGAGCCGGTGCCGGCCGCGATCCAGAAACAGTTGGCGGACGCCTATCAGCGTAGCGAGGACTAGCCGGCGTTGAAAAGCAGATGGCGCGCCCCGCATGTGCGGGGACCGCGGGAGCGGCGCCCGGCACCGCGATGCGGTCGGCTGGCGGCCAGCCGATCCGGGCGGCGACGGACACCCCGCGCAGCATCAGCGCGGCGGGCGCCGCCCGCATCCGGCCCCGCGCCACCGATCGCCGCAAGTGTCCAACCGCGGCCCTAAGGCATTTTCCAATCAACCAAGTACGGCACTGACCAGGAGCAAACAGCATGACCAAAGAACGCAGCCCCAAGAAAGAGACCAAGAAAAAATCCGGTCTGAACCTGAAGGAGAAGCGCGCCGCGAAAAAGACCAAGCAGGACAACAAGCCCCAGTAGAGTTGCAACCGGATGTCGCCTGCCGCCCAGGGCGCGCCGAGCACCAGCACGGCGCGTTGACCGCTATGGATGCCGGCCTGCGCAAGGCAACGCAAGGTCGCTGGGCAGCGTATCCGAACCCTGGATCGGGCAAGCCCTGCGCCAGGTTTCCCCGCCGGCCGCGGTCCCGGTGCGCCCCTTGACTGACCAAAAAACTCGCGGTTTACGGGGGGCCAAAACCCATCGGCGGATGTTCCGCCGCCCCGTCCGTAACAGGACCTTTACATATTTCTGCGATCCCTGACGCCCATCACAGAGGGGATTCATGCCTCGGGCCATAGTTTGGCTACACGCAAAAGCATCCCAAGAGTGCCGCCCAATGCAGCGACGGGAGCAAGAAAATGTCACCTAAACTGATTCTCTGGCTGGTCGTATCAGTCCTTGCCACCACCTGGTATGCACTCGACCCGGAGGCCGGCGGCCCCTTCTTCGCGGCCCCGACCCATGACATCGCGCTCGCCGATGTGGTCCCCGCACTGCGCCCGCAGATTGCCCACAATCCTTAGGCCGCAACCCTTAGGTCGCCATACTGAGTCGGCGTCACTGTCCGCGCGTCTGGCGCGGACTCAGTGCGCATTCGGGGGCCTTGCCGCCACCGACTGGAGCCGCCCGCGGGCGGCCGGTCAACCGCCCTACGGCTTCTTGGCGCGCTTGGACTTGACCGCGGGCAGCGTCTGCGCCAGTTCGCGCAGGCGCACCCGGCTGTCGTCGTCGGTGGCGCGATAGCGGGCGATCAGTGCGACCTCGTCCTGGTCGAGCGCGGGGTTGTCGTCCAGGCACAGGAGCCAGGTGGGGCTGACGGTGCCCAGGGCCGCGGCCAGGACCATGGACTCCTCCAGACCCATCCGCCGCAGCCCCTGCTCATAATTGCTGATGCGGGACTTGGAGTAACAGCCGGTGCGCTCGGCCAGTTCGCTCAGCGACAGTTGCTGATCGTGACGGGCCTCACGCAGGCGGTTGCCGATACGCTGGGTCAGGTCGGCGATGGGATCGATCGTGACGGCGGTGTCGCTCATGGGGGCCTCTTGGGTGTTTGCTCTGCACGCTGGTAAGGGTAGCCCAGGTCTGACACGCTTTGCATCCTATTCCGTGATAACCCGGCGCCGCCGCTGGCGCCATACCGGGCCGCGGTGGTGAAGTCGCGCGGCGCGCCGCCCCGCCAGGGGTTGCTCCAACAGCACCCGGACCGAACGCGAAGTGGAGCGGTCGCTCGCCGCGACCGGGCCGCGGAAGTTTCGGTCCAGGTCGTTCCATTTTGCGCACTTACCCCCATTCTTACTGAAGGATCATGTTCGACCGCCGCGGGTTCAGCACCCGGCAGACCGCAACCACAGGGCCCTACCCATGTCAGAAAAACCTAAGCTGTCCAAGGTCCTTGCCGAGGCGCGCTACGCGGCCACCTTCGAGGCCGAGTCCGAAGAGGAGGTCTACGACCGCCAGAAGGAGGCCCTGGTACGCTCCATGCTGCAGGAAATCGGCGAGGACCCCGACCGGGAGGGTCTGCGCCGTACCCCACTGCGGGTGGCCAAGGCCATGGATTTCCTGACCAGCGGCTATCAGCTCTCGGCCGCGGAGATCATCAAGAAGGCACTGTTCGCCGAGGACGTGAAAGAGATGGTGGTGATCCGCGACATCGAGTTCTACTCCATGTGCGAGCACCACATGCTGCCCTTCTTCGGTCACGCCCACGTCGGCTATCTGCCCAACGGCAAGGTGGTCGGTCTGTCCAAGGTCGCCCGGGTGGTCGACTGCTTCGCCCGCCGTCTCCAGGTCCAGGAGCGCCTCACCAACCAGGTGGCCGACGCCCTGATCGAGCACCTGGGCGCCCATGGTGTGGCCGTGGTCATGGAGGCGAGTCACACCTGCATGATGATGCGCGGGGTCCAGAAGCAGCGCAGCACCACCGTCTCCAGCGCCATGCGCGGGTCCTTCGAGACCAACCAACTCACCCGCGCCGAGTTCATGTCCTTCATCCGCGCCTGAGCGGCACCTTGCCGCCGACGAGGGCAGCGCCCGGTGGGGACCTCAGATACCGCTCAACGAAGCGATCCAGGATGGCCACCCGCCCGGGCTGGGACTCGCGGAGCGCGCCGATCTGCTGCACTGGGTCCCGGCCATCTCGCGCGAGAAGTGCCAGTCCGCCTGCTCTCGCTCAAACTTCTCCTGCGGACCCCGAGTACCCTGTTCCAGCGTCTGTTGCGTCCCGACCCCAACGGGGTCGAACCTACCAGCCCAGGGCAACCCCCTGGGATAGAATCGTTTTCTATCGACTTAGCCCTGAGAGGGCGTGACCTATCGGCGGACACCCCGTTGTCACGCCCTTTCAGGGCTAGGCTCCGTTACAAACCTCAAACCCAGGGCCTTGCCCTGGGCTGGTATGTGATGCCCCTTCGGGGCTTGTGCGACACGCAGAGGTTGTCGACCCAGGGGGTGTCGGTGTCGCGCGCGGCCGGGCCAGCACCGCACGCCGTGCGGGCGCGCTAGAATGCCCACCCGCCCCCAGTCCCGGAATCCGCCCATTTGAACCCGCTCAAGCGCCTTGCCTCCCAGACCGCCATCTATGGGGTCAGCAGTGTCCTGGGACGCTTCCTCAACTACCTGCTGGTACCGCTGCTGACCTACACCTTCGCCCCGGCGCAGTATGGTGTGGTGGCGGAGTTCTACGCCTACATGGGCTTTCTGGCGGTGCTTCTCACCTTCGGGCTGGAGACCGGGTATTTTCGCTTCCGCGCCGGCGGCGAGCAGGCGCCGGCCGTGGTCTACGCTACGGCCCTGCGCGTCATGCTGGTCGCGAACCTCGCCTTCCTGCTCGGCGCCTGGCTGCTGCGCCAGCCCGCCGCGGACCTGCTGCGCCACCCGCTGCACCCCGAGTACATCTGGTGGTGCGCCGCCATCCTGGCGCTCGACTCCATCGGTGCCATCGCCTTCGCGCGGCTGCGGGCGGAAAACCGGGCGGTCCGCTTTGCGCTGATCAAGGTGCTCGAGATCGCGCTGAACGTGGGGCTCAACCTCTTCTTCATCCTGGGGCTCAAGGCGGCCTTCGAGACCGACCCCGGCTCCCTCCCGGGCCGCCTGTGGGACCCCGGCATCGGGATCGGCTATGTCTTCATCGCCAACCTGGCGGCGAGCCTGCTCAAGCTCCTCATGCTGGCACCCCAGTTCCGGGGTGGGCTGGCCGGATTCGATTCCGCCCTCTTGCGCCGCCTGATCCGCTATTCCCTGCCGATGGTGGTCATCGGCCTGGCGGGGATCGTCAATGAAATGCTGGACCGGGCGGCACTCAAGTACCTGCTGCCCTACGATGACGCGACCAACATGGCGCAGCTCGGCATCTACAGCGCCTGCTACAAGCTCTCGATCCTGATGACGCTCTTCATCCAGGCCTTCCGCTACGCCGGCGAGCCCTTCTTCTTCGCCTATGCCAGGCGCGAGGACGCCCGCCGCGTCTATGCCATCGTGCTCAACTGGTTCGTCATCTGCTGTGTCTTTCTCTTTCTCCTGGTCACCCTGTTCCTGGACGTCTTCCAGTATTTTGTCGGGGCGGCCTACCGGGAGGGCCTGAGCGTGGTCCCGGTGCTGCTGTTCGCCAACCTGCTGCTCGGCATCTATGTGAACCTCTCCATCTGGTACAAGCTCACCGACCGGACCCTGCTGGGGGCCGCGGTCTCACTCATCGGCGCGGCCATCACCGTCGGCGTGCTGCTCACCCTGATCCCGCGCTATGGCTATGCCGGCGCGGCCTGGGCGCATCTCGCCTGTTACAGCGCTATGGTCGTGATCTCATACCTGCTGGGGCGACGGTATTATCCGGTCCCCTACGACCTCAAGCGGGTCTTCGGGTATCTGGCCCTGGGGCTCGGACTCTATGGGGCGAGTCGGGTGCTGGTGGGGGGGCTTGGCTGGGGCCCGCTGCCCGTGGGGCTCGCGCTGCTCGCCCTGTTCTTCGCGCTGGTCTTCGTCGCGGATGGGCGGGCGCTGATCCGACGCCGCGGGACTTGAGGCCCGGCACGGATGCGCCGCTTCGGCGGGGAGACCCGTGAGTACGACGCCCTGGTCTTAGGCCCGGAACTGGTGCTGATCAACGAGACCAAATCCAACCCCAGGCGCTGGGAACCAATGGTTGAGCCTTGGTATTATCCTAAACACCTTTGCGGCCCTGCGTCGGGGCCAAACTCTGCGCGCAGCGGTCGGCGGCAGTCTGCATCACATCCTTGGAGCCGCTGCCCCCCGTTGACCTGGAAATCGTGGCGATCGTTATTCATCGTCCAACGATCGGATTGCTTAAGGGGCCACCACGACCACCCGCACCGGACTGCGGCGCTCGGTGCTGGTGCCGTCGCCGAGCTGGCGGCGCAGGTTGCGCCCCCAGGCCCAGAGGCTGCCGTCGGTCTTGCGGGCCAGGTGTGGTTCATGCCGGCGGCCGCCGCCGCGACGGCGCTCAGGACCCGGGTCGGAATCGAACGATCGGTGTCGGTGCCGTCGCCGAGCTGGCCGTGCTCGTTGTCCCGTTCTATCAAACTTACAAATTCATGCGTAAACATGAATAAAGTTGACTTCCTGCTTCACGGGGGCCGGTTTCACGCGGACCTTGCGGCCCGCGCCAGCGCCCTCCCCTCCACAGGCAGACACCGCGGAACTCGCGGCGT
>NZ_CAIKKU010000702.1 GCF_903828115.1 uncultured Thiodictyon sp. | reverse complement strand
GGCTCTGCCCCCGGCAACCACGCCTGCCACGCCCACGCCTCCTCCTGCCGGCCTGGGGGAAGACCCTCGGGACAGCCGCAGGCCGATGAAGGCGTTGCGGCGGGCCGGCCCGTAGCCGATGCGGCGCGCCGACCGGCAGAGCCTGGCAGGGGCGAACCAACTGCCGCCACGCAGCACGCGCTCGCGGCCCTCAGGCGGCCCCGGTGGATCGACCACGGCCTCTGCAGGATAATCGCCAACCCCGTCGGCGCACCACTCCCAGACGTTACCGTGCATCTGATACAGGCCCCAGTCATTCGCCGGCAGGGCCTTGACCTCGACCGTCTGTTCCCGGTACTTCCCCTTGGCGCCCCCGGCGTAGGGGTAGTTGCCGTCGTAGTTGACCTGATCCGTGGTGATGTTGGACCCGAAGCTGAAGGGGGTCCTGGTCCCGGCGCGGCAGGCGCACTCCCATTGCGCCTCGGTCGGCAAGACCGCCTCCAGGCCCGGGACCCGGGCGTTGAGCGCGGGGAGGAAGCGTTGCGTTATGTCGTCCCAATTGACCTGCTCGACCGGCCGCTCGGCGCCTTTGAAGCGGCTGGGGTTCTCACGGAGCACCGCCTCCCAGAGGGCCTGGGTGCAGGCGGTGTCCGCGAGCCAGTAGCCGTGGCTGAGGACGACCGGGTGCTGTGCCTCGTCCGAGTAGCGTTCTGCCTCGTCCGCGGGCGACCCCATCAGAAACTCGCCAGGCGGCACCCAGCGCAGCCGCTGCACGACGCCCTTGACCGCGAACTCGGCCCACCAGCCGGCCTGGTCGACGCCGTGGCGCACCGCCCAGTCAGGCCGCGTCAGGCGCCGCCCGGCGTCCAGCCAGGCGCGGTACTCGGCCGCGTCCCACCAGCCGCCCTGGGGCAGATCAAACCCGGTATCCGTCCCCTCCCCCACCGCCAGGCGCCCGCGCGGCATCCAGTACAGCCGCCGCCCGTCCGCCAGTTCCGCGAAGAGCCCGGCGCCATCGCGCCCCAGGCCGTCGGCCCAGGACGGGCGGCGCACGGTCTCCAGGTCCAATTGCCGACGCCCGATGGTGAGGCGGTAGCGGGTGGCGGGGTCCAGGGGCAGGGATTGGCCGACTGGCAGCACCTGGGGGGACCCGGGCTGCCCGCCGATCAGGGGCTCGACCTGCCAGTCGGCGGCGCCCGCGGCGAACTCGGCCAGGGGGCAGGCGGGCTGGAGCGACCCGGCCGGGAACAGGCCGAGCCTCTCCCCGAACTGGCCGAGGACGGCGGGCGGGGCCGCGCCCCGCTCCGCCAGCAGCCGGCCCAGGGTGTCGAGGTCCACGCCGCGGGGGAGTTGGTGCAGCGTGCCGCGGCGCAGGTCCTCGCGCCGGGCCAGGACCCAGGCGGCGGCGAGTTCCCGGCTCTGCTCCAGGAGTTCGGGGCGGCGCGCCGCCAGGTGCACCACATAACCGGCCAGCTCGCCGCCGCGGACCGCGGCGGGGCCGCGGTCCAGGGTTGCGGCGAGGCGCCGGATCAGTTCCCGGGCGGCGGCCAGGGCGGCGGGCGGGGCCAGGGGGCCATCGGCGATGGCCTCCTCGGCCTGGATCAGGGGGGACTGGTGGCGGTTGTAGGCGTGGCGCAGGGCGATGATCCGGGCCTGTACCGCGTCCGGGAGTCTCTCGAACTCGGCCGCCGCCGCGGCACGGTGCTCCCGGTCCAGGGCGCAGGCGAGCAGGTTGGCGCGGACCTGGGGGTGGTTCCAGAGCGCGTATTCGCTGCCGATGTCGGTCCCCAGGTCGCGCAGGTCCAGGCGCAGGGCGCGCAGGAGCGCGGGCTCAACGCGCGAGGCCGTGGCGAGGGCAGCGAGCAGGGCGGCGGTGGCGCGCTCGGCCGCCGGGTCCGG
>NZ_CAIKKU010000701.1 GCF_903828115.1 uncultured Thiodictyon sp. | reverse complement strand
TGGCGCGGAGCAGCGCGACGCCGCCGCCGGCCACGATGCCGTCCTCGACAGCAGCCTTGGTGGCATGCATGGCGTCTTCCACGCGGGCCTTCTTCTCCTTGAGCTCGGTCTCAGAGGCTGCGCCCACCTTGATGACGGCGACGCCACCCACGAGCTTGGCCAGACGCTCCTGGAGCTTTTCCTTGTCGTAGTCGGAGCTGGTCTCCTCGACCTGGCTGCGGATCTGCTCGCAGCGCGCCTTGATGTCGGTCTCGGAACCGGCGCCGTCGATGATGGTGGTGTTTTCCTTGCCGACCTGGATGCGCTTGGCGGTGCCCAGTTCGTTGAGCGTCGCCTTCTCCAGCGTGAGCCCGACCTCTTCGGCGATGACGGTGGCGCAGGTCAGGACCGCGATGTCCTGCAGCATGGCCTTGCGACGGTCACCAAAGCCCGGGGCCTTCACGGCGACGACCTTGATGATGCCGCGGATGGTGTTGACCACCAGCGTGGCCAGGGCCTCGCCTTCCACGTCTTCGGCGACGATCAGCAGCGGCTTGCCGGACTTGGCGACCGCTTCCAGCACCGGCAGCAGTTCGCGGATGTTGGAGATCTTCTTGTCGTGCAGCAGGACATAGGGCGCTTCCAGATCCGCGCTCTGGCCCTGCTGGTTGTTGATGAAGTAGGGCGACAGGTAGCCGCGGTCGAACTGCATGCCCTCGACCACTTCCAGCTCGTTGTGCAGGGAGGTGCCTTCCTCGACGGTGATGACGCCTTCCTTGCCGACCTTGCCCATCGCCTCGGCGATGATCTCGCCGATGGACTCGTCCGAGTTGGCGGAGATGGTGCCGACCTGGGCGATCTCCTTGTTCTCGGTGCAGGGCCGCGACAGGGCCTTCAACTGCTCGGTGGCGGCGATCACGGCCTGGTCGATGCCGCGCTTCAGATCCATCGGGTTCATGCCAGCGGCGACGGCCTTGAGGCCCTCGCGGACCATGGTCTGGGCCAGGACGGTGGCGGTGGTGGTGCCGTCACCAGCCACGTCGGAGGTCTGGGAGGCGACTTCCTTCACCATCTGGGCGCCCATGTTCTCGAACTTGTCCCTGAGTTCAATCTCCTTGGCCACGGACACGCCGTCCTTGGTCACGGTCGGGGCGCCGTAGGACTTCTCCAGGACCACGTTGCGGCCCTTGGGGCCGAGCGTCACCTTGACCGCGTTGGCCAGGACGTTCACGCCTTCCATCATACGGGCACGGGCATCGCCGCCGAACTTAACGTCTTTTGCACTCATGGGGATCTGTCTCGAATCAATCTGTGGTCAGGGGGATGCGGGGCGGCGCTCGCGGGGGCCGCCGGGCGGGACCGTCGGTCGACGGTCGGGGGGCGTTCAGCCCTCGACGATGCCCATGATGTCATCTTCACGCATCACCAGGAGGTCCTTGCCGTCGAGCTTGACCTCGGTGCCGGAATACTTGCCGAAGAGGATGCGGTCGCCGACCTTCACGTCCAGCGGGCGCACATCCCCATTTTCCAGGATCTTGCCGCGGCCGACCGCGAGCACCTCGCCCTGGATCGGCTTCTCGGCGGCGGAGTCGGGGATCACGATGCCACCGGCGCTGGTACGCTCTTCTTCCATGCGACGGACGACGACGCGGTCATGCAGGGGACGGACATTCATCTGGATTCTCCTCGGAGGGGTGTTCAGGGGGGTGGAGGGCGGCGGCGCGGCCTGCCGCCTGGGCTGTTAGCACTCTCCACCAGCGAGTGCTAATAGTAGGGCCAAAAGCTCAGGTGTCAAGCGTTGGACGCACCGCGGGCGGGCGCCGGGGACCCTCGCCCCGGCATTTTCCGCTCGCGCCGGGGTGTCCGGTCGTCATCGGTGGCCCCGACGAGCGGCTCCCGGCGCTCCGCGCAGTCGGCGGCGCGCGGCCCCGTCTTGGCTAGTCCCCTGATCAGGGGGCAGACTTTCGCGCGGCGCCCTGGCAGAACCGAGCGCTAGCGGCGTACCATCCGCCCATGCCTTGGCGCCATTGCCGCGGCAGTACGCGATCCTGCACTTCGCGGCAAGCCTGATCTGAGGGTCCTTTGTGCCCCGGGCGCTTAGGAACGGTTTACAAATTGCGTTAAACAAGTCCCTTGGATAGTGCTAAT
>NZ_CAIKKU010000700.1 GCF_903828115.1 uncultured Thiodictyon sp. | reverse complement strand
GTTGTCGTTGTCGTTGTCGTTGTCGTTGTCGTAATCGTAATCGGAGAAGCGATGCACTCCGGGGTGCGAGAGAATCCGGGGCGCTACGATAACCTCGATTACGACAACGACAACGACAACGACGCCATAGGCAGTCGCTAATGGAATTGTTTGTCCTATTAGTGAGCCGCTCCTCATCTCTCGCTCATCAGTGAATTGAACGCCTCCAGATCATAATTGTAGGCCCAGGTTTTCATGGCCAGCCCAAGCGCGGCGTCGTGGTCGCCGAGTTGCTCCACAAGGTCGGTAATCTGGTTGAAATCCGCGACCAGCACTGCCGCCCTGAGTGCGCCGACCCAGTTTTCGGGGCAGGCGTCCAGACGGGACGCCAAGTCTGGCGGGGACAACGGGACCGGGGAGGTCCGGGTTTCCCCGGCACGGACGAACCGCAGGCCGACACGGTTTTCCAGAATGGCATAGAGGTCCGCGGCCCGGAACGGCTTGCAGGCGAATTCATCGCAGCCGCAGGCCAGGAACTGGTCACGGTCTTCATTGAAAGCGCTGGCGGTGAGCGCCACGATGACGGTCCGCACCGCCGCGGGATGAGCCGCCATGAGTGCCTTGATCTGCCGGGTGGCCTCTTCTCCCGACAGGAGCGGCATCCGCATGTCCATGAAAATCACATGGGGTTGCCATTGGTTCCACACCGCCACGGCCTCCCGGCCATCGGCCGCCTCCCTGACTTCCAGTACCGGCGGTTGCGGATTTAGCGCGGTCAGCAGGGCCCGCAGCGGCGCTCGATTATCCGGCAGGTCATCGACGATGAGGACGCGGCACAACGGCTGGCCGGGTTCCAGACCGACAACGGGCCGCTCGGTGCGCACGGTCGTCGGTGCGCCCGGGTCGCCCGGCGGCAATGACAGGGTAAAGGAGAAGCAACTGCCCTGGCCCGGGGTACTGTCCGCGCTCAACTCGGCCCCCATCAGCCGCAGGAACTGACGGCTCAGGGCCAGGCCGAGCCCGGTCCCCTTCTGCGTTTGCCGGCCACTGGCGATCTGACTGAAGGGCTCGAACAACCGCGGCATCTGCTCCGGGGCTATCCCCTCGCCTGAGTCGATGACACAGAAGCGTACCGCGTCACCGGCAAGCGGCGCGACCCGCAATGTCACCGCGCCACTGGCCGTGAATTTGACTGCATTACCGACCAGGTTGATCAGCACCTGGCGCAACTTCAACTCGTCCCCCAGCACCGTCCGGGGTAGCGCCGACGCGGCAATGCTCAGGGTCAACCCCTGGTCACGGGCGCGTTGCGCGAACAGCGCCTCCAGGTCCGTCACCAGCCGCGGAAGGTCAAAGGGGGCCACCTGAAGCGTCATACGCCCGGCCTCGATCTTGGCCATGTCGAGGATGTCGTTGATGAGTCTCAGCAGGTGTTCGCCGCTGCGCTGGATGGTGGTCAGGCCGGTGCGCTGGGCGCTATTGAGGTCGGGGTCACGGGCCAGTACCTGGGCGAAGCCGAGAATGGCATTCATAGGCGTGCGAATCTCGTGGCTCATGTTGGCGAGAAAGGTCGATTTGGCCCGATTGGCCTCCTCTGCCTGCTCTTTCGCAATGCGATAGTTTTGCTCACTCTCGCGCAGTGACTGTTCGCGTTGCGTGATCGCCTGTGCCATGGCCCGGAAGCGGGTGTGGATGTCGGCCAGTTCCTCGAATCGGTAGTCAGCGTCACCGTCGTGCACCGCCAGCCGGCCCAGTTCCAGGTCCCGCATCCGTTCGGCGAAGGCCGCGATGGGCTCTATGACCAGCCGATTGAATCGGCGGTTCTTGATCACGACCAGCAGGATCAAGCCGCCCAAGAAGGCGCCCAGGAAGACCAGCAGGGTGTTGCGCTGGGTATCCAGCAACTGAGTGGGAATGAGGATCAGGATCCTGGCCCCGATGGCGCTGCCCGGCGCGATCATCGGTATCCAGCGACGGTCGCCGACAACCAAGGTCCGGCGCGCCGTGGGCGGTCCCGCCCACTTCCTTAGATCAAACATCGCAAGCTTCAGTCCCGGGTCGCCGGAGAGCATCACAAAACCATCGCTTGCGACGAGCATCAGCGTGGTCCCGGAAAACTGGGAAAACTTGGTCAGGAAGTCCTGCACATAGGCGAGATTGAGGCGTCCCAGGTAGAGGCGCCCGCCGGGCCTGATGGCGAAATAGACGCTGGCCGCATCG
>NZ_CAIKKU010000699.1 GCF_903828115.1 uncultured Thiodictyon sp. | reverse complement strand
GGCAGTTGAACGCCATCAAGCGCGAGCAATTCCCCTGGATGCTCGAAGTAACCAAGTGCGCGCCCCAGCAAGCCATTATGCAGTTGGGCGAGGCCTTCAAGAACTTCTTTGCCGGGCGCGCCAAGTACCCACGTTTCCACAAGAAAGGTCGCAGCGACAGCTTCGCCCTGGACAACGCATGGAGCGGCTCAACCGAAGCCTCTCGCGAAAGGTAAAATTCTCCCGCAACTGGCGTAAGGCCAAGGCCAGGCTGGCCCGCCTTTATGCCCGCATCGCCAACGTGCGTCTGGACGCCCTGCACCAACTCACGTCCGACTTGGCGCGGCGCTTCCATACCATCGGCATCGAAGACCTGAACGTCCGCGGCATGGTGCAGAATCGGCACCTGGCGCGCGCCGTCTCGGACATGAGCTTCTTCGAGTTCCGGCGGCAGTTGGACTACAAGACCGCCATGCGCGGCGGTGTCGTGGTGCTGGCTGATCGCTGGTATCCCAGCAGCAAGATCTGCTCGGGATGCGGTCATAAGTTTGACAGAACGGTTTTCCCGCATTCGTCCAGCCCGCCGTCGCCCGCACCCTGACGGCCACCAGGGCACGCCGACCGCCTTAGCGCATCGCCTGCATATCCAACTCAAACATCGGGCGGCTCTCCGGACCGACCGCGTGCAGGGCGGGGTTGAGTGAACGCAGGGCCAGGGTCGGCTTCACCTTCAGCGACAGCAGGGAGGGGTCCAGATATTTCTTGAGCAGGCGCCTGGCCTGGCCGCGGTTACGCATGCCGCGCAGGACCTGGACCTTGGCCAGGGCGCCCGTGGTGGGTGCGGAGCCGCCGTTGTTGCGGTAGTGGCCGATCACCGCCTCGGTGTAGTCGAGCGTCTCCTGGTAGGTGACATGGTTGTTGGTACGGTCCACCACGCCCTCCCCGGCGTTGTAGGCCATGATCACCCGGCCATAGTCGCCCTTGTATTTGTCCAGCAGCCGTTTGAGGTGACGGGTACCGGTGCGCAGATTGGTCTTGGGGTCGAACAGGGCCGTGGTGGAGGTCACCCCGTAGTCCCCCGCGGTCGCCGGCATCACCTGCATCAGGCCCACGGCACCCACCCGGGAAACCGCGTTGGCGTTGAAGTTGGACTCGGCGGCCACGACCGCCCGCACCAGCTTCGACTCGACCCCGTATTGCCTGGCCACCTCGTCGATCATGGTCCGGACCTGGTCGCGGCTCGGCGTGACCCCGCCGGGCGCACTGGGCCGCGGGGCCCTGGCGGGCGCCGGGGCAGCAACCGCGGCGGGGGCCGGCGGTGCCGTCAACTCAGGGACCTGCTTCGGTGCCGCCCGCGCATTCGCGCCCGGCGCCGCGGGGCAGGCCAGCGGCAGCAGGACCAACAGCCACAGGGGGCGGATCGCGACAGGGTTCATCATGACTCCGACGGGACTCTTGCTTGGTGAAGACGCTAGGCGCCGGCGGCGCTGGACCGGTTGGTCGAGACACCGTTGCGGGTGGTGACAGCACCGGTGCGGATCAGACGACAGTTGCGTTGTAATTTCAACTGTCTTCGTCAAAAAGTGAAACGATTCCGCGAAACACACGCGGACTCGGGGTTTACGCACACAATGGTGGAGACTTTTCGATCGCTCTTGGCAGCCTCGCCCGCAAGGGCATGCTACTTTGAAGCAACGATCGTCAACCGCTGCGGCGCCGACTTGGCCGTCTGCGCCTGACCGACTGTGACAGGCATCTTACCGATGCGCGGCCCGCCCGCGTGGTTTCAGGAGTTGTCCCATGCGCTTTTTCAATACCGAAGGTCCGATTCGGCCCCAAGACCATTACTGCCTGCCGCCCCTGGGGCGCTGGGACCTCGAGGCGGTGCTGGAACTGATCGAGCAGAAGAAGTACTTCCTGCTCCACGCCCCCCGCCAGACCGGCAAGACCAGTTGCCTGCTGGCCCTGATGGCGTACCTGAACCACGAGGGCCGCTACCGGGCGCTCTATACGAACCTGGAGACCGCCCAGACCGCGCGCGAGGATGTCGACCGGGGTATGGCGGCCATGTGCAGTGCGCTGGGGCGCTCGGCGCGGCTCTATCTCCAGGATGGGCGCCTGGCTGACTGGTATCGGGACGGCGGCGCGCAGGTCCCGGCGGACGAACGCCTGCTCCGCCTGCTGGAGTCCTGGGCCGCCGCGGACCCGCGGCCGGCCGTGCTGCTGCTCGACGAGGTGGACGCCCTGGTCGGCGACACCCTGGTGTCGCTGCTGCGCCAGTTGCGCGCGGGCTATACTCAGCGTCCCGATCACTTTCCGCAAACGGTGGTGCTGTGCGGGGTGCGGGATCTGCGTGACTACCGTATCCATGCCCGTTCCGAGGCGAGCCCCATCACCGGCGGCAGCGCCTTCAACATCAAGGCCAAGTCGTTGCGCCTGGGCGACTTCAGCGCCGCCGAGACGACCGCGCTGCTCGCCGAGCACACCAAGGAGACCGGCCAGCCTTTCACCCCCGAGGCCCTGGCGCGGGTCTGGGACCTGACCCGGGGCCAGCCCTGGCTGGTCAATGCGCTGGCCTACCACGCCTGCTTCGAGATGCGCGAGGGCCGCGACCGCACCCGCCCCATCACCGTCGACCTGATCGACGAGGCCAAGGAATACCTGATCGTCAATCGGGTCACCCACCTGGACCAACTCGCCGACAAGCTGCGCGAGGAGCGGGTGCGGCGCATCATCGAGCCGATGCTGGCCGGCACCGCCCTGGGTCAGGTTCCCGCGGATGACATCGACTACCTGCTCGACCTGGGCCTGTGCCGGATGGACCCGGGTCGCGGCCTGACCATCGCCAATCCCATCTACCGCGAGGTCTTGCCCCGGGTCCTGGCCTACACCCCGCAGGCGTCGCTGCCGCAGATCAGCCCGACTTGGCTCGATCCGGACGGCACCCTGAACCCGCTGCGCCTGCTCGACGCCTTCCTGGCCTTCTGGCGCCGCCACGGCCAGCCCTTGCTCGGCAGTGCCCCCTACCACGAGATCGCCCCGCACCTGGTGCTGATGGCCTTCCTGCACCGCGTGGTCAACGGCGACGGCACCCTGGAGCGCGAATATGCCATCGGCGCCGGGCGCATGGATCTCTGTCTGCGCTACGGGCCCCTGACGCTCGGGATGGAACTCAAGGTCTGGCGCGACGGGGCCCCGGACCCGCTGGCCGAGGGCCTGGAGCAACTCGACGGCTACCTGGCGGGGCTCGGGCTCGACACCGGCTGGCTGGTGATCTTCGACCGGCGTAGCGGTCAGCCGCCGATTGCCGAGCGCACTGGGAGCCGCGAGGTCACAAGCCCCGCGGGCCGCCGCATCGAGGTGGTGCGCGCCTGAGGCGGCGCCGCACCGCCCAGGCCGTAGGGCGGATGCCCGCAGGGCGATCCGCCACTACCCAAGCCGCCGGGCACCGGAACCACTACACATTCAGCCCAACGCCGGCTGCAACCCCAGCCCCAACCCGGCATAATGACGAAACCCTGCCCGCCCACCGAGGACGCGGCCCCGCGCCGCCTGGGAGCGTACATGCCGTCGCGCATCGACCGCCGGATTGCCCATAAACCCCGCTGGTGGCGCCTCTGCGTCGGGGCCCTGCCGGGGCTGCTGCTTGCGCTGTTGACACTCGGCGCCCTGGCCCTGGCGGGGGACCCAGGCAAGGCGATGCTCGACACCCTTGGGGAGTGGCTCCCCGACTGGCTGCTTCTGCCCGTCGTTGGGGCCATCTCCGGCATCCTGGTCAACGTCGCCTCCGAGCGCTATCTCGACTGGGAGCGCCAGGCACTGGCGGCCCGGGACTTCTTCCGGAATCACGACCTCGCCCAACTGGTGGGCCGGTCCATCGGCATGGTGCTGCGCGCCGTCGCACCCGATCTCGGCTCCCAGGACGCCGCACTGGTGCGTCGCCTGGCCGACCTGGCCGAGTCGCACTGGGCGGAGATCGCCCTCACCGATAGTGCCAAGCGGTGGCTCGGCTCCATTGACGAGCGCCGACTGGTGGAATTCGTCGCCAGGCCCGAGCGCCCCGCCCTGACGCCGGCCCAGACCCTCGCCCTGCTGGCCTGCCTCAACCCGGAACGGCCGGGTACGTCACCCGACTTTGAAGAGGCCACCGCCGAATCGCGGGTCCGCTTGGCCCTGGCGACCCGGTTCAGCGAATCCGTGCGCCAGGCGCTCAAGCAGGACACCGCCCTGGACGGCCGCGCCGCCTACGCCATACAGCTCGACATCGCCAACCGGGTGCTGACCGCAGCCGCCGCCAACCTGGAGCGTAGCGCGGAGAACGCCGCCGCCCTGGCGGCAGTGCGGGGGACGCTCGACGAACTACTGCCCCGGCTGGAGGCCCAGGGGATCGAGATCGGCGCGGGGATCGCGGACCTGGCCCAGCGGCTGGCGGGCATCGAGCAGGCGGTGCGGGAGGAGGGCCAGCGGACGCGGGAGGTCGTGCGGGAGACCGCGGAGTCGACTCAGTTGCGGCTCGCCGCCATCGAGGTCCAACTACGCGAGGTCCTGACCCCCAAACAGGCCGGGGAGGACCCCACCCAGCGTCAACTCCCTCCCGAGCTGATCGCCAAGGCCCAAGAGCTGGCCGAACGCGGGAACAAGCAGCAGCAGGCGGTGGCCGCCATCGCGCTGAGGCAGCACGCCGCGGCCGACCGGCTGATCCAGGACCTCAAGCGCGAGCCCCTGGCCGAGGCCTTCCGCCTCCTGACCCTGGAGGGGGACAACTGGTACAACGCTGGCGCATTCGACCGGGCCATCGAGCCCTACAAGCAGGCATTGGCGCTACGGCCCGAGGACCCCCGGGCCATGAACAACGCCGCCATCGCCCATGAGGGGGCACGGCTGGGGGACATCGCCGCCCACCAGCGCGAGGCCATCGCGCTCCTGACCCAGGCCCAGGACACCTGGACCCGCGAGGCCCAGCCGGCGGACTGGGCCAAGACCCAGAACAACCTCGGCAACGCCTGGGCGAACATGCCAACCGGCGACCGCGCGCAAAACCTCCACCAGGCCATCGCGTACTACCGGCTGGCCCTGGAGGCCCGAACCCGCGAGGCCCACCCGAAGGGCTGGGCCATGACCCAGAACAACCTCGGCATCGCCTGGCGGAGCATGCCAACCGGCGATCGGGCGGAGAACATCGGCAAGGCCATCGCGGCCTACGGGCACGCCCTGGAGGTCCTTACCCGTGAGACCCACCCGGTGGAGTGGGCCACGACCCAGAACAACCTTGGCGTCGCTTGGTCGAACATCCCCACCGGCGACCGGGCGGAGAACCTCGGCATTGCCATCGCGGCCTACGGTCTGGCCCTGAAGGTCCGAACTTGCGAGGCCCACCCGGCGGAGTGGGCCGGGACCCAGATCAACCTCGGCGAAGCCTGGCGGAAAATGCCCACCGGCGACCGGGCGGAGAACCTCGGCAAGGCCATCGCGGCCTACCGGCGGGCGCTGGAGGTCCTGACCCGCGAGGCCCACCCGGCGGACTGGGCCGCGACCCAGAACAACCTTGGCCTCACCTGGGCGGACATGCCCACCGGCGACCGGGCGGAGGACCTCGGCAAGGCCATCACGGCCTACGGGCTCGCCCTGGAGGTCTACACCCGCGAGGCCCGCCCGGCGGACTGGGCCATGACCCGCTTCAACCTCGGCCTGGTGTATTGGGACCGGGCCGACCTGAGCGGCAACCGGTCGGACCTGGGGCTGGCCATCGCCTCGGTGCGGGCGGCCGCGGGAGTCTTCACCGATGCGGACTTCCCGGACCACTACCGGAACCACATCGCCCCGGTGCTCCAGGATCTGCGCACCGCCTGGCTCCAGGGCGGCCACGGTACCCAGGCCGAATTCGACGCCATCCCCCCGGCCGAGTAGGGGCGAGTGCCGGTCTCGCCAGACCGCGGGGCGGGGCGACCGGTCTGCCCGCTTCAGACGTACCTGTGAGGCTCCATCCGCCCGTGCAGCACGCGCACGATCTCGATCAACCGTGGCGCATCGCCAGAGGCGCGAAAGTAGATCACATGGCTCTGCTGCGGGTAGCTATAGAGCCCGTCGCCGATGTCCGGCCGAGCCTTCCACAGCGAAGGGTTATCGCAGAGCCAGTCGAAGCGGCTCACCAATGCATCGACGTACCGATCGGCCTGATCAAGACCCCATTGTTCGGCGGAGTAATCCCAGATCTCGGCAAGATCCGCTTCCGCCCTGGACGAAAGCCGATAGATCACTTCTTGGCGAGCCGCTCGCGGCCAGCAGCCTTGATCCGTGCGGCGAGCGTCGGCAGGTCCTCAGCCTCATAATCGGTGCATGCACCGCGCTCCAGATCCGCGAGCCCCAGGTCGATCTCCGCGCGGAGCTGCTGGAGCTTGATTGCGTTCAACGCGTCGTACTCCTCCTTGGAGACCACGACAGCGACGGCTCGACCGTCGCGCTCGATGACCACGGGCTCGCGCCGGGCCGTCTCCAGCAGTTGGCCAAAGCGGGCCTTGGCCTCGTGGGCGGAAACGTTGTGCATGAGGATTTCAGAGAGATTGGTCTATTTCGGTCAAAATAGGCCGATCCAGACCTGGCCGCAAGCAGAACCCGCGGGCGGGGTCCCAGGGGGCCGGAGTCACACGGGGCGATGGGTCGCGTCCTGGGCCCTTGGCTCTGCAACCGGCTTGGCCAAAGAGGCATCGATCGTCGTTCCGGCCACCGGCGAAGGTCCGCACAGCGGACCCTACGGCAAACCCGCGATCTGTCATTGCACGTCCTCGGCAGATGCAAATGGGGCCACTGGTCGGCCGCGGCCGGGGTGTCTGCGGCGATCTGGTCATGCAATGGTCCCAGGGTGATGCGCAGGCTGCCGGGATTCCCACAGTTCGCGCATAGGCACGGCCGTCAGTCCGTCGCCGAATGGCGCCGTCGCCTCACCGTCGTAGAGCACCACGCCGGCCTTGAAGCGCGGACCAGCCGCCTCCCGCAACTTGCGCAGGCCCCGAAAATCCGCCGTCGTCACCGTGGCCGAGGCCTTGACCTCAACCCCGGCGAGCGCCTGGCCGGACTCCAGCACCAGGTCCACCTCGGCGCCGTCCTTGTCGCGGAAGTGATGGAAGCTGACCGGCAGTTCCCGCCAACTCGCCTGCCGCCGCAACTCCTGGAAGACGAATTTGAAACTTTCAGACTCGTCCAGTTGAAAGTTTGCGGCCTGATGGATCGCCTGCGCAACGATGATCAAGCCCGCGTTGCTCATCAAACGCCATCGTCCCCATTTGCGTTCATTCGCGGACAACCAATCCTAACGGGACCGCCGCCACCTGCGCCAACCCCGCCCCATAAACCCAGCTTTCCTCCTTCATCCCTCATCCCTCATCCCTCATCCTTCATCCTTCATCCTTCATCCTTCATCCTTCATCCTTGCCCCCCTACCTGCGCCAAAACTGCGGCGTAAACAAAATCAGCAGCGAGAAGACCTCCAACCGGCCGAGCAGCATGGTGAAGCTCAGGACCCAGATCTCGTAGTCGGTCAAGACGCCGTAATTGGTGGCCGGTCCCACCACGCCCAACCCGGGGCCGGTGTTGTTGATGCAGGCGACGACGGCGGTGAAGGCGGAGATGAAGTCGAGCCCGCCGAAGAGCAGCAGGAAGGTCATCCCGATGATGCTCATGGAGTAGAGAAAGATGAAACCCAGGACGGCGAAGACCACGCTGTTGGGGATCTGGGACCCGCCGATCGTGACCGGCGCGGCCATGGCGGGGTGGATCAGGCGGGAGACCTCCCGCGACGACTGGCGGACCAGGATCAGGGTGCGGATCATCTTGATACCCCCGCCGGTGGACCCTGAACTGCAGGTCACCGACGACAGAAAGAGCATCAACAGGGGCACGAACACCGGCCACAGGGCATAGTCGGTGGTGACGAATCCGCTGGTGGTGGCGACGGAGATCAGGTTGAAGGCGACATAGCGCAGCGCCGTCCAGAAACTCGTGTAGATCTGGTTGAACCAGAGATAGACGGCGCAACTGAGCGAGCACAGCGTCAGCACTAGGAGTACCCCCCTGGCCTCCGCGTCGCGCCAGATGGGCCGCAGGCTGCGGTGGCGCCAGACCATATAGTGGGTCGCGAAATTGAACGCGGCGAGCACCATGAAGAAGATGAGCACCATCTCGATCGCCGGCGAGTCCCAGGCGCCGATGCTCGCATCCCGGGTCGAGAAGCCGCACAGGCTCAGGGCCGAGAAGGCATTGCAGATGGCGTCGAACCAGTCCATTCCGGCGATCCGCAGGGCCAGGACGCAGGCCGCGGTGAGGCTCACATAGATGACCCAGAGGAGCGCGGCGGTATCGCCGACCCGGGCGGTGAGCCGGGAGTTCTTGATCGGCCCCGGCACCTCCGCGCGCATGAGCTGCATGCCGCCGACCCCCAGGAAGGGCAGGATGGCGACCGCGAGCACGATGATCCCCATGCCGCCCAACCAGCACAGGGCATGGCGCCACAGGTTGATGGAGGGCGCGACCTGGTCGAGCCCCACCATCACCGTGGCCCCGGTCGTGGTGAGCCCCGACATGGTCTCGAAGAAGGCGTCCGTGAAGGACAACTGCTGGTGCAGCATCAGCGGCACGGTGGCGATGGCGGCGGTCAGGGTCCAGGCCATGGTGACCAGCATGAAGCCGTCGCGCGCCTTGAGTTCCCGGCGCTGGCGGCGGGTCGCCGCGATCATCAACAGACCGACCAGGATGCAGGCGAGCATGCTGAAGACGAAGGTCAGCAGGGTCCCGTCGTCGTAGATCAGGGCACAGGCGATGGGCAGCAGATAGGTCAGGCTGAACACCAGCAACAGGCGCCCGAGGACGTTGGTGACCGACAGCACCGAATACATCAGAAGAAGCCCAGACCGACCTGGAAATAGCGCTCCACCTTGGGCACCAGGTCCTTGCTGATCACGAACAGGATCACATGGTCCTCCGCCTCGATCACCAGGTCGTGGTGGGCGATCAGGACGCGGCGCCGGTCGGCCCCGCCCGCCATGGGCGCCACCCCGCGCACGACGGCCCCCACCGTCACCCCCGGGGGCAGGTCCAGTTGCTCGATGCGCCGCCCCGCGACCTGGGAGGTACGGCCGTCCCCATGGACCACCAGTTCCAGGGCCTCCGCCGCCCCCCGGCGCAGACTATGCACCGCGGCCACGTCACCCTTGCGCACCCGGGCCAGCAGGGAGCCGATGGAGATCTGGGCCGGGGAGATGGCGATGTCGATGCGGTCCGCCTGCACCAGATCGACATAGGCCCGCCGGTTGATCAGGGCCAGTACCCGGCGCGCCCCCAGGCCCTTGGCGAGCAGGGCGGAGAGGATATTGTTCTCGTCGTCGTTGGTCAGGGCGAGAAAGCAGTCCATGTCCTCGATCGACTCGGCCGCCAGCAGGTTCTCGTCCGTACCCTCCCCCACCAACACCAGGGTGTGTTTCAGCGTCGCCCCCAGGGTCCGGGCGCGCGCCTCGGCGGCCTCGATCACCTTCACCTTGTAGCGATCCTGGGTGGCGACGGCGAGCCGCTCCCCGATGTTCCCGCCCCCGGCGATGAGGATGCGCCGGGTCGGCCGGTCACGGCGCCGCAGTTCGCTCACCACCTGGCCGATGTCGCGGGTGGCGGCCAGGAAGAAGACCTCGTCCCCGGCCTCGATCAGGGTCTCCCCGTCCGGGATGATGGGTTGATCGCGGCGATAGATGGCGGCGATGCGCGCGTCCACGGTGGGGATGTGGCGACGCAGGTCCGCCACCGGGTGCCCCACCAGGGTCCCGCCGGGGATGGCGCGCACCGCCACCAGGCTCACCAGGCCGTCGGCGAACTCCAGCACCTGGAGCGCCTCGGGGAAGGCCAGCAACTGGACCAGGTAATCGGTGATGATCTGCTCCGGGCAGATACTGAAGTCCACCGCGAAGTTCTTCGGCTCCAGCAGTTCCGGGTAGCGGGCATAGTCCGGGGAGCGCAGCCGGGCGATCTTGGTCGGGGTCCGGTAGAGGGTGGCGGCCGTGCGGCAGGCGCACAGGTTGGTCTGGTCGCTCTGGGTCACCGCGATCAACATGTCCGCATCGGCCATGCCGGCCAGTTCCAGCACCGAGGGCAGGGCGGCGTTGCCGACCACGGTGCGCAGATCCAGCCGGTCCTGGAGGCGCGCCAGGCGCGCCACGTCGGTATCGACGACCGTAATCTCGTTGGCCTCCGAGACCAGGCTCTCGGCCACCGAGGTACCGACCTGGCCGGCGCCGAGGATGACGATCTTCATTGGGTGGTCATAGGGGGTGGTGAGGAAATCCGCAGGAATGGGTGCATGGCGGTGGGCGCCCTGAAGACGCGACAGCGGGCCGCCGGTGGGGTGCGCCAGGCGCCCCCCGGGCGAACGCGATCCCGCCATGCTACGCCGTCACCCGCACCGGGGCCACTGACCACCGCCGCAAGGTGTAACCATCGCAGTCCCACGCGGCCCGCGCTATCATCGCCGCAACCTCGTTGTGTCCCCATCGGCGGTACCTTGATCCCTCCCGAATTCATCCTGTTTGCGGCCACCCTGCTGGGGGTAGCCGTCCTGCACCGTCACACCCTCGCGGTCGCCCTGACCGGGCTCACCGTCATCACCGGCTTCAAACTCGGCGTTACCGGATTCCCGGCGGGACCGGGCCTGACCGGGCTCATCGATCACTTGGGCCACGAGTGGGTGCTGCTCGCCAACCTGCTCGGCCTGCTGCTCGGCTTTGCCCTGCTGGCCCGCCACTTCGAGGACAGCCGGATCCCCTTGGTGCTGCCGCGCTTCCTGCCCGCCGGCTGGCCGGGCGGTTTTGTCCTCCTCGTCATGATCTTCGTGCTCTCGGCATTGCTGGACAACATCGCCGCCGCCCTGATCGGCGGCACCGTCGCCGCCGGGGTATTCCGCCACCGGGTCCATCTCGGCTACCTGGCGGCGATCGTCGCGGCGTCCAACGCCGGCGGGTCCGGCAGCGTGGTGGGGGACACCACCACCACCATGATGTGGATCTCCGGCGTGGCGCCGAGCGCGGTCCTGCACGCCTATGTGGCCGCCGGTGTCGCCCTGCTGGTATTCGGCATCCCGGCCGCCATCCAGCAGCACCGCTACCAGCCGGCCGCCCGGCAGGTACCCGCCGACACGGCGGTGGACTGGACCCGCCTGGGCATCGTGATCACGATCCTGGTCGCCGCCATCGCCGCCAACGTGGCGCTGAACCTGCATGCCAAGGACCTGGCCGGCCGTGTTCCCGTCCTGGGGATGGCCGTATGGGCGGCGATTCTGCTCACGGGGCTGATCCGCAAGCCCGAGTGGGGCCTGCTGCCGGAGAGCCTCAAAGGGAGTCTCTTCCTGCTGTCGCTGGTGCTGTGCGCCTCCCTGATGCCGGTGGAGCGGCTGCCGGCGGCCTCCTGGCCCTCCGCCCTGACGCTCGGGTTCGTCTCCGCCGTCTTCGACAATATCCCGCTCACCGCCCTGGCACTCAAACAGGGCGGCTACGACTGGGGCGTGCTCGCCTATGCGGTCGGCTTCGGCGGCTCCATGATCTGGTTCGGCAGCTCCGCCGGGGTGGCCATCTCCAACCTGTATCCCGAGGCGAAGTCGGTGTTGAACTGGGTGCGCCACGGCTGGCATGTGGCCCTGGCCTATGTGCTCGGATTCGCGGCGCTGCTCCTGATCCTCGGCTGGCACCCCGGCGCCGTCGGCGACAGCCCAACACGGACGGATGCGCCTACCGGGTGGGAGTCGCACCCATGATGAGGTTCCGATGATGAGGGTCCGATGATGCGCTTCCTGGTCCCCTGCGACGGCTCTGCCCAGTCCCTGCGGGCACTCCGGCATGTGGTCCGGCTCGCCGAGCGGAGTGAGCCCCCGCAGATCCACCTGCTGCACGTCCGTGAACCGGTAGATGCCTGGCAGGTTCGCGGTTTCCTGCACGAGGAAGAGGTCAACCGCATCCAGCAAAGCGAGGGCGAGGAGAACCTGCGCACCGCCCGCGGGCTGCTCGATCAGGCCGGGGTCGCCTACACTGCCCAGGTCGTCTCCGGACCCATTGCGGAAACCATCGCCGAGTTCGCGACACAGCAGGGGTGTGACCACATCGTCATGGGTACCCATGGCCGCGGCGGGCTGGCGACGCTGTTGCTTGGCTCGGTTGCCGCCAAGGTCGTCCATCTGTCCACGCTGCCTGTGACGCTGGTGAAATAGCCCCTATCGCCCCCTAACAACCCGACGTGTAGTGTTGGGGCCGCGTTCCGACCAGTGCCTCAACGCCGGCGATGACGTCGAACAGTTCTTCGTCGATTGCGCCCTGGCGCAAGCGGTGGAACTTGCCGTTGAGGGCTTCCAACAACTCGTCGATATTCTTCTCGGCGCGCTGCATCGCCGCCAGACGGCTGGCGTTCTCGCTCGCCAGCGATTCGGCGCAGGCGCGAAAGAGCGAGACGAAGAGATACTCGCGCATCAGCGCGCTCAGGGTCGCGGCTCCGGTACCAATAACCTCGGGGAGGTTCCCGGTCGGCCAGGGGAGCGCGGCAAGCCGGCCTTGCCAGGCGTCGTCCAGCGGCAACAGCCGCTGGTTGACGGGCGCATAACCGGAGCCGGATGCGGGACGGTTGTAGTACAGATGGAGCTGCGCGACGCGCTTCCCCCGGACTTCGCTCGCGACCAGGATCTGCCCGATGAGCGGGGTGATGGCCGCGACCGAGCCCGGCACGGCGAACCGGCCCACCACCGGCAGACCGGCATCGGTCAGGCGCGCATGGACACGCTCACCGACTGCCCAAACCAGCGGCCGGTCGGTCAGGGCGGCCAGGGCCTGCACCGCATAGTCGGTCACCACATCGTTGAATTGGCCCACCAGTCCCTGGTCGGAGCCAAACACGATGCCACCGATCTGGTTCGTATCCCGGCCCCTATCCGGTTCGACCGGCGTCCCGGTCAGCGCCGCGTCCGCGCCGCTGCCGCGGAAACAGACGCGGAGGCCCAGCTCCACCGTGCGCGCATAATCGCCCAAAGCGCGCACCGCCTGCTCGTACTGGCCGATACTGGACGCGGCCAGGGTCTTCATGGTGCGGACGACGGATTGGAGATCGCCGGCGCTCCTGATCTGGCGGCGCAGGCTGGCGGTGCTGTCGCTCATCGGACCTCGAGTCCGTCCTGGTGTGCGCGGACGAATACCACCGGTGCGGTTGCGAGCACTTCGCGCACCCGCGTCAGCCGGTTGCCGAGCCGTGCCCGGTCGTGCGGGGCGTCGATGGTGCGCTCGGCCGCCTCGGCGATCTCTTCGACGGTCTGCCCAAGCACCCGGCGCCGATCGGGGCTCAGGGTCCGGGTGGCGATGGTTTCGAGCGCGCCGAGCATCCGTAACAGGACGGCGACATTGCCGCCGGCATTCTGGCGGATCTGGTCGAAGGACTCGCTCACCAGACCCGCAAAGCTCGGGCCGCGGGCAATCACATGCAGCTTGCCCTGATCCGGCCAATGGGCGGCGGCAATCCGCCGCGGGGCCAGCCGGACCAGGATGGCGGTCAGATAATCAACGCACATCACGGCGGTCGTGGTGTCGTTGACACCGGGCGAGAGTGCCTTCATAGCGATGTCCACGATCTGCCGGATGCCGAAGGCGACATCCTGCTCCACGGTACGCTGGCGGCTGACGACGTAGGGGGCGTTCAGCTCGGCCGTGATCGTGTCGTCCAGGTCGCCGGGATCGACCGCTGAGACCAGCGGCGTACCCGCGACGACAAAGTCCCCGATGCCGCGGTCCATCCGCAGGATGGTCCCATGCGCTCGGGCTACGCCCAGGAGTGCGTCCGCATCGACCGTCTCGATATAGCCGGTCCGCTCGGCCGGGACGGCCACCCAGGCCTGCATGGCGAGCGCCCGCGCCAGGTTGGCCTTGTTGTCGTCGTCCGCGTGGTCGCCAAGGGTCTCGGGGAAGAGTTGATCCACCGCCGCGAGGGTCTCCTGGGCGGCCGCCGCGATGATGCGCGATGCCTGGATCGAGGTCGAGACGTAATGAATGAAGTAGATCAGCACGGCGATCCCGACGAAGGCCAGGATCAGTCCGCCCAGCACCGCCAGCGTCGGGACGAACCCCCCTTCGTCACCCCCGCGAATCGTCCGCAGCACCACCAGACAATAGGCAAAGATGCCGACGAAGACGCCGAGCACCGCCTGGTTGACGCGGTCACGCATAAAGTTACGAATGACCCGCGACGTATACTGGCTGGAGGTCAGCGCCAGGGCCACGAGCGTGATGGAGAACACCACCCCGGCGACCGTGATCATCGAGCTGGCGACCGCGGTGAGCAGGCCGCGGGCGCCGTCCGCGCCGGCGCCGAAGAGCAGCGGCCAGCGCTCGACTACGTGCAGCTCGACGGTCGCGTCAAGGGTGATCAACAGGGTGGCGAGCACCACGGCGTCCAGTACGATGAGGGTGGGTACGAACCAGAAGCTCGAGCGTTTCGCTTGCCACCAATAGTGCAGTTTCGGAAGTATATGCATTGACTTCTTCAGTTATGGCGGGCTTGCGTTGGTCGATATTTCGGAGGCTGCCGTGCCCGGGGCGTCCGGGGCGGGGGCGGCGCCGTCCGGAGGATTCGGCGTCGGCTGGAATTCGGCGAGCGCCTGACGGGCAAGGTCGATGAGCGCCTGCCGATCTCCGTCGCTCAAGGTCCCGGCGCCGGTCAGGCGCTCGCGAAGCGCGTCCGGGATCGTCGCCGCGGCCGCCTGCACCGCTTGCTCGGCCGCCGTCATCCGCGCGAGCTCAACCGTGTCGAAGAGCCCCGCGGTCAGGGCCAGCAGGACGGCGAGTTGCGCCGGCACCGCCACCGGGGCGAGCTCCGACTGCTTGAGGCAGGCGCGGATGCGCTGCCCATGCGCGATGATCGCGCGGGTCGGTTCATCCACTCGGGCACCGAACCGCGCAAAGGTCTCCAACTCCTCGAACTGCGCAAAGCGAAGCTTGAGGTCGCCCGCGACCGCGCGGTAGGCCGCCCGCTGCGCCTTGCCGCCGACGCGCGAGACGGACTTGCCGACATCGACCGCTGGCAGCACGCCCAATTCGAACAGCGAGGGCGACAGATAGACCTGCCCGTCGGTGATCGAGATCAGATTGGTCGGGATATAGGCCGAGATGTCCTCGGCCTCGGTCTCGATGATCGGCAGGGCGGTGAGCGAACCCCCGCCGCGCTCCGGACTCAGGTGGGTGGCGCGCTCCAGCAGGCGCGAGTGGATGTAGAAGATATCGCCGGGGAAGGCCTCGCGGCCGGGCGGGCGGCGCAGCAATAAGGAAAGCTCGCGATAGGCGCGGGCGTGGTGGGTGAGGTCGTCGTAGACGATCAGCACGTCGCGCCCGCGCTCCATGAAATGCTCGGCGATGCTGGTCGCGGCATAGGGGGCGATGTAGGCGAGCCCCGGCGCGTCGTTGCCCTCGGTCACCACCACCACGGTATAGTCCAGCGCGCCCTGCTCCCGCAAGGTGGCCACGGCCTTGGCGATGGCGGACGCCCGCTGACCGATGGCGCAATAGACACACAGGACATCCTGGCCGCGCTGGTTGAGGATACTGTCGATGGCAATGGCGGTCTTGCCGGTTTGGCGGTCGCCGAGGATCAGCTCGCGCTGGCCGCGGCCGATCGGAATGAGCGCATCGATGACCTTGATCCCGGTCTGGAGCGGGACGGTGACCGGCGCGCGGTCCATGATGGCCGCCGCCGGACGCTCGATCGGCAGGCGCGCGTCGGTGCGCACCGGCCCCTGACCATCGAGCGGCCGGCCGAGCGGATCGATGACGCGCCCCAGCAGGCCATCGCCGACGGCCACGTCCATGACCCGGCCGGTACGCTCGACCAGGGCCCCGGCGTGCAACTGCCAGTAGTCCCCCAGCAGCACGACGCCGATCTCTCCTGCGTCCAGGTTAAAGGCGATGCCGAAGACCTCGCCGGGAAAGGCCAGCAGTTCCTCGAAGCCGACACCGGGCAGACCGGAGACCGTGGCGATGCCGGTGGAGACGGTCGCGATGGTGCCGACCTCGTGTGGGGTCAGTTGCGGACTGAACTGTTCGCGGGCCTGGCCGATGGCGCCGAAGGCGCGATCGAAGGCCGACTCCAGGCGGTCGGGCGCGGCCGTCATGGGTGCGGTGCTGCGGTTCCTGAAGGGTCAGAACCGGCCGCGGCATCCGGCTGCCCCTTCTCCTTCAATAGCTCACCAACTCCGCGTTCCAGCGACCGCAGGTAATCCGCGATGTCCCAGGCGATCTGTTGCCCATTCGCGGTGAGCACGATTCCGCTGACCAGGTCCGGCGCGGTCTCGAACCGGACCGGGAGGGCCGGTGCGAAAGCGGTATCGATGGCATCTTGAATCGCCGTGCGTTGCGCCGCGGGTAGGTCGAAGGCGCTGCGCACACGTACCGGATCGGAGGTCGTCTTCAGCGCCTCGGCAAACACCGCGTGCGCCTCGCCGTCCATCGCCCGCAGGCGCTCGATAAAGACCGCGACCAGCCGCTCTTCCAGACTCGCCCCGGCGAGATCGGTCAGCATCTTGCGCGCAATCGCGAAGACCTCCTGCACGGTCCGGCGCCGCAGTGCCTGATTGAGTTGATCGGCCTCCTGTCGCAACGCGTCCTGTCGTTTGGCCCGCACGTCATCGGCGGCTTGCCGGGCCTCTTCCAAGAGCCGCTGACGCTCGGCCTTCGCCTCGTCCATCGCGTGGGTGAAGAGGGCAGCACGCTGTTGATCGAACGCTTCGTTCTTATGCTGAAAGGTCTCGCGCTCGTGCTGCGCCTGCGTCCGTTTCGCATCGGCGTCCGCCAGCTCGGCGGCGATCCGTCGCTCCCGCTCATCGATGGCGTGCAGGATTGGCTGGTAGAGGAAGCGCTTCAGCAACCACACCAGGACGAGAAAATTGACCGCCTGCGCACCGACGGTGAACCAATCGATGAGCATGGCCTATTTACCGACGGCGTGGGCGATGGCGAGGTTCCAGAAGGGGTTGGCGAAGATGAGGATCATCGAAACCACGAAGCAGTAGATGGCGGTGGACTCGATCATCGCGAGCCCGACGAACAGGGTCCGGGTGATGGTGGCGGAGGCATCGGGCTGTTGCGCCAGCGCGGTCAGCGCGGTGGCGACCGCGCGACCCTCTGCCAGCGCGGGGCCCATGGTGCCGAAGCCGGTGGTGAGACCGGCGATGAC
Organism: uncultured Thiodictyon sp.; assembly: GCF_903828115.1. Lineage (GTDB taxonomy): Bacteria > Pseudomonadota > Gammaproteobacteria > Chromatiales > Chromatiaceae > Thiodictyon. The sequence goes on along the minus strand of NZ_CAIKKU010000699.1, from coordinate 301 downwards.
GATCGACGCGACGGCAATGATGGTCAAGCTGTCCATGGTGGGTCCTCGGGTTGATTATGGATTGGCTCAAGTGCCGGGCGCCGGAGTTGACGTGGGCGCGGGCTGGCGCGTGCGGGTAGCGGCGGCGATGTACACCGCGGCCAGGATGCTGAAGATATAGGCCTGCACCATGCCGGTGAGCAGCCCCAGCGCCGTCATGAGGATCGGGAAGAGGAAGGGCGTGATGGTGAGCAGGATGGCAATGATCATCGCGCCGCTCATCATGTTGCCGAACAGACGCACCGCCAGGGCCAGGGTCCGT
>NZ_CAIKKU010000698.1 GCF_903828115.1 uncultured Thiodictyon sp. | reverse complement strand
TGTCGTTGTCGTAATCGAATAATCCGACCACGATTACGACAACGACAACGACAACGACAACGACGCCCGGTCCGTGAGAACATCCGGTAGCTGTCGCCGTAGGGTACGCATCGCGTACCCGGCAGCGGCCGGGTCCGACCCGCGCACGATTCGCCTAACCCCGCGCCAGCCCCTAAGATCCGCCATCATGGCAACCACCCTCATCAGTTGGCTCGGCCGCACCGACCTGCGCGCCGTCACCGAGTCCGACAAAGTCGGCGTCGGCCCAGTCGCCCAGGCCCTGCAAACCGGCCGCTTCGCCCGGCTGGACCTCCTCTGCGACTACGCCCCCGACGAGGCCGCCACTTATCTCGCCTGGCTCCAGGCCCAGGCACCAACGCCAGTCACCCCCCACTATGTCACCCTCGACAGCCCAACCGACTTCGGCGCTATCTACCGCCACGCCCGCCAAGTCGTCGCAGCCACCAGCGCCGCCCAGCCGCCAGGCGACGGCCTCGCCTTCCACCTGAGCCCCGGCACCCCCGCCATGGCCGCCGTCTGGATCATCCTCGCCAAGACCCGCTTCCCCGCCGAGTTGATCGAGTCGTCTATCCAGCACGGCGTGCGCGTAGCCTCAGTCCCCTTCGACATCTCCGCCGACTTCCTCCCAGATCTCCTGGAGCGCCCCGACCGCACCCTGGAGCGACTCACCCTCGGCCTGCCGCCCGCCGCCCCCGAATTCGACGCCATCTGCCACCGCAGCCCCGCCATGGCGCGCGCCATCGCCCGCGCCCGCCGCGCCGCCCCGCGCTCCATCCCCATCCTGATCGAAGGCGAGTCCGGCACCGGCAAGGAACTGCTCGCCCGCGCCATCCACCAGGCGAGCCCCCGGCGCGGACGCCCCTTCGTCACCGTCAACTGCGGCGCCATCGCCCCGGATCTCATCGAATCCGAACTCTTCGGCCACGAAAAGGGCGCCTTCACCGGCGCTGCCGGAGAGCGAAAGGGCTATTTCGAGTCCGCCCACTCAGGCACCCTGTTCCTGGACGAGCTTGGCGAACTGCCCAAACCCGCCCAGGTCAAACTCCTGCGCGCGCTCCAGGAAGGCGAGGTCACCCGCGTCGGCGCCACCGCCCCGACCCCGGTCGACGTGCGCATCCTCGCCGCCACCAACCGCACCTTGGTCGATGAGGTCGCCGCCGGCCGCTTCCGCGAAGACCTCTTCTACCGGCTCGCCGTCGCCGTCATCCACCTTCCGCCGCTGCGTGAACGCGAGGGCGACGCCAGCCTGCTGCTTGACCGGCTGCTGGACCAGGTAAACCGCGAGAGCGAGTCCGAGCCGGGCTACAGCCCCAAGATCCTTTCAGTCAACGCAAGAAAACTTCTACTCGAACACCCCTGGCCCGGCAACGTCCGCGAGATGCAGAACACCCTGCGCCGCGCCGCCGTCTGGACCCCAGGCCCCACCATCGACCTGGAGGACGCCCGCGACGCACTGCTGCCGAGCCCGGCGCGCGACCTTGCGAGCGACCCGGCCCTGGCGCAGGATATCGCCCAAGGGATTGATCTCAATGCCACCATCGACCGGGTCGCCCGGCACTACCTGGAACAGGCGATGCGGCTGACCGGCGGCAACAAGACCCGCGCCGCGCGGTTGCTCGGCTTCGGCAACCCCACGACTTTGAACAACTGGCTCAAGAAACACGGGGTGGAGCCGTGATGGCACGGCAACTGCTTAATACAGGATCAAGCAAGGTCGGTTCGGCGATCTTGATCATTATCCCGGGCACCGACCCTCGCCCCCGCGCTCGTGACACCGTTCCAACGATGTCACGCATGTGTCAGGCGCTCTGCGCCGGGAGCGTCGGCGGTGGGGCCGTCATTCCGGCAGGACGCCGGAATCCAGTGCCATGGACGGTAAGGGAAAAAGTTGGGCTACGCTACGTTAACCCGACCTACAATCGCGACATCAACGACCAAACCGGAACCGGAGCCCATGTCAACGCCACAGATCAACCCAGACTTCATGCCGGTCCTGGAGTCGCTGGGCCAGGACGCCGGGAATTTCTTCCTCTCGGCCAGTCTCTACCACGCCCACAAGATCAGCTTCGCTGCCGCTGCGGCACTCGCCGGACTCGGCTTCGATGAATTCCATTACCGCCTCAAGGAGCACTTCGGCTACGGTATGGTCATCGACGACGAGACGGTCCGCGAAGACATCCGTCTGGTCAATCAGCTCAAGGACGAGCAACCGTGAAACTGGTGCTCAATACCAGCCCGCTGATCTTCCTGACGAAAATCGACGCGCTGACCACGCTTGGCGGATGCTTCGCGGAAATTTTCGTGCCCCCGGCAGTGCTGGCGGAGGCGGGCATTGAAGTGCCCGGATTCATCAAGCCCACGGCATTGTCAGAACTCGGCGAAGCCTTCGTTCGGGGTGCCATCGGCGGGCTGCATCGGGGCGAGTTGGAAGCGATGATCCTGGCCCGGGAGACGGGTGCCGGACTCGTCGCGCTGGATGACCTGCGCGCCCGACGCAAAGCGAGCCAACTGGGCCTCCGGCCAATCGGCACCGTTGGCCTCATCCTGCTCGCCCATCGGCGCGGACTGATCGACGCCGCGACGGCGGCAACCAAGATTGAGACACTCGTTGACACGCATGGTCTCTATCTGTCGAGCGAGATCCTGAATCAAGTGCGTGCCGACCTGGCACATTCCCGATAGCGCGACCGCCATTACAGAAACCCACGGAACGCACAGGACAACCCGATGATCCTCAAGGCACTCACCCTCGAAAACTTCAAAGGCATCCGCGAGCCGGTGCGGATCGAGTTTGCTCCGCTCACGCTGCTGTTCGGACCCAACAATGCCGGCAAGAGCACCATCGTGCAGGCGTTCATGTATGCGCGGGAGGTGCTGGAGCGGAACAATTGCGACGCGGGGCGGACCGTGCTGGGTGGCGATGTCGTGGACCTGGGCGGCTTTGATAATCTTGTTCATGGACATGACCGCAGTCGCGTGATCCGCATGCGCTTTGAGTTGGATCTGCGCGAGGCATCACCACGGCGCGAGACCGATGGGATACGAGAGAATGAACTGGACAATAATGTAGGCTGGTTCTACGAGGACGCACCGAAAGAACTCGATGTTCAGTCCGGCCGGCGCTTACGGGAGCGACTGGTCGATGTCTGGGTCCAGATCGAGATCGCCTGGAGCGCGCTTGCGGAACGCCCCGTCGTGCAGGGCTATTCCGTTGGAACCGGGGTCGATGAGTACGCCCGGATTACCTACGACACCGCAACGGGCGAGACTTCACTGTCGCACTTCAACTTCGGCATATATCCCTTCGGCACCCGCTACACCAAGGGCGATGTGACGGACTTCGAGTGGGAGTTTGCAAAAGAGGTGCGAGAGTGGTTGCGGCAATCCATCGGAGAAACGGACTGGCCCGACTTTGGAATCAAGAAAGGGGCACAGGTGGGCATGGCCGGCGAGGAGGTTCGGGAATCCGAAAACCGCCTCGCGCGACACGTCTTCGATGAAATCGTCTCCGGGATTGTCGCTGGCGACGGCGCTTGGGGCGATAGCAGTGTTGACGAGGAGACCGGCGAGCACAAGCCCGAATACGCTAATAGACAAAGTTTGGTGGAGTCGGCGCAGCGACGTGTAGAATTGGCAAGAACGGTCGCCGCGCGGTCCAAGGCCATACCAATCATTGTTGGCTCGCTTCCCCGCACCGGCCTTGATCATAAATCCGCCCGATACCAGCCGGGCGATGTGGGTTCGCGTGCACAAGACCATGCGCTCGACGCTGGCGATACTTCGCACGACGAAACGCAATTGTCGAGTCCGGACACTACCGACGAGGACGAGCCCGCCGATGATCGATCGGAGGATCGCATGGAGCGCGCTGCTTCGAAAGAGCAATCTGCCAACAAGAAGGCGCGTTGCTGGAACGATTGGATATTCTTCAAGCATCACCTTTTTGATGTTCAGGACTACGAGATTGATAGCTGGACACTCGATCTTTTCGCCGCACTGGTTGAAGAAGAATATATCATACCGAATATCTCTATACCTCTCCGGGGGAGAGATTCGGCGCTTCCGAAGTGGGATAAGGCATTTGAGTTAGACTCTCACGCATGGATACGGGAAGAGTGTAGCCAATTCTGGGAGCACCCTGTATTCGCGCAAGAGTTCTTTAAGGATCTCTTGACTGCCGCTGTCGTCAGTCCTGGGCGAGAGCTACTTGGGGCATTGAAGCAAACGATGTACCTCAGCCCGTTTAGACGCCTCCCGTCACGTGCTTACCGAACCGAAAAGCGGCCGGAACCGCAGAGTTGGGCCAGCGGACTCGGGGCATGGGACTTGCTGTCACTCGGCTCCGAGCATCCGCTGCGCGAATCCGTCAGCGCGTGGTTGACTTCCCCAGAGCAATTCAATACCGAGTACCGGGTCATCGCCCAGCGCCGAAAGAGCCTAGACGTTGGCGGTGAGTTCTGGAATAGCTTGGTCGCCGGGGAGGTCCAGACCGGATCGGAAGAGATCAGAGATAAACTGGAAGGCTTGCCTGAAGATAGCAAACTGGAGCTTGAGCACATCGACAGCGGTCTTGTCCTGGCTCCGCAAGACCTCGGCGTCGGCATTTCGCAGGTGATCCCCGTGATTGTCGCCGCCCTCCACAAACCATCCGATCAGGGGTCACGGGTGGTCATGATTGAAGAGCCCGAGTCGAACATTCACCCACGATTCCAGGTCGTGCTAGCGGACCTGTTCATCACCCAGGCCAAGGCCAATCCGAATGTTCTTTTCCTGATCGAAACGCATAGCGAGCATTTGATTTTACGAATCATGCGGCGAATGCGCGAGACCTTTCGGGGCAAGCAACCTGGAGGTCTCACGTTAACCCCTAAAGGCGTATCCGTGCTTTATGTTGAGCGGGATGCCGATCGCACGGTCGTTAGGTCCATGCCTCCAGCCCTTTTAAGGTGCCAGCAAGATGATGTAATATAAAGATATCTACAGCATCACACGCGAGCCCGACCGACCATGTTTGGCGAAATCCTCCAGAAATTTGCCGAGAAGAGCCCCGCCACCGTCATGG
>NZ_CAIKKU010000697.1 GCF_903828115.1 uncultured Thiodictyon sp. | reverse complement strand
CGGCGACGCTCCCGTCTGCCCGCCACTCCACACCATTCGCGGCTTCGCGACCCCGGTCATAAGATATGATCCCGGCTGGCCGGAACACTGGCCGCGGGCTGCCCCACCAGTCTGGCTGAGGAATGGCGCTAATCACCAAATTGAAATCTGCCGAAGAATGCCATTCAATAGGTACCAAATGTACATGCGCGAAATAGTGCCTCGCAGCTTGGGCGCATAATGCGCTATCGAAATCATCCTTCAGGTCTCGAATTTGCTTTTGTTCCCAGGCATAGGGTCTTTGAAATGTCGGAATGACAAACAAGGTATCGGGATCGGCAAGAATATCTCGAACGCTGGGCAAGGAATTAAATAAGACTGGATTCAACATTCTGTACACCACTTAGGTTGCTGAGCGAGGTTTCCCTCGCTGAAATTGCCGGGTTCCGAGAACTACCGTGGATAAGGGCCCAGGTTCGATTAATTCCTTTAAATACCAGACCCCTGACTCAGGCCCGCACTTGCTGGATGAGGTCTTGCCACTCCGGAAACTGCGCTACTGCTTCGTCGGCGTTTTCCCGCACCCAGTCGCGCAATGCCGCCCGGAGATCCCCTGCATTCGCGCAACGGCACTGCCTCAAGGAGTCACCGGAAAGCCCGGCCAACAAGTCCTTCCCTGAACACCAAGCCAAGGTTGTTTCAATGTTCCCCAAACTTTCTTCTGTCAGGACCTCCGAATAGCGGGTTACTGTCGCTTCAACGCATTCCGGAGACATCTTCCCCGTCACTTGCTCAAGAAAGTGACCGATCGACGTCAGGCACCATTCACGGGAAAACCGCTCGTCAGTGAGTGCTGGAAGCGCAAGCTCGTTCAGGCCTGCCGGTCGGGTCCGCAATTGATGGGAAGGAGGAAGTACCCGTCGCACCTGCCCGATCGTCCAGCGCGCGATTTGATACCACCGAATCCGACAACCGACATCGGTGAGCGTTGCTGACCAGTCGTGTCCCGAGATACCAATGGCCCTTTCCACGATCGCGGGATCAAGCAGGTAATTCTCGATTTCATGTCGCGCCCAACGCCATCCCAGCACTGTGTCACCATCCAGGCGATCAACCGTCGCCGCATGACAGTCCTGCGGCGGTTCGTGATCGAAATCACGGTCGCGCAAATACGCTGCCTTCACCGCGTTCTTCTCGCGCTCGTATCGCGCCTGCGGTGCCAAGCCGTCTTTCGATCCGCCCCGCCTAACCACCAGCGAGCCGGCGAATACCGCCGCCAGAATCTCGCTGTCGAGGTTGCCCTCGACGAACAATAGATTTACAGGCATCGGCTCCCGCCCTCCAGCCGCACCTCATGCTCATTCGGAATGGCATCGGTCAAGTAGGGCGAATGGGTCGAAATGACGAACTGACAGCTTGCCCCCAGACGCGGCAGCGAGGCCAATAACCGCTGCTGCTCGGGGGGATGCAAGTGAAGTTCCAACTCATCGATCAGCACGATCGAGTTGCTGATATCCAGGCGCACGAATTCGTAGACCAAGGGGAAGACGGCCTGTTCGCCGGACGACATTTCAGCCAGGTCGTAGGTCCGGCCCTGCGCCTCCAGGAGAAAATAGAAGTCATTGGCGCCGAACGGACCGCTGCTCTCTTTCGGCGCGAGACCAACAAAGCGTCGATCCGGAAAAACAGCGCAAAATTTCTCCTGCAGCTCGGGTATGTAGTCCTTGCCCCCGGTCCGAATGGGCGAGGTATGATACCCCCACCAGCCGACAAGAAACTGGCGAAGTTGCTCGACACCGGCTTTCCAACTCTCTTTCGGCCCGCCCTCCGCATCGCTACCCGCGTACCGACTCGCCGATGCGCTGCCGAGATTGCGATGCTGGTCAAACCAGAAGACATCTCCCAAGTCGCGGTAATGGCGGCGCAAGTCCGGATCGGTCCGGCTCAACGCCTTGACGTAATACCGCCCCAAGAATTGGTTGACGGCCTGGTATCCTTGCGGCGAAGAAAGGTGATTCTGTTCGTAGACCAGCGTCACCATGCGATGGTCCGACGGCTCAACGATGCGATGCGACTCCCGCCAATCCGGGGCCAGTGAATCGTACCAGGTGCGATACAGGGAACTCGTCAATGCCACTTCAGCATCGGTAAGCGCAATCTGAAGCTCCACACGGGTTCGCCCCATGCTGCCGATACGCTCCGCGAGGAAGCCATGCCAATCGAATGAGTCGGCGAAGCGCGTGCGCCGGGTGGCAAGCGACAGCACAAGAGCAATCGCTTGCAGCACCGTCGTTTTTCCGGCACCGTTGTCACCCACCAGGCATGTCAGGTTGCGGGGCGCGCCGGCGGGACTCCGGAAATCGAGGTGCAAGTGACCCAACGACTTGAAGTTAACGATATCCGCACTTAAGACTTTCATAACCTTCGTCTAGCCCCCTGACGCTCGCGGGTCGCCGAACCGGCATCCGCAGTACCGTTCGCGCACGAAGCCTCCTTGAGCCACTCGAGGCTTTGCTCTCGCAACGGCGATGCTGGCGCCATACTAGGGCCGATCCACGGGGCACGCAACCAGGTTTGATCCCCGCGCCGTCAGGCTGCGGCGCCCAAGGTCTCTGCGTCGTCGTCCAGCGCGTTCCGCTCAAGTCGGTCGTTATTGACCAACAGGGTCCACACCGCCCGCTCCGAGACGTTGAAATGCTGGGCGGCATCATCGCGCGCCTGCTCCGAGTAATCGCCGTCCAGAAAGGCTTCCAGCGCCTCAAACGGGCACAGAAGTTCAGCGGCAAACGCGCGCTGGAGTTTTTGACGGTAGGTGTGGGACCTGGTCACCGGGATCAGGTGTTCATCGAGAGCGCCGGCGATCCTGTCGCCGAGCAGGCGGGCAAGCTCGAAGCGACGGCCCGTCGGGTAATTCGACCGGAGCACGACGCGCCCCGCTCGGTGCGAGTCGTCATCGAGTACAAACGCAAGGGGGCTGGGCTGCGCCGGTTCCAGTATCTCCGGCGAGACGGCGCAAAGCTCGGCAAGGCGTTTGTCCGGCAGCGGTTCGTGTGCCAGTCCGTGCTGCTCACGCAGTGTGCGGGCCCCTTGGTACCCCTGCCGCCAGGCCGGCGTCGTCGAGCGCGCGCGCAGGTCCAGGCCCGTGATGCGGGGAATGTCGGCGGGTCGCGTGTCACGCCCGAAGTCCGTCGCCCAGGACCTAATCTCGGCAGCCGTCGGAAGCCCGTGACCCGGCCGATGATCAGCCGCAATTTCGATGATGGCGTCGTGCCCAAGGTCATCCGCATCGCCCAGCAATTGCCGAACCTGACCCGCGTCACCCTCATCCGCGTCGTATCCGAGGACCGCCTCCAATTCGCGTTGGGAGGCCGTGTCCGGGTCGGCCCGCTCCGCCAGGACTTCAGTCCATATCTGGTCGAAGTTGGTCGGCGCGACCCGATCGGCTCGCAGTTTGCCTTGAATCTGCCCCATGAACAGATCAAGCGCCGACTCGAATCCGCTCGTCGGCATGACCAAGGTCCTGTGGGCGGTGAAGCGAAAGGCGCTGAATCCTTGCGGGCGGGTTGGCTTGGCGATCACCAGGGTCCGCTGCCGGTCGGAGGCGATCGTGATATTCGGCCATAGGTATCCGGCGCCGACCGTCCCCAGACAATGCGCGAAGTGCCAATCTGAGTTGGGGGCATCGGGCCGCGGCTCACGCGTCAGGCGCCACCAGTTCCAGGCCAGCCACTCCGCTAAATGGTAACCGGACACCAGAGGACCGCGCCGGGCGCAGTCGATAAAGCCGTCCTGGCCTTCGGTCAGCAGGATATTCCCGAAACAAACCTGTAGCATACCGAAGCAGGACTTCTCCTCGGGAAGCCCCTCTTCAAGACGCTCCCAATCCAAGCCGATGGTGAGTTCCGCGCTCATCGATCGCTCCAGGCTTTCAATACGCATTCGCGTTGATAGCGCTCGGCTTCCTTATCAAGTCGATAGCCATGGTAGCCATCATGACCCCATTTCGCCTCATAGGCTTCGCCTCGGTCAAAGCGCCTGGCTCCGCGATACGGCGTTTGGGATTGTTCGACTGACGCACTGGCATCGTTGAAGACATACCTCTGTCGCAGGTAGAGTTCGTCGTTGGAGCCGATCTTGATCACCGACCCACAGGGATGTTAACCCCTGCCGTCGGAAAGGGCAATAGATCGAGGCCGATCCCGCGGGCGGGCGGGTCATCTTCGGCGCCGACAGCAAGGTCGATCCCACGCGGCTCATCAAGCTCATTCAGACCCGGCCGAAGGAATACAAACTCGACGGGGGGGACAAGCTGCGCTTCTTCCGGGACCTGTCCGATCCGACCCAGCGCATCGAGCAGGTCGGTCGGGTGGTGGAGCAGTTGGTGGGCTAGGCCAGGCCAGTCTTGACCATGACCGCGGCCGACGGCGATCGGTCCGCACAGCGGACCCTACGGAAAGGCCGCGTCCCGTAGGGTCCGCTGTGCGGACCAACGACCTCGCGGCTCATGCGGCGGCTGTAATTGTGACCAAGACCACCCACGCCCGACAACCGGAGGTCGGGGCTTGAGCCGGTCGACCCCCAACTCAAACGCGGTACAATCGAGCAGTCACCCCATCCCTAAGCGAGCCAGACACATGAACCCCTTGCAGATCGAGGATCGTGGCCTACTGATCCCGCCGGAGTACCTGGCCGGCCTGGCCCGCCAAGTGCGCGTGCGCCCGATCAAGGGCGGACTCGTCGTCGAATCCGCCGATCAGGCCGAGGCCAGGGATGCGCTGCAATCCATGGTCGAGCGGCTGCGCGCGGTCGCCGCTGAGGACCCGCTCGATCCGTCCGAGATCGCCCGCCTGGTAGACGAGGTGCGGAGCGAGCGTGCGCGCCATTAGCGATGTCCGTAACCCATTGACAAAAAAAGCCGCGCGCTGCGGGGAAATTTTCGTTTACCCCAACCTGGAGCCAGTGTGGAACGAGCGATCAGTGAGTTGCGTGCGCGGCGTGGGGCGCCGGGCGAAAAGTCACCCCAACTGAGCTTATTTGACTGGTGCGATGTTGAAGCGCGCAGCGATCTGGATCGCTTCTACCTGGTGCGCGATCATCTCCCAGACGCG
>NZ_CAIKKU010000696.1 GCF_903828115.1 uncultured Thiodictyon sp. | reverse complement strand
TGGAGCGTGGGAACGAGAAGAAAAAAATGCGCGGCGGCGCTTCGCGCCGCGACGACCGCCGCCGGGGGCGGCGGTCAGTGAGCAGAAGATCAGTGATCAGTGTTCAGTGGTCCAGTGTGCAGAGGAATGGGGCTCGCGCACACCAGACGAAAGCCAACGGCATCGAGGCGGACGCCTGGGAAGTTCCGGTTGCGGAGGACCGCGCGCGCGCTGGCTGGATCGCTGCCCCAAGACCCGCCGCGCAAAGAACGGCCTGCATCGCCAGACGGGCCGGTATCGTCCGGGTCCGCGTACTTGTTGAGGCACCACTCCCAGACATTGCCGGCGCAGTCGAGCAGCCCCGATGGGGAGGCGCCTTGGGGGTAGAGGCCGACCGCGGTGGTCTGCCCCTGGTTGTGTGGGCCGTCCTTGCGGGAGGTTTCATCGACGTTGGCATGGCCGACCCGGTACCCGTCGCCCCAGGGGTATTCCCACCCGGTCCCCGCGCGCACGGCCCCTTCCCACTCCGCCTCAGTCGGCAGGCGAATCTCGTCCCCCGCGGCGATCAGGCCCGCCGCCCGGTAGCGGGCGCTGAGCCAGCGGCAGTAGGCCATGGCCTCGACCCAGGCGACCGCGACGCGCGGCCGGTTGGGCTGGGGCCAGGGGGAGGGCAGGGGCTCCGGCGCCTTCATGCCTTGCCACCACTGCGGGTTACCATAGTCCGGGGCCTGGGTGAAGGCCAGGTACTGGGCGTTGGTCACCGGGTAACGGGCGATGCGCTCGACCCGGCCGATGGCCCCGCGCCCGACGCCCCTGAGTGCACGGCCGATCCGCGCCAGGAGACCGGGGCTGCGCCGATCCGTGGCGACGCGGCCCGGCGCCTGCCCGGCGAGGGTCTCCGGCGCGACCGGCACCCAGTCGATCGCCGACAGTCCGTCCGGGCGCAGCCCGACCCCGGGCCGGTCGTCGCCCAGCGCGGCCAGCAGGTCGCCGATCCCGGGCTGGCGGCGGTGCCAGCTCAGGGCGTCCTCAGTGCCCAGCAGGGTGAGCGCCTCGGTCAGCCCGGCGCGCAGCCAGGCGGCCAACTCCGGCCCTTGCTCCAAGACCCAGCGGCCCAGGGCCTCGCTGGTCTCCCAGGTCCGCCCGGGCCTGGTCAGACCGGCCAGCAGGGGCAGCGCCGCCAAAGCCCCGTCCTGCCCATGGCGGCCGAAGGCCTCCAGCGTCAGGCCGCCCAGGTCCGCCGGGTCGTCCTGGGCGAGGAACCAGGCGATGCGCTCCTCCCGGCGCAGGTCCTCCCAGAGCCCGGCCGCGGCGAGCCGGGTGCGGACCTCGGCCAGCAGTTCCGGATGGGGCAGCAGGTGGTCCGGGCGCCCGCGCTCGTCCCAGCGGGCGGCGTCGCGGCGCACCTCGTCGCGGCGGATCAGGGCCTCGCGCCGGGTGCGGATCCAGACCGCCAGGCGCGGCCATTCGCGCAGCAGGGCCTCGTGGGCGACCTCCACCGTCGCCTGGCCGCCCTGTTCGCCGCAGACCAGCAGGCGCACGGCGTCCCGCGGGCGGTCGGCGTCGCGGGAGAAGACCTCGATCAGGCGGCGCTCCACACTGTCCGGCGGCCACCGGTCGAGCGGTACCCGGCGGCGGGTGGCGGCCCCGGTCTCGGCGTCCACATGGATCAATTGGCCGAAGACCCGCGGCAGGGCCGCGCGGCCGTGCGGCCACAGCAGGGCCAGGCCGCGTCGGCTGAGGACGCCGCTACTAAAAACCTATGAAAATCTCACAGGTCTGTATACGCCGTCACTGCCGCTGCCATGAAAGGATTCAAGGTCTTACGCGACTCTTGCGTACGGATTAACGTCCAGCCGTAACGTGTCTGGACGGTCTTTGCAGACGATATCAGTATAGCCGAACAGCCAGTTTGCATCAACGATCTGTAGAAATAACAGTAAATTTTTATAGATAAACAGAGATTTCAGTAAACAGTTATAAGCCCTTGATACCGCCGACGGCCCGGGCGTAGTGGTCGAGCCGCAGGGTCCCCGCGTCCTTGCCGGCGAGCCAGGTATCCTGCAGGGCCGCGGCCAGCAGCGCCAGGCCGCCGGGCTCGCGGTCCGCCTCGGCAACCAGTTGCTCGGTCAGGGCGGGCTCGACGGCCAGTCCCACCGCCTGGGCCGGGCCCTCGATCATGCGCGCCAGGGCGAGCGGCCCGGGGGCGCCGACATAATAGGTCCCGCCGCCGTTGAGCACCGCGCACAGCCCGGGGTGGGCGATGACCTGGGGCTGGAAGTCCGCCCGCAGGGTGGCGATGACCCGGAAGCCCGGTTCGGCCGCGGCCCGCAGCAGCAGGGCGATGAAGGCGTCGCGGTGCGCCTCGGCCCCCGGGGTGAAGACCTCCTCGAATTGGTCCAGGATCAACAGCCAGGCGGGGCGGCCGTTCAGCAGCCGGTGCAGGAAGCCGGGGAAGGCGGCCGGGTCGGTACGCAGCCGTTCGGCCTCCTCCCGCGCGCGCAGGCGCCCGTCCTGCCAGTGTCCGGCGACGCTGTTGACCAGGTCTCGGGTTCACGGCCAAAGAAGAGTTCGGCCAGCCCCGGGTCCCGGCCCCAGTCGTAGGCCATGAGACCGGGGTAGGGGGCGCCCGCGCGCGCGACCCGGGGCGGCGGGTCGCAGCCGAAGAAGCGGGCCAGGACGGCGCTGCGCGCGGCCGTGTCGGGGTTGCCGTGCTCCCCGCGGGTGCGCAGTTCGCGCAGCAGGGCGCAGACGGGGTGGGTGCCGTCGGCGAGCGCCGCGTAGCCGTGGTGCTGGAGGCGCGTCACCAGTTCACAGGCGACCGTCAGGGGCTGACCGTCGTGCCGGAAGTCGGCCAGCGCCGGGTGGCCCGCCAGGGCGAACTCCAGCAAGGCGCGCCGGTCGCGCTCCTGCTGCCAGAGCGGGAGGCCCGCCAGCAGGTCGCGCAGGGTCTCGGCTACGGGCAGGTCGGCGTGGCCCTGGCTAGGCATGGTCGCGGCGGGTCATTGGCTCGGGATCACAGGTGGAAATCCAAGGCGTCGGCACCAGGAGAGTCTAAGGCTCAACCCCACCGGAGTCCAGGGCTTGCGCCTTGGAGGGGGCGAGCGAGGTCGAGGCCTTACCGTGACAGTCGCGCAGCGACGCTGTGGGAGCGGCTTCAGCCGCGACG
>NZ_CAIKKU010000695.1 GCF_903828115.1 uncultured Thiodictyon sp. | reverse complement strand
CGGAACGGCAGACCGATTACCCTGCCGTTAATCCTGCCAGAGTCGCCGCGCGGTGTCTACCCCCTTGTGCGAACATTAACTTTCTCTAACCCCCGCCAGCCCGCGCCGTGACTGGGGTGGCGCGGTTATGCTTCAGGGCTGCGCGCCCGCGGACCCGCTATAGTGGTCGACAGGTCAACGCAGCCGCCCCCAGCCACCATGCACGACGGTCATCCTTGGCAGGTACGCATCAGTGCGCCCGCCCACCCCCACGAGAGCGTCGGCAGCGGCGTGCTGATCGGCCCGCGGCACGTCATCACCTGTGCGAGCGTGGTCGGCGCCGCTCTGGGGGTCGCGGTCGGCCCCGAACCCCCCGGGGGTGAGGTGGGGGTGGAACTGCCGCTGCTGCCGATCCCCTTCCGGGGCTCAGGCACGCTTGTCGCGTGGGTGCCGGAGGCCGGATGGGACCCGCGCTGGAACACGCCCGGGGCACGGCCGCCCGGGATCGCGGTGCTGCAACTCGGCGAGCCGGCCCCGGCGACGGCGACTCCGGCCCGACTGGAGCCGCTCGCACCGTCGCACTATCGCAACCGCGCGGTCTTCTGCCTGGGGTTCCCGCCCGAGGCCCCCGCGGGTCGGTGCGTCCACGCCGATTGCGCCAATGCGGACGCCGACACCATCACCGGCCTTGAGACCGACCACGGCACCATCGAGCGGAGCTTTACCGGAACCGGGGCCTGGGACCCGATCCGCGAGTCGGTCCTGGGGCTGGTGGTGGCGGACGAGTTCCCGAGCGCGCTGGCCCTGCTGATCCCCGCCCATTGCCTGCTCGCCGTCTGGCCCGAGGCGCCGGTGCAGTCTGACCGGGGGACCGGCGCGCGCCTGCTGGGGTGGGTGGCAGACTTGGACACGCGCCGGGGCAATCTGCTCCTGCGCCTGTTCGCTGGCCTCGCCTTCGCCGGTCTGGGACTCATCTGGTGGCTGGAGCCGGACACCCAGCCCGCCCCCGAGCAGGCGCCAAGCGTCGCGGCGAGCAGCCTGATCAGCGGTTTTGTCTGGGAGCCGACCGGCAAGCCCATCCCCGGGGTACGCGTGCTGGTCCCGGCGCGGGGAGTCGCCGCCGAAACCGACCGCTTCGGCCACTTCAGCCTCGGATTCCAGGAAGCGGCCGGCGCCGCCGTCGAGGTCCTCGTCATGGCCCCCGGTTACCAGAGTCTCACCGAGCTGACGCGGATCGGCGAGTCCGGCCTCAACCTGGTGCTGCAACGCCCGGAACCCTTGGACGGCGCCCCGACGGAGACTGGGGACGGGCTGGAAGGGAGCCCCCGCGTGGGCTACCCGGACCGACAGCGCCCTTAAGTACCTCCTGTTAATCCTGTCTATTTTTACCCGACCGGCCCAGCCTTCGGCGCGCCGCGAGTCATTCCGACCCCACCGAATCCAGCGAGACGGCATAGACGGGTTCCGCGGCGAAGGGCTCCGCCGCCCGCGGATCGACGCTGATCCAGACCCCACCCATGAAGGGGGAACCCGGCACCTCGACACGCGTGAAGCGCTCGAAGGGCGCGCCGCGCGTCGGATCGAGCAGCGGGTGGTCGTGCCGATACTGATGGGTATCCCCATGGATCAGCAGCACCGGGCCTGGGAATTGACTCATCAGGTCGACCAGTTGCGCCTTGAAGCCGCGGAAACCCCGCGGTCCCCGCCCCCCATCGAACAGCGGGTCCGCCTGGATCATGATGACCAGGGCGCGGGCGTCGCGGCCCTGGGGCGAGGCCAGTGCCCGGGTCAGGAAGTCCCGGTTGGCGGCCTCGCGCGCCCTGAACTCGGCCATGGCCGCCGGGGCGTCGGCGTCGTACCCGTTGTCGCTGCCGACGATGTGCAGGGCCACGAACAGCACCTCGTCCATGACAAAGCCGTAGATCTCGGGGAAGTGCTCACCGGCCTGCGTCACCCCCAGGGCGGCGAGCCGCAGGACGCCCGGATCACCGAAGAAGACCTCCCGCACCCGCGCCAAGCGCGCCCGCGGGTCCAACCCACCCGCGGTCCAGCGTCCGCAGTCGGTCCATTCGTTGTCCCCGGGCGTGTAGACCAGCGGCACCGCCACCGCCCGAAAGAGCCCGGCGATGGTGTGCAACTGCTCATCGGTACAGGGGGAACTGCCGGACTTGATGTCGCCCACATGGACGATGAACGGCGGCGCCTGGACGGCGGCAGCGGCAAGCAGCGCCTGCAGCGGAGCCACCTCGGACTCGCCATAGGGCAGATCGCCGAGCGCGAAGAAGCGCAGGGGCGCCGTCGCGGGCGCACCGGCGACGCCCGGGGGCGACCCCGGCGGACTCTCTGTTTGAGCCGCCAGGGGATTTGCAACCAAGGCCGCCGCGCAGAGAAGCACGCGGGCCAGGGTACCGGTGGGAGCGCGGGGCGTCGGCCGGGCGTGGAGGGGTCGTCGGCACATAGGGTTGATACAGTCGCTTAAAAACCTACTCATTTCTTATTAACCATCAAAGTTCTAGCAGAACTTGAGGCGAAATCGTTGTATAGTTTGGTTATCCAAGTCGTGAATTTACCACACCCTGGGTCCGCCGCGAGTTCCGCGGTGGCAGCCTGTGGAGAGGTTCGTGAGACCTGGGGGAGCATGGCGTCGGTTCATCACCGTAAAGCTCCCCACCGTGGGAGCTAACGGCGAAAACCAAGCCATGCACCCCTGGGCAGCCT
>NZ_CAIKKU010000694.1 GCF_903828115.1 uncultured Thiodictyon sp. | reverse complement strand
CGGTACTTAACCGCTGGATCTTTCTCTTTTTCTAAATAGTAAACAATCAGGAAGTCATTATCAATAACGGGGGTATGATTATTCATGACAGGGGCTCCTTCACTTGACTTTTAGTACAGTAATTTTTGCGGTTAACTATAGTTCTGACTCCGAAAATAGGCATGGCTTAAGGATTACCGGAAAAATCAATGTTCCATGCTCCTCGGCGGACGCCAAAAGCGGCGGCAATTCATTATCGACTATAAAGTCAGACGCCAAGAAATCTGCACTTATTAACAGAATGGCAACTCGAGCCGAATCCAAAGCCTTATTAATTTCGTCTTTCCATTGCATTCCGGGCTCAATCTTTGTGTCATCCCAAGGCAATATTAAGCCTTTTCGCTCTAACGGCTTTAAATGGATTTGAACTCGTTTCAGCCACTCAGAATCAGCGTGACTGTAGCTGATAAAGACAGACGGATTCACCTTCATACTTGATGACATGGACTTGTCTTTCCTAAATCTCTGTAAGGCGATTTCAGGGTTGTCCGATCTGGAAATGTGAGCAAGTTTAATCAGCATGCCTTGGATGCACTGTATCTGCTCAAACTCCAAGTATTTGTTAATGATTCTCAAGCTATCTAGTGATATGTAACCAGATTGAATGCTTTCAACAATATCAGCCTTATTTGCTTTGCGGTGGAACAAACAACCGCGCTCTCCATCATGAATCATTCCTTTTCCAACAATAAAGCGGATTGAGAAACTAAGCAACTCGAAGCAGTAGTATACGCTTATTGGTATTGGGCTTATAATGTCTTTCACTCCATGGATCGAAGCGACAGCCTTCCCAGTTATTCTGTCGTTCTTGTTTGTTTCCATCGAGCCGAAAAGATTGCCCCACTTTTTTCCATCGAGGCGCCCGTCTACAACGCCAATGATTAGGTTGTGAAATCCTTTTATGTCTATTAGTACATTATCTAGCAATGAATATATTTCATCCGTCCTATAATAAGCAGCATTTTCTGGTTCATAATCGCGAAATCTTGGATCTACCAGTAAAGAAAACGAAAAATAATTCTGATTTGCATTGGCGAAAGCAATTGCGGCCGACAACGCGCTGGATTCACTGAACCCAATTTCTGCGATTTCTATAGGAACAACGCTCATGCTGTGCTTCAAATTCTAACGTGCTCCAGATTGCGTTAGGATGCTAATACATGAGACTGCACGCAGTCGAGATCACGAACATCCAAACCGTGGCGCCCCCGCCGCGAGGCCGGCACCCCTTTGAACCGGGACCGTTATCTGGACCCGCCCGCGCGTCGCGGCATGCTACGTGCTTGGACCCGCGCACTGAGGGGGCGGGCAACCACGACTGGTCGGCCAACAGTTTCGCCGACTCATCGATCCCTTGCAACTCCCACTGTTCGACCGGAATCCGCCTCCCGCGCAACGGCGGTTGACCGACCCTGCCGGAGGCTCAGCGGGCCGGTCCTCGCGCTGATCGTGCGGCCGAGGCTCCGGATCGGACCCGTCCAGGATCATGTCCGGCGACCGCCCGCCGCGCCCTGTGCCCGCGGCCGTTCGATCCCAAGCCTACGCATCCGCGAACGCAGCGTACTGGCATTGATATTGAGCCGCTGAGCCGCCCCGTCCCGTGCTTCGATCTGCCAGCAGGTCTGCTCCAGCATGGTGCAGATGTGGTGACGCTCGGCCTCCTCCAGGGTCAGACCGGTGGGTTTGGTGGCCGCAGCATCGGCGGGCGCGGCCGGATGCAGATCGACCAGCTCGCCGAGTACCAGGGTGGTGCCCGACGAGAGGATCAGGGCCCGCTCGATGACGTCCTCCAATTCGCGGATGTTCCCCGGCCAGCCATAGGCGCAGAGCGCGTCCATCGCCTTAACCGGGACCCCGGTGACCGCCCGGCCCAGTTTCATGCCGGACTTGTCCATAGAAATGGCGGACCAGCAATGGGATCTCGTCCCGACGGCCTTGATCACAATCCCGACCGCCCGGCGCAGGCGCGGAGCTCGGGTCGAACGCCGGAGTGATGATCAAGGTCGCACCGAGGTCGCATCCGGCAGCCGCCGCGCCCGCTCCAACCGGGTCCAGGCCTCCAGCACGCAGGCAACCGACCAGGCCTGGCTGGGGGCGCCGCAGGGCAGGTGCGGCGGCGCCGCCTCGCAGATCTTGCTGACGGTCCCGAGCCCCGCGTCCAGATGGTCTGACGCCCCTCGCTGGCAAATGCTACAGCGGCCGGGCGGGTTTACGCCAAGTTCGCCAAGAAATACAATAGGGTAAGAAACATCACCAGATCGCCCGCCGCGTGAATGGCCTAAGGCAGAGAAGGTGCTGAAAGACCTTGGCGAGCTTGTCGCCTTGGCGTGAGAACTGTTCTTTCCAGGTTGAACGGCCCCTCTGCGCGGGTTGGAAATACGATTTTCCGCTATGGATATCACAAGCGATTCGTTCTTGGTACCAGGGCGTCCGAATAAGATCCGATACGATTCCCCCGTCCGCCCCCGGTGACAAAGACCCGCGCGACGGGGCCCCGCCCGCGACCGACGACGAGCAGACGCATGTACCGATACGACACGCACGACCAACGACTGGTGGACGAGCGGGTGACGCAACTGCGCGACCAACTCCGGCGCCACCTGGCCGGCGAGTTGAGCGCCGACGATTTGCGCCCCCTGCGCCTGCAGAACGGGCTCTACATCGAGCGCAACGGGCCCATGCTGCGGATCGCGGTCCCCTACGGATTGCTGCGTAGCGACCAGTTGCGCGCCCTGGCCCGGGTCAGCGAGCGCTTTGGCCGTGGCTACGGGCACTTCACCACGCGGCACAACTTCCAGCTCGACTGGCTGGCCCTGGAGGACGCCCCGCTGATCCTTGAGGAACTGGCCCAGGTGCAACTGCATGCGATCCAGACCTCCGGGAGCTGCATCCGCAACGTGACCTGCGACCCCCTAGCCGGGGCGGCGGCGGACGAGCCCATCGACCCGCGCCCCTGGTGCGAGATCCTGCGTCAATGGAGCGCCGCCCACCCGGGGTTCACCGCGTTGCCGCGCAAGGTCAAGATCGCGGTTTCAAGCGCCGGCGCCGACCGGCCCCTGACCCGGGTCCATGACATCGGGCTCAACTCTGGATGCACCCGCCGACGACCCGCTGCACCTGCAGCGGCTCGGCCGCGATCCGGCCTTTGCCGCCTGGGTGCGGCGCAATGTGCGACCCCACCGGCGCCCCGGCTATGCCATCGTCACCCTGTCGACCAAGCACCAGGACCAGGCCCCCGGGGACCTGTCCGCCGCCCGGATGCAGGCCATCGCCCGGTGGGCAGACGACTACAGCTTCGGCGAGGTACGGGTCACCCAGCGCCAGAATCCGGTGTTGGCGCAGGTGCGCCGGACCGACCTGCACGCACTATGGTGCCAGGCCGCCGCGGCGGGGCTCGCGACCCCCAACGTCGGGCTCCTGACGGACATCGTCGCCTGCCCCGGCGGCGACTATTGCAGCCTGGCCAATGCCCGCTCCATCCCGCTGACCCATGCCATCCAGGCCCGCTTTGCGGACCAGGACCTGCTGGAGCGCCTCGGGGACCTGGTGGTCAACTGCTCCGGCTGCATGAATGGCTGCGCCCACCATCAGCTTGCCGACATCGGCATCCGCGGCATCGACAAACAGGGGGCCGAGTATTATCAATTCGGCCTCGGCGGCAGTCACGGCGAGGAGACCCGCTTCGGTATCGTCATCGGCCCTGCAGTCCCGGCGGCCGAGGTGCCGGCCGCCCTGGAACGCCTGCTCAGCGCCTACCTCGCCCAACGCCGGGTGGGAGAGCCATTTGCCGCCACCCTCCAACGCATCGGCAGCCAGCCCTTCGCGACCGCCGCCTATGGCGCCCGGGAGCGCGACCCGAGGCCAGCCCCCGAGTCCCTATTACCCAACAAAAAGCAGTTCAGCCGCAAATGAACGCAAATAAACGCAAATCGCCATTAACGGCAACCAGTTCTCCCGGCAGATTCCACCAGGGTGAGTTGTCGCCCCGACTGATGGCTGCGCGACGCCCCGCGTTCATTTGCGTTCGTTTGCGTTCATTTGCGTCAACTATTCTTTCTGTTCCCAGGAATCACCCATGAGCATCCAGGTCGAAGAGATCACCAAGACCTTCGCCGGCATCACCGTGCTGGACCGGGTGTCGCTCGACTTTCCCACTGGCCAACTGGTGGCCCTGCTGGGTCCCTCCGGCTGCGGCAAGACCACCCTGTTGCGGGTCATCGCGGGGCTGGAGACGGCCGACGCGGGCCGCGTCATCCTGGAGGGGGAGGACGCCTCCGGCACCCATGTGCGCGAGCGCCAGGTGGGCTTCGTCTTTCAGCACTATGCCCTGTTCCGCCACATGACGGTGTTCGAGAACGTCGCCTTCGGCCTGCGGGTGCAGCCGCGCCGCGGCCGCGCCAAGGAGCCGGAGATCCGGCGGCGCGTCCTGCGCCTGCTGGATCTCGTGCAGATGGAATGGCTCGCCGACCGCTTCCCGTCGCAACTCTCCGGCGGTCAGCGCCAGCGCATCGCGCTCGCCCGGGCGCTGGCGGTCGAGCCCCGGGTGCTGCTGCTCGACGAGCCCTTCGGCGCCCTGGACGCCCAGGTGCGCAAGGAGTTGCGGCGCTGGCTGCGTGACCTGCACGACGACCTGCACGTCACCTCCATCTTCGTCACCCATGACCAGGAGGAGGCCCTGGAGGTCGCCGACCGGGTGGTGCTGATGAACCGCGGGCGGGTCGAGCAGATCGGAAGCCCGGACCAGGTCTACCAATGCCCGGCCAACCCCTTTGTCTACGAGGTCCTCCTGCCGCGGGAACGGGCGCGCACGCTGACCCAGGGTCAGCGGGTGCGCCTGGTGCCCGCACCGCTACGGGTGTTCCAACGCCAAGCGGCCTGAGATGAACTTCCAACAGTTACGCATCCTGCGCGCCACGGTGCGGAACAATTTCAACCTCACCGAGGTAGCCAGCGCGCTCTTCACCGCCCAGTCCGGCGTATCCAAGCACATCAAGGACCTGGAAGACGAATTGGGCGTTGAGATCTTCGTGCGCCGCGGCAAGCGCCTGCTCGGGCTGACCGAACCCGGCAAGGAACTGCTGCCGATCGTGGAACGCATCCTGCTTGATACCGGCAACATCGAACGCCTGGGCGAGCAGTTCGCCCGGCGGGACGAGGGGCGCCTGGTCATCGCCGCCACCCATACCCAGGCGCGCTACGCCCTGCCGCCGGTAGTGGTCAGATTCAAGCAGGAACGCCCCCAGGTGCACCTGGAGCTGCGCCAATGCGGCCCCCGGGAGGTCGTCGCCTTGTTGCGGGCGGGGGAGGCCGACATCGGCCTTGCCACCGAGGCGGTAGGCGATGACGAAGACCTGGTGAGTTTCCCCTTTTATTCCTGGCATCACGCCGTGATCGTTCCCGACGGACATCCGCTCACGACCCTGGAACCAGTTACCCTTGAGGCCCTGGCCGACTATCCGCTCATCACCTATCACGAGGGCTACACCGGCCGCTGCCGCATCAATGCCGCCTTCGCCGCCGCGGGGTTGGCACCAGACATCGTCATGTCCGCACTCGACGCCGATGTCATCAAGTCCTACGTGGAACTCGGACTGGGGGTCGGCATCATCGCCGCCGTGGCCTTCCATCCGGTGCGCGACGCCGGCCTGCGGCTGCTCCCCACTGACGGGCTCTTTGCCGTCAATACCACCCGCATTGCCCTGCGCCGCGGCCACTATCTGCGTGACTATGCCATCCGCTTCGTCACCTGCTGCGCCCCGGCCCTCACCGCCGAGCAGGTGAGAGACGCGGTGTTCCCCAAGGTCGCGGCCGAATAAACAAAGCACAACATTGTCTTTGCCTGACCCACCCCCCGTCCCTTATCCTTCAGTTGCGGACTTGACGGCGTCCTGGGGCGCTCGGGGTCGTGATCAGCGTGTCGCCGACCGCATCCCCGGTCCCGCGCCCTCAGACGGCCGAGCCCTTTCAATCCCATTCCCGGAGGTCCTTCGCGATGTGCTGCATCCATCGTTGCCGTTGTCGACCCAACACCGTCGCGTACCCATTCAATGGTCGATCCGCCACTCTACCCCGGGAAGAATGCCACTATGCCACTGTCCAGCGTCGTCGATTATTACAACGTCCGCCTGCCTGAACTGCACCCGCGCGCCCATCTGCGCCGGCGGGCAAGCTACCGACTCCATCGCGGCCTGCTGACCGCACAGATCGCCGGTTTTGTCCTCACGCCCTATCTGGTCCCGGTGATCAAGGCCGCCACCGGTGCCTTGTTCGGCCAGCGCGCGAAGCTCTTTGTCCGGACCGAGGACGGGCATCCCGCCCCGCCCGAGTCGCTCTATGTCCAGGCCTGGGATGCCGACGACGTGGTGTTTCTGGACCGCTTCCTGCGCACCTTCCATGCGTTGAACCACCTGCACCAGGGCCATGACGGTCGTGAACTGCTGGTGCTGGACGTGCATCTGCGCCATGTGGCCGCGCTACCCGAGCACCACGGCGAGGTCTTCGAGACCCTGTTGCACCGCTTCGGTCTGCGGACCGACCAGGTGGTGCTGCGCCTGGACGCGCGGGCACTGCACACGGATGCCCATGTGCAGGAGGCGGCCAGGAGTTTCACCGGCT
>NZ_CAIKKU010000693.1 GCF_903828115.1 uncultured Thiodictyon sp. | reverse complement strand
TCGTAATCGTGGTCGGATTATTCGATTACGACAACGACAACGACAACGACAGCGTACCCGGGATCTCCCGGCCGCACACAGCGGCCGCGGGATGCGGCCCCCCCACTGCGAAACCCCGGGAAAATTTTCCGCGGGCGATCCGCGAATCTTCCGACGGCGCATAATGCGCGCCAGCCTGAGAAACTTCCGAGGTCATTGCTCGCCCGGCACTCACTTGAATCCTGCATTAAAACAACCGCCCGTCATGTCCGATCCAGCCGCCATCACCCCGTCCGCCGCACCCCTGCCCGCGGCCGAACTCGAGCATTGGACCGGGCGCTATGCCCAGGCGCTCGACCCCGTGGAAAGTTCTACGGATCGTGTTTTCGTCATCGTGCGGGTCGCGGGTGAGCGCTTCGCCCTGCCGATGCAGGCCTTGGATGAGGTGGCGAGTGTCACCACCGGGATCGCGCTGCCGCACGTCAGCGCCCTGGTGCTTGGACTGGCCAATGTCCGTGGTGAACTGTTGCCCCTGCTCGATACCGGCGCCTTGCTCGGGATCAGTGCCGGCTATCGGCTGGGACCGGCCAATCGGACCCTGGTGGTCCGCGATCGGCGCGGTCGCCGCACCGGGTTGCCGGTCGACGCGGTAGAGTCGGTGGAGGCCTTGGACCCCGAGAGCTTCCAGCCCCAGGCCGCGGCGGCCGCGGGTGCGCCGATCCGCCGCGTCGGCGTGGGTGAGCACAAGGGCCGGTCGCTGACCCTGCTGGACGTGGGGCCCCTGCTTGCCGCCGGCTTCAGTCATTTTTGAGTCCCTGGGGCGGACCCTGGACCACACCTACATTCATCACGAGGACCACTCATGAGTGCCGACCAGAAGGGCGACCACGCCCGCGACCCGAGCCAGGCCCAGCAGTCCGAGCACGGCGGGGATTTCGTCGTTCCCGAGCCCGACGGGGTCCAGAGCGGGATGCCCTTCCATGGGTCGGACGACGCCGACCCGGGGTCGCGCGCGACGGCCGGCCGGCCGTCGCCCGGGGGCCTGATGAAGGGGTCCGCCGGGGGTGGGCGCGCCGCCGTCCGCGGCCTGAGCCTCAAGCGTAAGCTGAACCTGGCGCTCGGGCTGCTGACCCTGGTGATCCTGGTCCTGGGGGCGGTTTCGGTGCGGACCCTGCACGACTTGACCACGGACGGGATCCCGGAACTGGGCCGCCACGCGGACCTGGCGCAGGTCAGCGAGGAGATCAAGACCGCGGTCTATCGCACCATGCTCGCCCAGAGCGACTATCTGCTGCTCGACGACCAGAGCGCCCAGGATCAGGTGCTGCGTCTCGCCGCCCGGGCGCGGGAGCGGGTGGAGCAGTTGAAGCCGCTGGTCGGGCAGATCGCAAGCTCCGCGGGGACCAACGTGACCGCCCAGCACCGCGCACTGATCGCGGCCCTGGACGAGTTCGATGCCCGCTTCAACACCCAAATCAAAGAGGTCAGTGCCTTGCACAAGGCCCTGGCGGAGCAGGACGCGGCACTGCAAGGCAGCGAGCGGCAATTGGCCGGTCACCTGGATGCGCTCATCGCCGGCGCCCGGGACCTGACCGCCGCCGCCTGGCCGGAGCAAGGCACCGCCAGTGCCGGCCAGGCAGCCCTGGGGCGGACCCTGGATCGGCTGACCCGGGAACTGCTCGCGGAGCGCGTCCAGCTCGAGGCCTTTTTCGCCTCCCACAACCCGGCGCTCAATGACGCCGCCCGCACCAGCGCGGCGGAACTGGCGGCCCAACTCGAGGCGTTGCGGGCGGACGTTGCCGCCGCCGGGCTGGCCTCGGGTTTGGCCGACCTGCGCAAGGCGCTGGGCCTCTACACCGCGCAACTGCGTGAGATCGGCACCAGACTGACCCAGGACACCAGCACCGGGACCCACACCCAGGCGCAGATCGCCACCCGGAGACAGGCCTTGGTCGCCGCCGCCGACCGCATCCTGACGCTGGCCGAAGAACTGACCACGAGCGCCTGGCGCGACATCGACGTGGAGAGCACCGGTCTGCAGGACACCGGCGCCCAGGCCCTGTGGCTGGTGGGCGGCACCGCCCTGGTGGGATTCGCGGTGGGGCTCCTGGTGTTGGTCACGGTGCCCAGGCCCATCGTCGCCGCAATCGAGACCCTGATGACCGGCGCCCATCAGATCGCCCGCGGCAACCTGACCTACATGGTGGAGGTCGCCAGCCGTGACGAACTGGGCGCCCTGGCCGACTCCTTCAACCAGATGCGCGAGAACCTGCTCGGCCTGGTCCAGCGAATCCAGCGGGCGAGCGTGCAACTCTCTTCCTCGATCAACGAGATCCAGGCCGCGTCCACCGAGCAGGCCGCCTCCTCCTCGCAACAGGCGAGCGCGGTCAATGAACTCTCCGCCTCACTGAACGAGATGTCCCAGAGTGCCGCCACCCTGGTCTCCTCCTCCGAGACCGTGGGGCGCAACGTGGGCGAGATCGCCGGCATCGTCACCGACAGCAACCACAAGTCCACCCAGATGATGTCCTCGATGGACGCCATCGGGCTCTCGACCCGCCAGACCGCCGAGCGGATCAAGGCCCTGAACGACAAGATGGACGACATCAACGAGGCGGTGGCCA
The DNA here is from genome assembly GCF_903828115.1 of uncultured Thiodictyon sp. Classification (GTDB taxonomy): domain Bacteria; phylum Pseudomonadota; class Gammaproteobacteria; order Chromatiales; family Chromatiaceae; genus Thiodictyon. The sequence continues at coordinate 9,666 of NZ_CAIKKU010000693.1, read as the reverse complement.
CCATCTCCATGGTCGCGGACCAGACCACGCTCCTCTCGCTCAACGCCTCCATCGAGGCCAACAAGGCGGGGGAGATGGGCAAGGGGTTTTCGGTGGTGGCCCAGGAGATCCGGCGCCTGTCGGACCGCTCCATCGACTCCGCCGGCAACATCAGCGGCATGGTGCGCGACATCCAGCGCGCCACCGAGTCCTCCGCGCTCGCCATGGACAAGTCGTCCGAGGAGATTCACCATGGGGTCGCCCTGGTCGGGGAGACCAGCCAGGCGCTGGTCGCCATCAACGCGGCCATGGACCGCATCCAGGAGCAGATGACCATGATCCTGGAGTCGGTGCGCGCCCAGGCGGACGCCGCGCGGATGGTCCAGACCACCTCCACTGAAATGCTCTCGTCGGCCAACATGGTCGCCAAGGCGGCGAGCCAGACCCGCTCGGTCACCTATGAGCTCAATGCCATGGCGACCCAACTCGCCAGCGCCGTCGCCGTCTTCCGGGTCTGAGTCAAGCCGATGGAGGCCCTGCTCTTCACGGCCGCCGGCGGGCGGTTCCTGACCCGGCTCGCCGCGCTGGACGAGATCCTGATGCCGGTGCGCTTAAGCCCGCTGCCCGGCGCCCCGGGCTTCATCACCGGGGTGCTCAACCTGCGCGGCGAGGTCCTGCCGGTGCTGGCCCTGGCCGAACGCTTGGGCGGCGCCCACCCGGCGGGTTGGCAGCGCGGCAACCGCATCCTGCGCTTCGCCGCCGCCGGACACCCGCTGGGGCTGATCGTGGACACCGTGGCGGGGATCAGGACCTTGGGCGATGAGCAGCGACGGCCCCCGGTTCTGGGCGCGCGGGTCGGCGGCTGTACCGACCTGTGGCTGATCGACGGGGTCATGACCCAGGAGATCTGCCTGTCGGACCTGCTCGCGCCGGCGCAGTTGGGCCTGCTGCGGGACCTGGCGCCCGGGGCGCCGACATGAACGAGCTGATCGAGATCTTCCGCGAGGAGGTGGCGGCCAACCTCAAAGAGGCGACCCGCCTCGCCCTCGCGTTCGAGCAGGGCCCGCCGGATCGGGCCGACATCGAGGCCCTGATGCGGGTCTTCCACACCCTCAAGGGGGCGGCCCGGGCGGTCCAGTGCGATCAGGAGCGCGACCTCGCGCACCGCCTGGAGGACGTCCTGCACGACCAGCTCGACGGCCGGCTCCCGTGGCGAGCGGCCACCGTGGACCTGTGCCTGATGGCCGTGGACCTGATCCGCGAGACCCTGGCCGCCCGGCTGGCCGGCACCCCCTGGCCGGACCTGGCGGAATTCACCGCGCGGGTCGAGGCCGAGCGGGCGGGCCTCCCGGCGCCCTCACCGGCACCGCCGGAGCCCCCGGCGGCCCCGGAACCCCCGGAACCCCCGGAGCCCCTGGACCGCGCCACCGATGGGGACTGCGGGTTGGACCTCCTCGGCATCTTCGCGCAGGAGGTCACCACCCAGGTCGCCGCGGCCCGCCTCCTGCTGGCGGGGACAAGCGGGACCAGCGGCGATGACGACCTGCCGCGGGTCTTCCACACGCTCAAGGGCGCGGCCCGGGCCGTCGGTTGCGACGCCATCCGCACCGTGGCCGGGGCCCTGGAGGACCTGCTGCACGGGCCCCTGGACGGTGAGGCCCCGGACCTGTCCGCCGGCCTCCCGCCGGCCTTGGACTGCGGCCTGCGCTGGATCGAGTCGCTGCTGGCCGGCCTGCGGCAAGGGGCCGCGGCGCCGCCGCTCGAGCCCCTGTTGGAACAGCTTGCCCGCCTGCGTGAGAGCGGTCAGTTCGCGCCCTGTGCGCCGCCGGCGCCGGCCGCCGACCCGCTCCCCGCGTCCGCCGACCCGGCGGCCGAACCACCGCCGACCGCGCTCCACCCGGCATTCGTCGGCGCCCCGGCCGATCCGCCGCTGACGGTCGCGCTCGCGCCGAGCGCCGGTCTTCCCGCCAACCTCCCCGCCGACCTGCCCGCCGGCGGCCAACGCACCCGGCTCGCCTACGAGCAACTCGACCGCCTGCATCGCCTCTCCGGGGAGCTGACGGTGGCCGTCGCCTCGTTCGCCGGGCAGCGCAATCAACTGCGCGGCCTGACCCGGGAGCTGACGCGCGCCGGTCAGCGCCTCAGCCGGCTGCTGGCGGGCGCGCTCGGCGATGACCTGGACCGGGAGGCCCTGCACGAGGCGTTGCGCCAGGTGACCCAGCGGCTGGCCGCCACCACCGGCGGACTCGATGGACTCACACAAACCCACGAGCGGATGGAGGGTCGCTTCCATTACCTGGCCGACGGCCTGGCCGATGAGGTCACCCAGGCGCGCCTGCTGCCCTTGTCCGACCTCTTCGACGACTACCCGCGCATGGTCCGGGACCTGGCCCAGGAGTTGGGCAAGCGGGTGGAACTGCACCTGGAGGGCCAGGACAACCGCATCGATCGGGCCGTGCTGGAGCAGTTGCGCAACCCCCTGCTGCACCTGCTGCGTAACGCCCTGGACCACGGCATCGAGCCGCCCGCGGCGCGGGAGGCCCAGGGCAAGCCCGCCGCCGGGCGCCTGACGCTCGCGGCGCACCGCGTGGGGGCCCTGATGCGCCTGCGGGTCGGCGACGACGGGGCCGGCATCGATCTGGGGCGCCTGGAGGCCGCGGTGGTGGCCGCCGGGCATACGACCCCGGCCCTGTGGGCGCAACTGGGGGGCCAGGAGCGGATGCAGTTCCTGTTTCTGCCGGGATTGAGTACCGCGCGCAGCCTCTCCACCACCTCGGGGCGCGGCTTCGGGCTCGACATCGTCAAGGCGGGGATCGAGTCCAGCGGCGGCACCGTGGCGGTCCGCAGCGAACCCGGTCGCGGCACCTGCTTTGAACTGCACGTACCGCTGAGCCTGTCGCTCACCCGCTGCCTGCTGGTGGTCGGCGGCCGTCACCCCCTGTTCGGTGACCAACGCTACGCCTTTCCGATGACCGAGGTGACCCGGATCAGACGCCTCGCCCAGAGCGAACTGCGTGAGTTGGAAGGCCGCCTGGCGGTCCATCTGGACGGTGAGACCCTGCCGCTGTTCCAACTCCACGGCATCCTGGGCCTGGCGCCGATCCAGCAGGAGGTGGGACGCAAGCACCTGCTGGTGCTGGAGGAGGGCGGGCGCCGCTTCGGGCTCCTGGTGGAGGCGGTGATCGACGAACTGGACATGGTGGCGCGCCCGCTGGACGAGCGGCTGGGCAAGGTCGCGGAGGTTTCCGGGCTGACGCTCCTGGACGACGGCGGGGTGGCCCTGATCATGGATGTCACCGATCTGCTGCAGCACCTGCGCGAAGGGGTCGGCTCTCTGGCGCCCGCGGGGCTGCAGGCCGCGGCGGCGCTGGACCCGGCCCAGGAGGCCGCGACGGCCGCCCAGGTCCTGGTGGTCGAGGACTCGGTGACGGTGCGGGAGGTCGAGCGGCATTTTCTGGAGCAGGCCGGCTACCAGGTGACCACCGCGGTAAACGGGGTGGACGGGCTCAACAAGGCCAAGGCGGGTGACTACCGCATCCTGATCACCGACATCGACATGCCGCGCATGAACGGCATCGAGCTGATCCGCACCCTGCGCGGCCTGGACCGCTTCCGGCAATTGCCCATCATCGTGGTGTCCTACAAGGATCGGGCCGAGGACCGGGACAAGGCCCTGGATGCCGGGGCCGACCGCTATGTCACCAAGTCCGAGTTCGACACCGACGCCATGTTGGCCCTGGTCGCCCAACTCCTGGCGAGCGCCCCGGCGCGCGCCGCCGCCCCCGGGACAGCCCGTGATGCCTGAGCACGCCGCCGCCCCTGGGGTCCTGATCGTCAATGACTCGGCCGTCGCCCGGGCGGTCACCAGCGCCGTGATCCAGGCGGATGGGGGCTTCCGGCTGCTCGGACAGGCAAGCTGCGGGGCCGATGGCGTGGCGGCCGCGCAGCGGCTGCGCCCGCAACTGGTACTGCTCGACATGCACATGCCGGATATCAATGGGGTTGAGGTGACGCGGCGCATCATGGCAAGTTGCCCCACGCGCATCCTGATCAGCAGCGCGACCATCCGGCGCAACACCACCTATGTCTTCGACGCCCTCAAGGCCGGCGCCCTGGACTACACCCGAACCCCCGCGCTGCAGGCGCGCCCCGGGGAGCGGGTCACCCGTGAGGCCCTGCTCGCCGCCGGTGAAATGCTGCTGGCCAAGATGCGTACCGTCCTGACCCTGAACCCCGCGGCCCCCGGGACCGGCGGTGCTTTGGGGGCGCAGCAGGCGGCGCCCGCCGCCAGACCAGCGCCGCCGCCGTCCATGCACCCGGCCGGGACCCGCGTCGTCGCCGTGGGCAGCTCCACCGGCGGACCCACCGCGCTCGCCACCCTGTTCGCCCAGGTGACCCGGGGGCTCGATGCCTCCTATTTGATCAGTCAGCATATCGACCGGGAGTTCAGCGACGGGTTGGCCCTGTGGCTCAGCCAGGAGACCGGGCATCCGGTGGCCGTGGCCAGGCATGGCGAGGTGCCGACGGCGGGCCGGGTCTATCTGGCGGAAGGCGGGCGGCGTAATCTGGTCCTGACCCCGGGCGGCCGGCTGCACTGCGAGCCCGCCGGTGAATCGGTCTATGCCCCGAACATCAATCGCATGTTCGCGAGCGTCGCCGCCGCGGCCGGGGTGCGCGCCTGCGGGGTGGTCCTGACCGGCCTGGGGGACGACGGCGCCGAGGGCCTGGGCCTGATCAAGGCCGCGGGGGGTAAGGTCCTGGTCCAGGACCCGGCCACCGCGGTGGTCGACGGGATGCCCGGGGCACCCATCAGGCGCGGCATCGTCACCCACGGCCAGCCGCTCCCGGAACTGGCGCGGCTGATCGTGCGCTGGGTGGGAGAGGGACGATGACGCCAGCGATGAGTCTTGTCCGGGATGAACGCACATGACCGACGCTAGCGACCCCCGCGTGGTCGGCGAGACCCTGCGGGCCTGGATACGCGGCCGCACCGGTATCAGTATCACCGAGCAGAATCAGGCCCCGGTGGAATTGGCGGTGCGCCTGGAGGCCGAGCGCCACGGACTGGACCCGGTCATCTATCTGAACCGGCTGCAGGGCGGGGTCCTGCCGCCCCAGGCCTTCATCGACGCCATCACCACCAACGAATCCTATTTCTTTCGCGCCCAAGACCAGATGCGGGTCACCATCACGCGCCTGATCCCGGAGCTGATGCGTTGCCGTCCCGCTCAACCGGCGCGGATCCTGTCCCTGCCCTGCGCCCGGGGGGAGGAGCCGTACAGCCTGGCCATCCTGTGTGAGGAGCACCGCATCCCGCCCCGGGCGGTGGAGCTCGTGGCCGGTGACATCTCCGCGACCTGCCTGGCCGATGCGCGCCGCGGGGACTACGGACCGCTCGCGTTACGCCGTACCGACCCGACCACGGCCCAGCACTGGTTCACCCCCCGGGGTCCGCGCACCTATCGCCTGGAGCCGGCCCTGTTGGGGCGGGTGAGCTTCTATCAGGTCAACCTGCTGGAGGACGCGGCGGCGGTCCTGGCCCGGCGCTTCGACGTGATCTTCTGCGAAAATCTGCTGATCTATTTCGATGCCGAGACCACCAGCCGCGCGCTGGCCGTGCTCGGGCGTCTGTTGGAGCCGGACGGCTGGCTGTTCGTGGACCATGCGGAGTGGAACATCCCCCGGGAGCAGTTCCGGATGCAGGAACTCGACGGCTGCGTCGGTTTCCGCCCCACGGGCGCGGCCACCCCGGCGCGCGCCGGTCAGCCCCGCGCTGGCGCGGTACGCGGCGCAACGGCCCCGGCGCCAGGTGCGCGTATGCCGGCCGGCGACGACAGTCTCCCGTCTGTCCACCAGACCCCGACCCCGCTGCCCCGTCCGACCCACTCTCCAGCCCGCTCCGTAACCGTGGCGCCGTCGGCACCGGCGCCCCTCATCGGTGACCCCCGCCTCGCCCACGCCGAGGCCCACTACAAGGCCAAGCGTTTCGCCGAGGCCCTGCGCACCTTCGATGTCGTCCTCGTAAGCCGTCCCGCGGACGCTCGCGCGCGGCTCGGCAAGGCGCGCGTCCTGGCCGACTGCGGCGAGGATTTCGAGGCTCTGGAGGTGGCTGAGGCTCTGCTCCACGCGGTGGACGAGGGCGAGCTGCGCCTGAGTCCGGCGGATTATGTCGAGGCCCTCGCCCTGATCGCCCTGCTGCTGCACAAGAAGGGCCTCAAGGACCTGGCCCAGGGCTACCTGCGGGAGATCGCGCGGCGCGCCCCGGGGCACCCGAGCCTGGGATTGCTGCGCCCGGGTCCCGACCATGCCTGAACAGACCCGCTTCCGCGTCCTGATCGTCGATGACTCGCCGACCATGCGCGCGGTCTGTACCCAGTCGCTCAGCGCCGCCGGGATGGCCTGCAGCGCCGCCGGCAACGCGCAGGACGGCTACCAGTTGTTGCTCGCGGCCCTGGATGGGGGCCAGCCGTTCGACGGGCTCCTGCTGGACTGGCTGATGCCCGGCATGAACGGCTGGGAATTATTGGAGCGCATCGGCGCCGAACGGCGCCTGGACCAACTGGCGGTGATGATCTTCACCGAGCAGCCGGATGATCGCGCCTATCAACTCGCCAGCCGCCGCCCCAACAACGATATCCAGCTCAAGGAGGACCTGACGCTTTTGCCCTACCGGATGCGTAAGTTTCTGACGACTTACAGCGAGGCCGGCGGCCTGGGCGACTGGCGCGCCCGTCAGCTCCTGCGCAACCGCGAGCAACTGGGCGGGTCCATCCTGTTCGTCGATGATTCTCCGACGGTCTGTGCCAAGTATAGCGACCTGCTGCGCAACAACGGCTACGCGGTGGTGATCGCCAATTCCATGGACGAGGCGGTCGCGGTGGCCCGGCACCACAAGCCCCAACTCGCGGTGGTCGACTATTTCATGCCGGGGGGCAATGGCGATGAACTGTGCCGCGCCCTACTCACCGACGACCGCACCCGCGACATCACGGTGGTGATGCACTCCCAGCGCAAGGACGTGATCGAGCACGCCCTGAACGCCGGCGCCATCGATCTGATCTGGAAGGACGACCCGATCAACATCTTTCTGATGCGCATCGCCTCCATCATGCGCACCCTGCGCGCCAACCGCCAGGCGCGGGACCTGGACATCCTGTTCGCCGCCACCCAGGCCCTGGACATCGGGGTCATGTCCGCCACCCCCGAGGGCTTCAAGGCCTTCAACGCCACCATGGACCGCTTCGCCCGGGAGTGCGGCGGCCTCACGCGCTTCGACCCGCAAGGCCTCAGCGTCCTGCCCCACCGGTGTGAAGATCAGGACGGTCGCCGCCGCGCCTTCAATGTCCAGACCGTAGACGGGGAGTCCGGGGACCGGGTGGTGCTGGTGCAGGACGTGACCGTGACCGCCGACCAGGCGGAGATCCTGGAGCAGGCCCGGGACCGGGCGGTGGACCTGGCCAACGTCAAGAGCCAGTTCCTGGCCAGCATGAGCCACGAGATCCGCACCCCGTTGAACGGCGTCCTGGGGATGCTGGAGCTGCTCAAGGGCACCGAGCTGACCCAGGAGCAGGACCACTACGTGGACACCGGCATCAGCTCCGCCGAGGGCCTGCTGGGGGTGATCGGCGACATCCTGGACTTCTCCAAGATCGACGCCGGCCGGCTGGAACTGGAACGTACCCCCTTCAACCTCCCGGAGCTGGCCGAGGAGACCGTGCAGATGCTCGCCGGCAAGGCCATCGGCAAGGGCCTGGAGGTCATCTGCCACGTCGAGCCCGAGGTCCCGACCAATGTCATCGGTGACCCGACCCGACTGCGCCAGGTCCTGATCAACCTGATCGGCAACGCCATCAAGTTCACCGAGTGCGGGGAGGTGGGGCTGCGGGTGTGGCTCGACGAGGCCGAGGCCGCACGCCCGGCGGTCGGGTTCGCGGTCTGCGACACCGGCATCGGGGTCAACCCCGCGGCGCGTGACCACATCTTCGAGGCCTTCCGCCAGGCCGACAACACCACCACCCGGCGCTTCGGCGGCACCGGCCTGGGGCTTGCCATCAGCAACCAGTTGGTGCAGATGATGGGCGGTACCCTGGACCTGGAGAGCAGCCCCGGCGCGGGCAGCAGCTTCAGCTTCGTCGTCGCCCTGGAGACCAGCGCCCAGCCCGCCGCGCCCCCCTGGCGGATGAGCGACCTGGGGGTGCTGGCGGGCCGCACCGTCCTGATCGTGGACGACAACGCCACCAACCGGCTCTACCTGCAGCGCATGTGCAGTGCCTGGTCCATGGGCTGCACCGAGGCGCCGGACGGGCCCACGGCGGTCCGGCTGATCGAGGAGGCCAAGGCCGCGGGGCGGGCCTTCGATCTGATCCTGCTCGACCGCATGATGCCGGGGATGGACGGCTTCGCGGTGCTCGCCTACCTGCGGGCCGACCCGGCGCTGCGCGCCGTCCGGGTGGTCCTGCAGACCTCGATGGACGAGGTGGGAGAGGGCCGTAAGGCGCGCGAGCAGGGCGCCGACGACGCCCTGGTCAAGCCCATCCGCCGCACCCAATTACTCGAGGCCCTGTCGCTGCTGTTCGGGGGCGGCCATGCCGATCCGGCCGAGGTGGAGCGGACGCCGACGCGCCTGCGCCTCGACGGCTGCCGGGTCCTGGCGGTCGAGGACAATCATGTCAATCAGATGGTCTTGAACGGTATCCTGCGGCGCGCCGGGTGCGCCATCCGCATCGCCAGCGACGGCCAGGAGGCCCTGGACACCCTGGCCGCCGAGTCCTTCGACGTAGTGCTGATGGACTGCGAAATGCCCGTGCTCGACGGCCTCACCGCCACCCGGGCCTTGCGCGAGCGCGAGCACGCGGCCGACGGCCGCCACCAGATCGTGATCGCACTGACCGCCCACGCCTACCCGGCCGAGCGCGACCGCTGCCTCGCCGCCGGCATGGACGCCTACCTGCCCAAACCCATCCGCGCCCCGGACCTGCTCGCCACCCTGGACCACTGGTGGCGCCGCCCCCAAGCCCCGGCCGCGGCGGCGCCGGACGCGGACGCGATGACCGCGAGCGGGTCTGAGCTTGCGCCGGCGAGCGAGCCTCCCGCCGTCAGCCCGATCGACCAGCGGGCGATCGGGGCACTGCGCGAGGCCATCGGCGACCTCAGCGTGGTGATCGAGGCCGCGCTGGCGGACATACCGGAGCGCGTGGCCGAGTTGCGGCTGGGGGTCGAGACGGCCGATGTGGAACGCATCCGCATTGCCGCCCACACCCTGGTCGGGTCCGTCGCCAACCTGGGCGGCCGCGAACTGGTCCGGCTGGCGCGCGCCCTGGATGCGCTGGGCAAGTCCGGGGAACTGGGCGCGGCAGCGCCCCTGCTGGCGGCGCTGGAGGCTGAGACACAGCGGTTCCTGGCGGCGCTCGCCGCGTTGCCGGGGGCGGACAGCGGGGCCTGCGCCTGATCCTGGAAAGATCTTTTGTCCACAGATGAACACAGATGAACACAGATGAACACAGATTATCCCAATAAGAGTATTTGGCCGCAAATGAACGCAATTAGGCGCAAATAGATCCGCTGGTTAACATCATCGCGGGCGTCACCCGGTCGATGAACGTGCAGGCCTCGATCATAGTCCCGGCCACTGGGAGCGCCGCACCCCAGTGCGGCGCGATCTCGCTGGCGAGCGCTGCGTTGCGTGCT